>JAMFSL010000082.1 GCA_026225275.1 Puia dinghuensis
GATCATGCCATCCATTATTTCCTTTGCGCTATTCCGGTTTGAATTGAGTATCCGGTTGTCCGTGGTGTTGGGGGCGGTCGGCGCGGGTGGGATCGGGCTGGAGATGTACCGGGCCTTTTTCCTGCTGGATTATCCAAGGGCGACGACTGCGCTGCTGGTGATCCTGGCGATGGTGTTCGTTACCGAGCGGATATCAGAATTTTTACGGAAAAAAATCAGCGGTGGGGAGGCTTTGAAATGAAAACTACTTTACGTTATACGTTCTCGCCGGTTAGTTACCGCCAAAGGGCCACCATCTTCAGTGTGGCTGCGATAGTGATCGTGGCTGCGTGCGTCTTCATGGGGTTCGATCCGGCCATGCTGTTCACGGAGTTCCATTATGTCATCGATCTGCTGAAGAGCATGACTCCGCCGAATTATCAAATGTTATGGACTGACAAGACCATTGGCATGGCCATCCTCGAGACCCTATCCATGGCCTTCATGGGTACGTTGATCGGCGGGAGCATTGCGATGTTGCTGGCTTTTCTGGCGGCGGCGAATACCATGCCTTTACGGGGGGTGCGAGTGGTGGTCAGGGTATTGTTGTCTTTCCAGCGGGTGATCCCTTCCTTGTTCATCATTTTAATCTTCGTGGCGGCCGTGGGGCTGGGGCCCTTTGCGGGTATGCTGACCCTGGTGTTGTCCACGCTGGGAACATTCGGGCAACTCTTTACAGAGATCATAGAGAACAGCGATCCGGCTCCTGCGGATGCTATTTATGCGGCGGGGGCGACGAGGTGGCAAGTGATACGTTTTGCGATATTACCGCAGATATTACCTTCTTTCACCGCCAATTTGTTCTATGCCTATGACATCAATATTCGAACGGCCATCGGTCTCGGCATATTTGGCGGCGGGGGTATTGGTTTTCAATTATTTCAAGCGATGCGGCTGCTGCATTACCGGGACGCCCTGGGGTTAATCTGTGTGACCGTGTTGCTGATCGTGCTGACCGAGAAGATATCCGATGCCTTGCGTGGACAGTTGTTGGGCGGCGGTGCATTGAAATAAGACAAAACGCTTATGATAGTCTAACGACCGACTAACAATCCAACCAGATATTTATGATAGATATGAATACGCATCTTCTGACCAATGCACAGGTTGTCACGCCCACCGGGCATTTTAACGGGACTATAAGCATCGACAACGGCATCATCTCGGGTATTTACAAGGATAAGTTTTATGCGGAAGGTATCGATCTCCAGGGGCAATGGTTGATCCCGGGGTGTATCGATATTCATACCGATTATCTGGAGAAAGAGTTGCATCCCCGATCCAGTGCGTCTTTTGCGCCGCCGTTTGCCGCACATTTTCTGGACGTACGTGCAGCATCATGCGGGTTGACGACTGTGTTCAGCGCCATCAGCTTTTCCGAGCAGGAAACCAAGCAACGGACCATCGAACAGGCGCTGATACTGGCCAGGCAGATCGATGTGACGCGGGGGAGTATGTTGGTGCGGCATTACCTGCATGCGCGGATCGATCCCAATACCGATACCCTCTTGCCGCATCTGGCCGACCTGGCTGCGTTGGAGAGTCTGTATCTGGTTGTTTTCAACGATACCATTCCGGGTACGCGACAATTCACCATCGAGCAGCAGATCCAAACGCGGATCAAGGAACGCGGCTATACAAGGGAGAAGGCTATCGAGACCATCGAGCAGCAGATACAACGGACGCAGAAGGTCAATAACCGGGATAAGATACGTGAGACTTTCGCCGGAAAATGTATTCTCGGAAGCCATGATGATACCACCGTCGAGCATGTCATAGAGGCGTCCGCCTGTGGGGTGACGCTGGCTGAAATGCCAACGACACTGGCAGCGGCCCGGAAGGCGAAGGAGTTAGGCATGTGGGTTTGTATGGGTGCGCCTAACTATTTCCGCGGCGGATCACATTGCGGAAATCTTTCATGCAAGGAGGCGATGGATGAGGGGTTAGTGGACATTCTTTGCAGTGATTATCACTTTCCTACGATGCTGGGCAGTGTTGTCCGCATGATCGAAGACGGTATTGCGCCGCATGAGGCCGTCAACCTTGTATCGCTGAATCCGGCGAAGATGCTGGGTTTCGATGCGTATACCGGTAGTATTGCCGTCGGAAAAAGAGCCGACCTGGTCAGTTTTTCCGGTGACCGTTCTTTTGCTGCGGTTTCTAACGTATGGGTAGACGGTACCAGCAAATTCGCTGCCGATTATAAGAAAGGAGTCTTACCTTTGGTCCGATGAAAATAGGTGTCATCGCAGACATTCATGAAGATATAGTCGCGTTGAAAGCGGCCTTGTCCTTACTTGAAAATGCTGGTTGTACCGAAGTGGTATGCCTGGGAGATATAGTTGGGTTCAAAGTAAATACCTACCGTTATCTCGATACACGGTCTGCGCATGAATGCATTGCGATGATACGGGCCAACTGCAGCGGAACAGTCATTGGCAACAACGATCTTTTTCAGATCAGGAAATTACCTTCTCACACGACTGTATTCGATTTCCCTGACAACTGGTACGAGTTGGATTTCTTCGAGCGCAAGGCGCTGGGGGAGAATCACATTTTTTTGTATGAGGATATTCAGCTGGATGCTTTGCTGACGAAGGCAGACAAGGCGTGGCTCGAATCGCTGCCGGATACCTGGATCGGTAAATATGATGACCTGCGCATTTTATTCACTCATTTCGCCATGCCTGACCTGCACGGGATCAGGACTTATTTTCCAAAACGGGCTGAAGAATTCCGGGAGCATCTGGCGTTTATCGACCAGCATGGCTGTACGCTGGGTATTTCGGGGCACATGCATTTTGAGGGGTTGAGCCGGGTGAATGAGGAGGATATCCGGCGGCAGGATTTCGGCAGCTATGTATATACGAGGGAATTACAATATTGGTATGGGCCTTGTATCGCCAGGGGTCCCTTCGACAATGGCTGTCTGATCATCGACACGGCCGAATCCACCGTCGAGGCGGTGAGGTTGCCAGTAGCGGCGTTACATGCGCATGCGCATCACGGCTAAATGCGGCGGCGATTTCCTTTATAATACCAACGTTTGATGTAGTCTCGCGAGGGCTGCAGACGGATCGGCGCAGAAGCCCGGGTGGACGCGAGAGGTTTGCAGGATCGTGCTGCGGGTGGCTGTCAGCCAGCGAAACCGGGAAGGTATATCCAGTCTGCCGATAGGTCCTCCTTCTTTACTACCCCGGGTAATGTTACCAAATGCGCGGAGGTATTCTTCTATTTCCGTGAGGTCCAGGGCAGGGGCGAAGGACAGCAGGCGGGTAGGGTCGAGGGTATAGATCAATTCCAGAAATTTCGGGTGAGGGCAATAGAGAATGACGCCTATATTGAGGAATTCTTCCCGGTCTACTCTGGGAACAATGCGGATGACGGCGTATTCAAACAAGTGCTTGTCTTGCATGCTGGGCTTCTTTTGTAAAGATGCCGGACGCGGCGATCCGGGAATTTAAAAATTGGGCATATACCGAGCGGATATCGTCGGGTGATGCTGTTGGCGACCAGCCGGGGCCGGTGAGCCATTCATCCGGCAGCAGGTCCACGATCGTGCGGATGAGAGCCGGGGTAAGTATCTGGCGGGCAGCGGTATCGACTTCATCCAGCCGGGAGGCCCGGGGCAGCAGCACATGATCTTTGATCTGCACAAAGGGTCGTTCGGCCTGATGCTGAATCTTTTCGGGTGAAAGATGATGATCATTTTCCCAGGAATGATGAAAATACAAAGCGGCGCCGTGGTCGATGAGCCACAGCTCTTTATTCCAGACGAGCATATTGGTATTACGGGCGGTACGGTCGACGTTCGTCAGCAGTGCATCCATCCAGACGATGCGGGAGGCTACGAGAGGATCGATGGCGGTGACGGCAGGATCGAAGGTGATAGAGCCGGTCAGGTAATGGAGGCCCAGGTTGAGTCCGACGCTGGCTTTCAGCAGATCCTGGATCTCTTCATCCGGTTCCGTGCGGCCGAAGGCCGAGTCCAGCCGGGCGAGGACCATTTCGGGAATTTTCAGGCCGAGGGTCCGGGCGATTTCGCCGCCGATGAGCTCCGCTACCAAGGTCTTGACTCCCTGGCCTGCGCCGCGGAATTTGAGTACATAGAGGAATCCGTCGTCGGCTTCGGCGATGGCTGGTAGTGAGCCGCCTTCCCGCAGGGGGGTGACATACCGGATCACCTGGACTGTGCGGGGTGAGTAGGGATGATCGTGCATATGCGAAATGTAGGTCAAAAATATGAATCGCTGCCGTTATATTTGGGGATGGATCTATTACAGGTGGTTGGGGTTACGAAGCGAATGGGGTCGCTGGGAGCTTCGGCGACCAAGAGGACGTTCGAGGGACCGGCCGATATCAGAAGCGACAGCGCTGTGGTCGGGCATGCCGGAATAAGCGGCATCAGCTTTGTCCAGCAAAAGGGGCAGAAACTGGCGTTGTCGGGGGCGGCGGGCTCGGGCAAGAGCACGTTGCTGAAAGTGATTGCGGGGTTGTTGCAGCCCGATGCGGGTGAGGTATTGTTGGAAGGGGCCAGGGTGCGGGGGCCGCTGGAGACGCTCGTCCCGGGTCACCCGGGGATTGCTTATCTGTCTCAGCATTTCGAGCTTTGGAATAATTATCGGGTGGCGGATATACTATCTTATGCCAATGATCTGTCCGATGAGGAAGCTGGCGCGCTGTATGCCATGTGCAGGATCGATAGCCTGCTGGGACGGAAGACCGACCAGTTGTCGGGTGGGGAGCGGCAGCGTATCGCACTGACAAGGCTGTTGGTCAAGCCGCCGCGGCTGTTGCTGTTGGATGAACCGTATTCCAATCTAGACAGGATACACAAGGAAATCCTCAGGATCGTCATCCGGGATATTACCGAGCGGATGGGCATCAGTTGTATCCTGGTGTCGCATGATCCACAGGATATCCTGTCCTGGGCGGATGAGATACTGGTGTTGAGCGGGGGGCAATTAATTCAGAAGGGCACACCGGAAAGGATCTACCGGCAGCCGGTCGATGAATATACGGCGGGGTTATTTGGTAAATACAATCTGGTCGATCCGTCGCTGGCGGCCAGGCTAGGAAGGCAGGCTTCGGCTGAGGGGCGGAGAGTCCTGTTTATACGGCCGGAGAAGCTGACATTGTCGGCGATGGGTAATGCTGCCGCGCAAGGGCGGGTAATGGGCGTGACATTTTTTGGGAGTTATTATGAAGTAGAGGTGGAATTGGCATCCGCACGCCTGCTTGTGCGGGCGGACACCAATATATATCAGAAGGGGCAGGCTGTTTTTGTTGGCCTGGCGCCTTAATCGATCGGGCCTTGCGCGAATTTTAAGAGTGACCCAGTACCGGATGGGGGAGATAGGGTTCTTCCAGCCGGGCGATCTCTTCCTTTTCCAACTTTACTGACAGGGCGGCTACTGCATCTTCGAGGTGGCCGGGTTTGCTGGCGCCGATGATCGGGGCGGTGATAGCTGGTTTGGAGAGCATCCAGGCCAGGGCGATCTGAGCGGCGGGGAGTCCTTTTTTGTCGGCGAGTTCATCTACGCGTTTGATGATCTCGAAATCGTCGTCACGGTCATACAGGGATTTGCCGAAGGCGTCTGTCCTGGCACGCAGGGTTTCCGTCCTTTCTTTCGTGCGTTTGCCGGTCAGCAGGCCGCGGGCCAGTGGTGACCAGGGGATGACCGCCAATTGCTGATCGATGCAGAAGGGGATCATTTCCCTTTCTTCTTCCCGATAGAGCAGGTTGTAGTGTGGCTGCATGGAGACGAAAGGTGTCCAGCCATTTTGTGCTGCTACGAACTGGGCCTGAGCGAACTGCCAGGCGAACATTGAACTTGCGCCGATATAACGGGCTTTGCCTGCTTTGACCACATCGTGTAAGGCCTCCATCGTCTCTTCGATGGGCGTATTATAATCCCAGCGATGGATCTGATAAAGGTCTACATAGTCTGTGCCTAAGCGTTGCAGGCTGGCGTCGATGGCGCTCATGATATGTTTGCGGGAAAGTCCCTTGTCATTCGGGCCGGGGCCCATAGGGTTGAAGACTTTCGTGGCCAGGACGATGGCGTCGCGTGAAGACAGCTGCCACAAAAGTTTTCCGGTGACCTTTTCGCTTTCCCCGCCGGTGTAGACGTCGGCGGTGTCGAAGAAATTAATACCTGATTCGAGGGCCTTTTCAAAGAAAGGCCGGCTTTGCGTTTCATCGAGGGCCCATTGCCATCTTTCAGTGGGTTTGCCGTAGGTCATACAGCCGAGACAGAGTCTCGATACCATCAGCCCGGTGTCGCCGAATTTTATGTATTCCATTACTCCTGTTAACAACAATCCATGGGTCTTGTTTACAATGTATTATCCAAATAGCCTTCTTTTTTTCCGCACATCCTTAAAATAACCAACTCTTGTACCTGCATTACTTACCTTCGCTGCCATAATAAATTTAGTTTACATATGAGAAAGTCCTTCGGGTTTTTGGCCCTGGCGGGGTTGTTGCTGCAGCAGCAGGTTTCCCGGGCGCAGTCTACGTCTACGCCTACATCCGTCTATGATCATCATGAGGCGTTTGCGCCATTCTTTTATCCTTCTTATGGGGATGATCTGCGGTCCGCTGCGGGCAGTCCTGGTCCCCATTATTGGCAGAACCGCGCAGATTACAAGATCGATGCCCGGCTGGATGAAGTGAACCAGTCCCTTTCCGGCGCCGTTACCATCACCTATAAGAATAACAGTCCCCAGAGTCTGCCTTTCGTATGGTTGCAGCTGGATCAGAATATATATAGTACCGATTCGCGCGGTAATGCAGTGACCGAGATCAGCGGCGGGCGGTGGGCTAACCGAAATGCGTTTGCCGGCGGCTATGAACTAAAGTCCGTGGAGGTGATCAATCCCACTACCGGGAAGGGTACTCCTGTCGACTATACAGTGGCCGATACGCGGATGCAGATCAAATTGCCGACCGACTTGAAATCCGAGGGTGGGGTGCTGAAGATCCACATCGAATATTCCTTCAAGGTACCTGAATATGGTACAGACAGGATGGGCCGGAGCCAGGCGAAGGATGGGGGATGGATGTATGAGATTGCGCAATGGTATCCGAGGATGTGTGTGTTTGACAATGTGTATGGGTGGAATACGCTTCCGTATCTTGGACAGGGGGAGTTCTACCTCGAATATGGGGATATCGAGTACAATGTCAATGTTCCGGGCAATATGATCGTAGGCGGCAGCGGTGAGCTCGTCAATCCGACGGAAGTACTGACGCCCAAGGAGCAGCAGCGGTTTATGGAAGCCAAAAGTAGTGATAAGACCGTCTTCATCCGCGGAGTGGATGAGGTGGCTAATCCTGCCAGCCGTCCTGCGAAGGACCGGCTTACCTGGAGGTTCCGTTGTATCAATACCCGGGACGTGGCCTGGGCCGCCAGTGCTTCCTATGTCTGGGACGCGGCCAGGATGAACCTGCCTGACGGCAAGAAGTCGCTGGCTGAATCCCTCTATCCTGTGGAGGCGGCTGGTGATTCTGCCTGGGGTCGTTCCACCGAATATGTCAAAGGCGCTATCGAATATTATTCCGGCTATCTCTATCCCTTCAGCTACCCTTCGGCAACGAATGTGGCGGGCATTACCGCCGGGATGGAATATCCCGGCATCGTCTTCTGCGGTATCCGGGCGCGGATGAGGCAGTTGTGGGGAGTAGCGAGTCATGAATTTGGTCACAACTGGTTCCCCATGATAGTGGGCAGCAACGAGCGAAAATATCCATGGATGGATGAGGGATTCAACACCTATATCAATACACAGGCCGATTCCGCCTTCAACAAGGGGGAATATTATCGTTCGGAGAACCGTGTACGGGAGGCCTTTTACTGGCATAATGGAGACGATCCCATCATGACCATTCCCGATGTCGTACAGGGTCGGAATCTGGGTGTTACTGCCTATGCCAAACCCAGTCTCGGGTTGCAATTACTGAGGGAAGAAGTGCTGGGCAAGGCCCGGTTCGACTATGCCTTCCGGTATTATGTTCATCAGTGGGCCTTCAAGCATCCGACGCCGTATGATTTCTTCCATGCGATCGAGAATGGTGCTGGCGAGACGCTGGATTGGTTCTGGCGTGGATGGTTCCTGGAGGACTGGAAGATCGATCAGGCGGTAGTTGGGGTGGATGCTGTGAGCAGCACCGATCCTTCTCAGGGGGTGACCATCACCATTGAGAATATGGAGAAGCTGCCGATGCCTGTTACCGTTGAGGTGAAGGAGTCCAATGGTACGACCAACAGGGTCAAGCTGCCGGTAGAGATCTGGATGCATGGGCCGGTATGGAAGTTCCATTATGCGTCTACCAACAAGGTCGATCAGGTAACGATCGATCCGGACCAGCGTTATCCTGATACCAATCCGGGGAATAATGTCTGGAAGGCGCAATAATTGAAATGCGGGGCATCGCCACGCGGGACATATGTTAATAAGTGGAGCCGGTTCAAACTTTTGAGCCGGCTTTTTTGTTGCGGGAAAATAACTAAGTTTGTTATTATGATCAAGCCTAAAAAATCGGAATCAGCAGCAATCACTATTTTTGGCGCGAAAGGAGATCTGACCAGCCGTAAGTTAATTCCCGCTTTTTATAATTTGTATGCGGACGGGCATTTGCCAACAGCGTTTGCGATTTTTTGCGTAGACTTTGTCACTATCGACGAGCAGGCTTACCGGGATGAGCTGCTGACGGCGGACAATCAGTTTAGCCGCAGCGGCAAGGCCGACAAAGATAAATGGGCTGCTTTTTCCGCCAATATTTTTTACATCCAGGGTGATTTTCAGCAGGCAAAGACCTATAATACGCTGAAGGAAAAGATAAAGGATTTCGAGCAGAAGCAAAAGCAGAAAGGGAGCAGGATGTTCTATTTTGCCGTGGCGCCCCGCTTCATAGAGATCATCGGAGATGCCTTATGCCAGGCGAAGCTTTGCACGAGTGATACGCAGCATCGGATCGTCGTCGAGAAGCCTTTTGGCACCGATCTGGATTCCGCCAAGAAGCTGAACCGGTACCTGAGCAAGCGATTCGAGGAAAAGCAGATCTATCATATCGATCATTACCTGGGAAAAGAGATGGTGCAGAACATCATGGCCTTCCGTTTTGCGAACCACGTCTTCGAACCGCTCTGGAATAAAAACTATATCGATCATATTCAGATCAGCGTTGCCGAAGAGGTGAGTGTGGGTAAGCGTGGCGGCTATTATGACAGCAGTGGCGCTTTGCGGGATATGATACAAAACCACCTGTTGCAGCTCTTTTGTATCATCGCAATGGATTGTCCCAAGCAATATGAAGCGGAGGCTATCCGGGATGCGAAGGTGAAGGTGCTGAAGCAGGTCAGGCCATTGACGACCGACGGGGTCTTCAAGAATGTTGTGCGGGGTCAATATACGGAAGGTGAGATCCATGGGGAGAAGCAGGTGGCTTACCGGCAGGAGGGTCAGGTCGCGCCCGATTCCCCGACCGAAACTTTTGTGGCTGCGAAGCTCCTCATCGATAGCGAGCGATGGAAAGGAGTGCCCTTTTTCTTACGCACGGGCAAGTGCATGGCCCGCCAGTCTTCCGTCATCACCATCCAATTCAAGGAGTCGCCGCACAAGATCTTCAAGGATGATATCGTGCCCAACAAGCTGATCATGAGTATCCAGCCGGAGCTGGAAATCGGATTGCTGTTCGAGAGTAAGGTTCCGGGACTGCACATGAAGCTAACGCCAGTCGAGATGGATTTCATGTACAAGGATAATTATAGCCAGTCGCTGCCGGAGGCTTATGAAGCGTTATTGCTGGATGTGCTGGAGGGTGATGCCACATCGTTCATGCGGACCGACCAGATCGAGCAGGCGTGGAAGATAGTTATGCCTATCATCAATGCCTGGAAAAAATTTCCGCGCAAGCAGCTGCAATTTTATCCGGCGGGCAGTTGGGGGCCGGCAGCTGCGGATCGGTTGCTGAAGCCATATGCCAAAGAGTGGTTTAAGCTGGCGCCACGAAATGAGGTGGCTCATAATACGGCGGCGATCGAATAGACGGGACCGACCAGGTCATTACGTTTTTCCGGCCATCTCAATCAGGGTTCTTCGTCTGTATCCGGGTCGATGACAGCCTGGTCTTCCGAGGGGGGTGAGGGAGTTCTTCGATTCAGCCGATCTTTTCTACGTTCCATCATGCGATGTTCCAATGGTTTGATCACTGCCAGGATGAGGAGGGCTATCACTGTCGTGGCGATGGCTGCGAGGTAGAGTCCTCCGCCGACGGCCAGTCCGATGGCGGCGACCGTCCATAATCCCGCTGCTGTCGTCAGTCCGCGAATCACCTGCGGACGCAGGAAAACGATAGTGCCTGCTCCCAGGAAGCCAATACCGCTGATCACTTGTGCAGCGATACGGGAAGGATCCAGTACGACATCCGGCCGGCCGAGAATATCTTCGAATCCAAAAGCTGACACGATCATTACCAGGGCGGACCCCAGGCAGACCATCATGTGGGTGCGCAGGCCGGCGGCGCCTTCTTTGCGTTGCCGCTCCCAGCCGATCACGCTGCCCATTACGGCCGCCAGGGCCAGGCGAGCGACCGTTTCGAGTGGTGAAAGCTGATAATTCTTCATGTGATGTCGCGTTTCATGCCGTAAATTACAGCATAAAATCAAGCAACGATGTTACGCCATTTTTATCTATTTCCTGCCTTGCTGACGATGGCCGCTTTTACGGCGGGGGGACCGGTTGCTGACAGAGGCTGGGTAAATCTTTTCAACGGCAAAGACCTTTCCGGCTGGGACACTTACCTGGCGCCGCCGATGGACAGTACGGGAAAGCGGATTACTGACCAGCCGGTCGGACTCAACAGTGATCCACAGCATGTTTTTACGGTGGTGACCGATGGCGGGGAAAAGGCCATCCGCATCTCCGGTGAGGGAACGGGTGCGGTGATCACACAAAAAAATTATGCGGACTATCATTTGCGGCTGCAGTTCCGGTGGGGTGTGCTGACGTGGGGTGCTAAGAAGAATAAGAAAAAAGACAGCGGCCTGCTGTATCATTCCGTTGGGCCCTATGGCGCCGATTTTGGCGCATGGATGCGGTCGCATGAGTTCCAGGTGCAGGAAGGGGATGTGGGTGAATACTGGGGTTGTGCCGGTGGGATGGCGGATATTCCGGCGGTGAAGAGGCCGGACAGTGGATATGTGTATGACCCGGCCGGGCAATTGTATACTTTTTCGGTGTATAACGCTATGGGGCGGCATTGTTATAAGCGGGGTGATGCGGAGAAGAGTACGGGTGAATGGAATACGCTTGATCTGTATTGTCATGGCGATACCAGCGTGCATGTCGTCAACGGGCGGGTCATGATGGCGTTGTATCATCTCGCGCAATCGGATAACGGGACTGTATCGCCGCTTGCTGCCGGCAGGATACAGCTGCAGTCGGAGGGGGCGGAGGTGTTTTATAAGAACGTCAGGATACAGCCGATCACGCAGATTCCGGTGGAGATGCTGAAGTGAAGAGTTCAATAGAAAGAAAATACAATTATGGATTATAAGATGCAAGCCGCCAAAGAGGCGCTAAAGCTTATCAGACGGGACAGCGTTGTTGGATTTGGGGCGGGTTCGACGATGGCGAATCTTATCGGGCTAATCAAGGAAGATGAGGCTTTGGCTGCTTCATTGACAACGCTGTCTTCTTCTTTTACGACGCGGCGCTTATTAGAGCAGCAGGGGTTTGCCGTGCGGGAGATGGGGTGGATGGATCGTGTCGATCTTTACTTTGACGGGTGCGACCAGTTCGACCGGCGGCTGAGCGCGCTGAAGAGCGGGGGTGGCGTGCACACCAGCGAAAAGGTCCTGGCTTCGATGGCTGATGAGTTTATCATCGTCGGCGATGCGGCCAAGCGGGTAGAGCGGCTGGAGTCCACCTATCCGTTGGTGCTGGAGGTGATTCCCGAGGCGCTGGCTTTTGTGTCGGACCGGGTCAAGAAGTTTTTTAATCCGGTTAAGTCTGAGCTGCGGCTGAGCAATAAAAAAGACGGAGCGGTCATCACCGAAAGGGGAAACTTTCTGATCGACTGCTGGTTCGATCCCTTTCCCGAGCCTGCGGTGATCAATGACCGGTTGGCCGGGATGCCCGGGGTATTGGAGCATTCACTGTTCTATAACCTGGCGCAACGGGCGATTGTTGCGGGGCCGGACGGGATAGAGTATTTCACGCGGAGCGGATATTAATTTCTTACTATGACGAGGCGAACTTATTTCACCTATGTACTTATTTTAGGGTCATTGACGGCGTTAGGCCCTTTTTCCATCGATATGTATCTCCCGGGATTCGGGGAAATAGCCAGGAGCCTGGGGACTTCCGTGGCGACGGTGGCGTTATCGCTGTCGAGCTTTTTTGTGGGGATCTCGCTGGGGCAATTGTTGTATGGCCCTTTGCTGGACCGACATGGCCGGAAGAAGCCGTTGTATGCCGGGCTGTTGTTGTATCTGGTGGCCACCTTTGTGTGTATGCAGGCGAAGGATATTCATACGTTGATTGTTTTGCGATTTATACAGGCTGTGGGTAGCTGTGCCGGTACGGTAGCGGCTATGGCGATGGTAAGGGATCTGTTCGGGCCGAAGGATAGTGCCAAGGTCTTTTCGCTGTTGTTGCTGGTACTCGGCGCTTCGCCGCTGATCGCGCCTACGGCCGGTGGGTATATCGTGACTGTCTGGGGTTGGCGGGTGGTATTTCTCGTCCTGCTGATCCTGGGGGTATTGGTCTCGTTGCTAACCGTATTTTTTTTACCCGAGACTTATCCGGCCGATAAAAGCTTTTCTTTGAAGCCGCTGCCGATATTGAGAAATTTTTTGGCTGTGCTGCGGGAGCCGCAGTTTATCATTTACATGCTGGTGGAGGCGTTGGCTTTTGCCGGGCTGTTTGCGTATGTCGCCGGGTCGCCGTATGTATTCATGGATGTGTTTCATGTCGATAAGAAGACCTATGGATGGATCTTTGCGGGACTTTCGGTGGCATTTATCGGGCTAAGTCAGTTCAACAGCCTATTGTTGCGACGTTACAGCAGCCAGCAGATCATCCGGGTGGCATTGACGGGGCAGGTGGGCGTTTCGTTGGTGTTTTTGGCTGGCAGTATGGCCGGATGGTACGGGTTGGGATATACGATTGTCCTGCTGTTTGTTTTTTTGGCGTGTCTGGGGTTTACCAATCCGAATGCGGCGGCGTTGTCGCTGGCGCCATTCGATAAGAATGCGGGGAGTGCTTCTGCGTTACTAGGCGCTACGCAGATGGGGGTAGGAGCATTGGCGTCCGTTGGGGTGTCGGTGTTTAGTAATGGGACCGCCACGCCGATGGTAGCGATCATTGCGGTGACGTCGGTGCTGGCGATGGGGGGGTTGGTTGCCGGGCGCTATGTGCGGTAAAGAAAATCCATATACGAGATCAGGTCCAGAGTATCGTCACCGATGAATCCGATGTAACCGTCTGGTCGCACTGCATAGATCAGGTTTTGCGGGACTCCGTAGGCGGAACTGAAATAGCCGTCGGCATCAACGAAGCTGTCGGCGCCACCGGGTTGGGCGCCACCGTGTTGGGCGATTCGAAATAGCTTGATGTTCTTATGTTGAGTCAGGTTATCCGTAGGAATGTCGCCGGTGAACAAGATGGTAAAGTGGGGTCCTCTGAACAGATCGAATAGTCGTATAGGTCCGCCGTTGCTATTCTGCAGCGGTGCATCGGGGGCACGGTCGCCGGCTTGTAAGGGCAATGGCAATAAAGTGGCTTGCTTGCTCAAGCTGCTATTCCTGTAGTTTAGTCTCAACTGAAACCTTTCGTTATTATCATCAGTAGGTAACGACCTTTCAGCAGATTTGAACTTATCCAGCAGTTGTGTACTTAACTTTAAAACAGCGGCAGCTACAGGAAGGCGTTCTTCCTGGTACGTTTGCAGCAGCCTGCTATTTGTTCCCTGCAGCACCAAACCGAGTTTCCAGCCCAGGTTATAGGCGTCCTGTATGCCTGTGTTCATGCCTTGTCCACCGGTGGGTGAATGTACGTGGGCAGCATCCCCTGCAATAAACACTCTTCCGATGATCGATCGGTCTACCATCCGGATATTTACCTTAAAGGAAGATAGCCAGGTTGGATCATACAGCTTAATATCCATGCCTGTCCGCTGATTCAAGATTTGTTGAAACAACTCCAGGGTGGGTTCTGCCTCGAAATCAGGATCTACCTGTGCCTGGAACTGAAATATATCATTTTTTGCAAAGGGAGTAAGCGCCAAAAAGCCATCCGGATGTTTCTTCCACATATGAGTATGCTCATGGTCCAGCGCATCAGTATGTACATCACCTACGAATGCCCTTATTGTTTCACGGGTTTCGCCCCAAAAGCCCACTTGTAAAAATTTACGTACAAAGCTTCGGCCGCCATCGGATGCGACCAGGTACAAACAGTTGATCTCCTGTGGTTGCCCCTCCTTCTGTACGGTTGCCGTAACTATATTTTCATTTTGTTCAATGTTCGTCAGCTCGGTTGCCAACTCTACGTACTTGCCTCCCTTGGCCAACTGCTCTCTCAGTGTATGTTCAATCTGAAACTGCGGCATCCAAAGTGGTGAGGCATAAGGCGTATTCGGGGTATTCGAAATTCCTTTGTGCACATCTTCGTCTTTGAGTACGTTCGGGCCATCGTACTCGCGGATAATCGGATGAAAGTAGCCATAAGGAAGGAGCTCATCGATCACGCCCAAATCATCAAAGACTTCCAGCGAACGGGGGACCAGGCCTTTCCCTCTTGAACCGGGAAAATATTCGGGCGATTTATCGATAATGCGAAAGTTGATACCCCGGCGGAGTAAGTCGCAGGCCAGTGTCAGTCCTGTCAAGCCGGCGCCGACGATCAGGACCTCTATATCGGCCGAAACCGTCTTTTTTTTGTGGGTATTGATTTCCATGATTTTACGATTTTTTGCATACCGACCATTCGGTATGTTTTGGTTAAAAAATTTTATGCCTTGACTAAGAGATAGAGATTATTCCAGGAGGATAACGCTTCCGTTTCAATTGCTTCGACATTATCGGTCATGATCGAATGAATGACAATGCCGTGACTGGCATCAATAAAGAGTCTGGCAAGCTGCTCATCCGGCATTACCGTTTTGATCTCCTGACGGCTTCTGGCATTTGCGATCAGGCTTGTCCAGGCCGCTAAAGTATTCTCTTCATCGCGGGTAACCTTGCTTTTGAAATCCGGGAGTATTCTTAGCGCCTCAAACATTAAGGCGTATCGGTTGGTAGCGTTAACGAGCTCCAGGGGTAAAAATCCGGTTCGCATCTTCCTGGCCGTCGGGAAATAAGCATCGAGGAATTCGCGCAGGTTCGTTTGGGGGAGTTTCGTAAAGTCGATCGCCATAAAATGGCCCAAATACATATCGATCACTGCTTCAAAAATCTCCTTTTTGTTTTTAAAGTAATGGAAGAAGGCTCCTTTCGAAAAGCCGGTTTGTTCCATGAGTTCCTTAAAGGTGACTGCTTTGTAGCTTTTTTCGAGGAAAAGCAGCAAGGCTGTTTGGAGGATGTGATTTTTTGATTCTTCCATGAGTGTGGACCGACTGGTCGGTATGTAAAGGTAGTGATTAGTTTTAAGTATATTGTAAGCATTAACCCTATTTGTATGAACCTTAACACCAGGACCATCTTGGGTCTTTCCCTTCTCCTATTTTGCTTATTTGCCTGCAAAAAGAACAATGATACTCACCCGTCATCAGGAGGTACTCCAACCGGAACATTAAGCATCAGTCCGTCGCTTGGCTATGGGATCGAGCTGATTATAAGCGAAACCGGCGGCAAAGTATTGATGGACACCATGGTAACCAATAATTCAACTATTTTGGCAATCCTCCATACCAATGATACCCTCGTCGATGTAACAGGCATTGATACCATCGGAGGTGACGGAGAGCCCACCGCCTATATTATTTCTACCTACAAGGCTGTCAATATCGCCCGCTGGCAGACCGCTGGTCCCGGCGATTACGTTGTGCCCCTTGGTCGGCTGCCCCAACCGACCACTGCTAACCTTACCTATATTAATGCTCCTAGCATTCAAGTGCCTCCCACAGGGGATCCATACTTTTTTAATAGCCTCTTATTTTCCGATGCGCCAATCAATGCCAGCGTTCAAACGGCCAGCTACACTGGGGGAGCTTATTATACGCCGGGTAAGATTAACTACCAATATAATCAATATGGTAATGACATAGATTATATTTTGTTCGAGGCGTCAGGACAATACAATTTCCATACACACGTCACTAACAATGACACCGTCGATCTGACCGAGATGGAGACCGGGGCAACGGTTAAATTTTCGCGACCAGCGGAATATTCAACGATCGGATATTGCAATCTGGTCGGATATTGGGACACGACCAACTATGCTAACTCGACATTGTTGTACTCTTTATAGCTATGGCAGTACGGTTCCCTCCACGTTGGCCTTGCCGGATGAATCCGCTTATAGTCTCTCGTCGACCACGACCAGCCTTTTTTCCGTTAATTTCACGGCGCCGAAGCCTACCTATTACGAGACCCAATGGTCAGAAGGGTACTTATACTGGCAATACTTTGCTCCGCCCGATTCAACGACCCTGCATCCGCTGTCTACCCTAACGGCATTGAACAGTAAAATGCTGCAGGGCCAAAACCTTAGCAATCTCGCATTGACCAATTTTACTTTTGGCACAGCCCAGGGGTATGCCTATCTTTCTTATTACGAGTATCTCACAGACCCGGCCCTGCTGAAAGTTAAGCGGCTGCCATCTTTCATCAGCTTTACAAAAAATTTCTAGCTTCAGTTTCCAATTTTGCCCAATACTGTCTATGCACAGTCGCATGTATTTGAAGGCCTTTTGTTCTAAAACCAATAGTACGCCAGTCGTCAAATCTTAAATATCTTGCGCCAAATGGTTGTCTTTTCAATGGACGGTATAGTAAAAACTTTGACATGGGTAAATTGTTCCATCTCTTGTAATACTGTATACCCCAGCTGTAGTATATGCTGATATTTGGCCCAGCCGTTCAATTCAAGATAGGCGAAAATTTTAGTAATCCTTGATTTGTCAACCGCCTTAATATCCCATGGCAATTCGGAATCCCGCGCCATTTCTTTCCACTCTGACAACGTCTTATGATCATTATTTACGAAAGAAATGTAAAAACAGAAACGAGGCGGTGTTATGGTGACAATAAGCAACTCACCCTTGATTTCAAATTTTGATTCTACACCTGTGTTTGAGAAGGAATTCTCTAACCGGCTTTTCAAGATACTAATATTGGCATCAGTTCCGGCTTCGACAACCCCAAGAAAAACAAATAATGGAGTTTTCATTTAACATTAAGACCCTCCGAGTATTTTTTGTATCCGTTCCAATTCAATCACATCCAACTGATCCTTAGGACGATTGACAGCCTTCTTATTGGCGATAAGTTGATTGATATGCAAGAAAGGAACCTGAACACCGTCAATATCCGCGATAGAGGCAATATTCAAGCACTCTTCAAAGTTGTACCCTTCCAGCCCTTTCATATCGACCAATATATCCAAACGAAGACCATTCATTAAATTAAAATCTGTCCAGCCAGGGACAAACTGCATAGTCTCCAACATATAGTAATCACCCATTCCGCATTCAATAAAGGCTTCCCTGAGTTGCTTCCTGTTTTCGGGCGTATCCTCGATCCAAATATCCATGTCCCCGGTATATCTTTGGTAACCGTGGAGATTCGCAGCATATCCCCCTACCATAATATACCTTACCTGGCACTTTTGCAAAGCAGCCCAGAATTTTAATATTTCCTCATCGAAAATATCCATTCTTCTTATTTACTTACGAAAGGTTTGTGAGTGATGACAGCTCTCTTCATTGTTTGCTGGACTTTGTACAACTGCGTCGCCTTGAGAAACCTTTCCTTATAGGAAAGACGAAGGCTTTCCCGCAACAAATCCATTTCCGCCTTCTCAAAGTCGGGGGTTTGTGTCGGAGTCCGTTGACCTTTATCGCTGTCCATATTGTCTGCCATATTACAGCCACTAATTTAACAAAAATTAGCCAGTCTACAAAACGACTAATTCATTATTCATTGAGTATCTAATAGTTACATCCACTATTGCCATTCAAACTGTTTTAAGTTGGCGGTCAGTCGGGTGGAATGCTGTACCATTACGTTCCGGTGACGTGGTGCCTTAAGGCAGCCGGGCGACGAGGCTTTCCGGCAGGGTTTTGAGGATGCGATAGATGATCTTCCATTTCCAGCCCGGGACGATCACGAAGCTTTTTCCGGCATTGACGACGGCGTTGGCGATGAAGGAGGGTTCCAGCAGCAGGGATTCCGGCAGGTTGAGGCCGGCGGTGAGTTTGGTGCGGATATAGCCGGCAACGATGGCATTGACGACTACGTGGCGGGGAAAAAGGAATTGGCGCATTCCGGCGAGGTATTGGGTAAAGGCAGACTTGGTGCTGCCATAGATGAAATTGCTTTTTCTGCCGCGGACGCCGGAAAGGGAGGAGAGGCCGATGATACGTTCGAGGTGATCATTGTCCTGGTCCATGGCAATACGGTTCAGGATAGAGACGGCGCCGGCATATAAAACCTGGATCATGCGATAACTACCTTCCCAATCCACCAGGGCCTGTTCGTTAGTCACCTGGAAGCCGGCGGCATAGAGAACGATATGGGGTTTTGCGGGAAGCTGGCGATAGAATTCTTCGTGCGTGTCGAAGGCGGCAGCGTCGAAATAACGGATATCGATGCTGGCTGCGGGTGCGTTAGCGATGGTGGCGGTGGATGAACTAATGCCGTTCGTGGCGGCAAAGGACTCCAACTCGCCGGTACTGCGCGAGGCGGCGATGACGTTGTACCCTTTCGCAATATATAACTTGATGGCTTCTTTCGCTACATCCGAATTGGCGCCGAGGACCAGGACGATTTTGCCGGGTTGTTTATCCATGGCTCAAAACTAGGGACAAAAACAGTAACTTTCATTCTCAAAAAGCATTAGGATATGTCAATCATGCTGGAATGTGTCGCCGGTAAGGATGAACACCGCAGAATAGCCGTCGATGGACACGCCATAAAAATAGGCCCGGCGACTGCGCAGCCTGCTCTGGTGATTACAGAACTGGAGCCTTCACAGGGATGGCTGACCGTCCGGGTCGATGACGGTACGCTGGTCATGGATGCATCGTCCTGTTCGGTGCCCATTTATATCAATAACCATGAGGTACTGACGTCTCCATTGCGGGAGAAAGACGTGTTGCGGATCGGCAGCTCCATTTGGCGGGCGCGTTATGCCGCCGTGGGACTGACAGCGGAGATGGTGAAGGAGCAATTCACTCATCTCATCGGCCTGGAAGAGTTGAAAGATTTCCGGCTGAGCGTTATTTTTTCCGATGTCTTCAAGAAACACACGACCGAAGAGATGGAGGACCAACTGATCACCGGTACGAGTCGGCATACTCCCGCGCTGGCGGACCTGGAGGTAGGCTGGGCCAAGCCCTGGCTATTTGCGCGACTGCTGGCTGTCTCGGCCATCCTGGCCTTTGTGCTGTATGCGGGATTCGAGATATTCCGGAACGTGAACCTTGTGCCGGGACTGATCTTCGTCGGATCTTTCGCCGTACCGGTGTCGACACTGATCTTTTTTCTGGAAATGAATGTTCCCAGAAACGTATCCATCTTCCAGATCATGCAATTGCTGTTCATCGGGGGCATCACATCGCTGATCGTGGCCCTGATCTTTTATGACCGTTTCGATTTCTTCAGCAGTTTCCTGGGGGCCTCTGCAGCGGGCATTATCGAAGAGTCCGCCAAACTGCTGATCGTTGCACTGCTGATCGGACGTGTGACCCGTTACCCCTGGATATTGAACGGACTGCTGTTCGGGGCGGCCGTTGGCACCGGTTTCGGCGCTTTTGAAAGCGCGGGATACGCTTTTACGGCTATGTTGCAAGGAGGTTTTGGCGGCGGGGTCACTTCCATCGCACTAAGGGGGGTACTGGCGCCATTTGGGCATATTGTCTGGACAGCAGATGCAGCGGCGGCGTTATGGCTGGTGAAGGGCAGTCTTCCTTTTTCCTGGGAGATGCTGAAGGCGCCTGCATTTTTGAGGGTATTCATTGCTGTTGTCGTACTGCATATGATCTGGGATGCGCCTTTTGTCTTGTTGCCGCTGCCCGTGGTCGTGGATCTGAAATTCCTTTTATTAGGGGTGTTGGGTTGGGTGATCTGTTTTCGGCTAGTGCAGGCGGGGCTACTGCAATTGAATAAGGCGAGGCAGCAGCAGGCGGTGACGGAGGCGAGAGCGCTGCCATCCGTGGAGTGAGGGGGTTTGCGGGCAAACCGCTACCTTTGCGAAAAATATTGTTATGGGTATTGCTGACAAGCTATTCAATATGAAAAACGAAAAGGCCGCTGCTAACCTGAAGGCCGGCCAGGATTTTTTGGAGGCCAACAAGAGCAAGGCGGGCGTCGTCGCCCTGCCGAGCGGATTGCAATACGAGGTGCTGACCGAAGGGACAGGTAATAAGCCGCTGGCCACCAATAAGGTGACCTGTCATTATCATGGAACGCTGATTGACGGCACCGTTTTCGACAGTTCTGTGAATCGGGGGCAACCGGCCACATTCCCTTTGAATGCGGTGATCAAAGGCTGGACTGAAGGTTTGCAACTGATGCCGACCGGCAGCAAGTGGCGTTTCTTTATTCCGGCAGATCTCGGCTACGGAGACAGGCAGGTCAGTGCGCAGATAGGACCGAACAGCACGCTGATCTTCGAAGTGGAACTGATCTCTTTTAGCTGATTCGACTGAAGAGATTCATCGCGTCATATACAACCACCTTTGCCCAAAGATGGCTGCAATTCTTTACGAATTCCAGGTGGAGGGGGTGTTGCTGATAGTTAGCCTGGCCGCTAAGGTCCGTGAAGAACATCAGTTCCGACACCTGCCAGGAGGCGTCGACGACGTCTCTTTTTTCCGTGTCAGCCAGTACGCCGACGTATAACTCCTTGATGAGGGGGATGCCTGCAAGCGTCTTGAGGCCTGCCACCAGGCTATTGCGGTCGGCTATCGAATCCGGGTTCTTCAACCAGAAAAATACATGATGTACTATGGGCGGTCTTTCTGCTGTGGGTGTCATGATCATTGCGGGGGTTGCGCTGAGGACGGCGCCGGCGGCGGCGGCTCCCTTGCCGATGAATGCTCTTCTGCTCGATCGTTTCATAACGCGATAATTTGATACTATGCCCCTAAGATAGGATGATTTTGCCTTATTTCTGCACGGTTACATCAAAGGTGTCTTTCAGGCAGCCTGCGGCGTCTTTCACCGAATAGGCCCTGGTGGAAGAAGGACTTACTTCGATGCTGCGGCCGGTCGATTTTCCGGTATTCCATTGATAAGGCTGGTCGCTGGGAAAAGAGGCCATCAGGGTTGCGGTCTCTCCTTTCTTTATCGTCAGGTGATGATGCTGGTTGACATTCTTGAAAAGAGTGAAATGGTCCCTGATCACGCCATCGGTGCAGATCCATTTCCAATCCAGGCGGTTGCCCTGGATCTCGAGCATGCCGGCACCGCCATGGGTCGCATCGGCATAGGGGAGAGCATCGTGGGGCCAGGAGGCCTGTTTGCCGCCGAGCTGACCTGCGCTGCCACTGACGATATACAGGGTGCCGGTATAGCCGGTGGCGGAATCTTTGAGGTAAGGGCAGGAGTTAGGGGTTGCGTCATACATCCCGCTGCTGTTGTTGAGTACATAGGCGGCAGGGTCGAAGCTCGTCTCCGGTCCGTAGTGGCCCTTGATCAGTTTGGACCTTTCGTAGTCGTGGCTATGGCCGCAGATGATCAAGTCTACGCCATAACGCTCGAGGATACGAATGAAGTTCTCCCGGATGTGTACCAACTCTTCTTCCTTGTCTGAATTGTGAGATCCCATCGTATAGGGCGGGTGGTGCCAGTAGGCGATGACCCATCCTTTGTGAGCGTTGGCTTCCAAATCCTGTTTGACCCATACTGCCTGAGGCCCTAACGTGTCATAGATCCGGTATTTATCATCTTCGATGCCATAGCTGTCGAGGGAGATGAAATGGATATTACCCAGGTCAAAGGAATAGAAGGCAGGATTGTGAGAGGCCACGCCACCGGCTTCGCCGTCGACGGGCATGGTAAAATTCTGGTAGTAGGCGACCTGGTGTGTATGTTGTACTTTTTCTTCCGAGGAATCCCCGTCATAATAATCATGATTGCCCGGGGTGGGATAGAGAGGGTATTTCGTGAGTAGGTTGTCTTTATAGATATTGAAGAAATTAGATTGGAATTCCGCATCACGGCCCGTGTAGTAAGCATTGTCACCCAACAGTATCCAGGCATTCATCGAGTCTTTCCTGTTGCCAAGATAGCCGAGCAACGCATCGCGGACGGCGCGCTGGTTGACGGAATTGTTACCGCAATCACCTACCGCGGCTATCCGGTAAAGAGCTTCTTCACCGACGGGTGGTAAGGTGACGAAATAGTCCCCGGGCCCGCTATGCAGCGTGTCGAGGAATGATCCGATAGAATAATAATACTTTGTGCCAGGCTCCAGACCGGTCAGCTTGACCTTGTGTTCCGTCACGATAATCGAGTCCTGTGCATTTCTGTCCAGTTGGCCGGCGGTCTTGCCAAAACGAACGATGCCACGGGTAAGCTCATCCGTGCGCCAGCGGATGACAATGCTGGTAGTCGTGGCTGCCTGCAGGTAGGGGCCGCGTAAAAGGACGTCCTTACTGGCTGTGGTGGGCCGCTGGGCATGGGTTGCGGGCGGAATGATCAGCGCAAGTATAATGATCAATAAAGCGAAGGGGAGGGGCGATGTTTGTTGCATCACTAAAGATAAGAGGCGGATATTACCCGAACGTTATGACTTTTTCGGTAGTGAATCCGTCAATGCACCAATGAAGAGAATGATATCGCCGATCTCGCCGGGAGACAAGTGCAGGGGTGAGGTTGGGAGAGTCTGATCCGGCACCGGCAATCCGAGTCCGGCACCGCCGCCTTTGTTATAGAAATCCATCAGCCGGTTCAGGTCGCGGAATGCGCCATTATGCATATAGGGGCCTGTGAGTGCCGCGTTGCGCACCGTCGGCGTTTTGAAAGCGCCTTTGAAAAAAGGAAAGGGATACAAGGTATATCTGCCAGGGTCTTTACTGAGGTGCGGATCGTCCAGTCGGTCCGTACTGGTGGTGCCCAGCACTTCGAATTCCGTCAGCGCATAGTCGGGAGGGATCAATCCATTGAAAAGCGGTATGAAATGACAGGTGGCGCACTGGGCCTTGCCCATGAACAGGTTAGCGCCCCTTTTTTCCCGGGCGTTGAGCGCCGCGGGGTTACCCTCCATGTATTTATCGAAAGCTGAATTCATGGGATGGAGGGTGCGGACGTAGGCTGCGATAGCCGCCACGATGCGGCCGGTTTCGAGACCCGTTTTCTGGCGGAGAGATTCAGTATCGGCGCCCATCTCACGGGGATCGTGCAGGACCGTTCTGATCTGTTGTTCAAGGGTGTGAACTCTTCCATCCCAAAATTGATTGTATTGAAATGCGCTGTAGAGCAGGGTGGGGGCGTTGCGATCGAGCAGATGATGACCGTCCAGGGCGACGCTGAGGGGAAGATGGTCGGTGAATCCTTTATCAGGATTGTGGCAGGAGGCGCAGCTTTTGTGGCCGGTGCCAGATAGAGAGGGGTCAGAGAAGAGTTTTTTGCCCAGAGCTGTGTCACCGGTGGCGTCTGCGCCGGGAAAACGATCGGGCAGCAGGGCGTCGGGGCTGAAGAGGTCCGGCGCGTCGTCGTTGAGTACATTGCCAATGCTGAGCTGCAAATCCCTTTCCCGGATGAAAAGTCTGAGCTGCCGTTGTAATGGGACCGCTGCTGTTGTGAGGAAGGTCAATCGGTCAAAGGCATCGAAATTCCTGTTGCGGCTTGTGATGGCTATCGCTTTATCCAATAAGCTGTGCAGGCTGTCCGACACAGGCTCGCCCGGCCGAAGGTAGGGCTGCAACTGACACGAGATAGATTGTAAGGCTTCAGCCGATTCGCGAATGCCACTTTTAAGGGATGGCGCTTCATAGCCGGTGATGTCCAGGGCCATGATACGGATCAGTTCGACCCGGAGACTGGCGAGGAGTTGCCGGTCGTCGGCCTTGAGATCATACAGCAGGGCGGGCAGGTCGGCGGCGGAACTTTCCACCGCCCGGGCCTGGGCAAGGAGTTGTTGCCGATCGGGCCTGGGTTCATATAGTAGGGACTCGATTAGCTGGAGGCCGACTGGTGACTGGTATTCCATGTTGCCGTCCTCCGCTTCAAATTTAGGTGGGCGGTTATAGATCGTTGCGGAGCTGCGGAAGAAGTATTCGAGGAAGGGCTCAATTTTTTTATAGTGGTTCCGGCAATTTATCAATGCCTGCCTGGCGGTGGCCAGCGTGTGCGGGTCATTGGAGCGGAGGGCAGCCAGGCATTGGCGAAGGGTTGTGCAACTGGCGGCAAAGGTGCGGGATTCGACCCGGAAGTAGCTGATGGCGGATTGTACTTCCGCTGAGGGGGCCGGTGGCCCGATCAGGCGGGGAACGGCTATGAAACCCAGACAACCGGCGAGAAGGATGATGAGGCGCATGCAGTGGGTAAAGGTAATTTTCCACGAGTGGAAAATAAATTAACTTTCTGTCAATTAAATTTGCTTTATGAAACCACTACGGACCTTTTCCTTTTGCTGCTCCTTAATACTGCTTCTTTTATTTTCTCGTGCCGGTGCGCAGACCGTCAAGACTAGCGGGGGTCCGGGTTTGTTGAAAACGGGGGTCACTGCAAGGGATTTTGCGGACAGTAGCAGGAGTAACTGGCTGGGAACGGGACCCAGACCGCTGAGGACCGTAGTCTGGTATCCGGCCGGCCCCGGCGGGACCAAAGAGGTGATCGAAGACCCTATCCAATTTTCTTCGCCGGTGACTGCTTATCGCGATGCCAAAGTGGGCGGTGGGGCCGGGGGAGTCGGTGGCGCCGGCGCCGCCGGTGGTGTCAGCGGTAAAAAGTATCCGCTGGTCCTTATCTCCCATGGCTCGCAGGGCAACGCCAGTCAAATGCGTTGGATGGCTTATTATTTTGCATCGCGGGGCTATATAGCGGTAGTGGTCAATCATGATGGTACCCAGGAGGAAGAGCGAAGAAAAGGGTTCCTGAATCTATCCGATTTTTGCATGTGGGAACGTCCGAAGGATATTTCCGTTGTGCTGAATAAGATGCTGACCGATCCGGTCTTTGCCAACAGCATCGATACAGCCGGGATCTTTGCTGCCGGATTTTCGTCAGGCGGCACTACTGTCATCTGGCTGGGCGGGGCGATACTGAACCTGGATTCGCTGGAGAAAAATGCACCCCCGCCGCCAGCGGTATTGGCGGATGAGGTCCATGCGGATATCATGCTGGTCACCACCGACTCTATTGTCAAGCATTCCTTTGCGCGAGCGGACGATTCGTATAAAGACGACAGGATCAAGGCTATTTTTGCCTTATCACCGACTATCGGCCAGGGTTTTGAAAAGAGCGGGCTGGATCATATTGCTGTGCCCGTTGAAATCGTGGTGGGTGATGCCGATATCATCAATCCCAAGGCGGAGAATGCGCAATACTATACCGAAAACATCCCTTCCGCCCTGCCATTAATTGTGTTGCCCGGTGAAAGGGGACATTATACCAAACCGCCGGCGGGCAACGAGCGGCCAGGAGAGTTGGAACAGGTGAGTAAGATCGCTTACCAGTTTTTCAACAAAATCTACAACAAATAAAAAGGATCAATTGTAATGCCTTGTTATGGCAATATTCCCCGTATTCGGCAAAGCCCCTGCCGGAGCAAGGCTGCAACGCATTCTGCAATCTCCCCATTACAAGGATAATCATTTTGAGAATCTGGTTCCTACCTCCGTCGCGTTGGAGGGGGTTTCCATGGTTAAGATGTTTCGGGATATGAGTCACCGGCCGGCCGATGTGAAGCCTTCTCATCCTCTTCCTTCCGTGCATACCGATCTTCGGGCCTTACCGAAGGACAGGGCTACCATCGTCTGGTTCGGGCATTCTTCTTATCTGCTGCAGATCAATCAAACGACGATACTGGTCGATCCGGTTTTCAGCGGTCATGCGTCGCCGGTATCTTTCATGGCGAAAGCGTTTCCCGGAACGAACATCTATACGGCGGCGGATATGCCGGCAATAGATATTATGCTGCTGACGCATGATCATTATGATCATCTCGACTATAAGACTATCAAGCAGCTGATGCCGAAGACTAAGCATTATTGTACCTCACTGGGGGTGGGGGCGCATCTGGAATCGTGGGGGATATCGCCGGATAAGATCACGGAACTGGACTGGTGGGAGAGCTGGAGTGCGGGCACGGAGAATGGGAAGGAAGCCGGCGGAGGGAAGGGGTCGGGGGATGCTGGGGAGATCATATTCACAGCGACGCCGGCGCGGCATTTTTCGGGCCGGGCCTTTAAGCGGGGCGGTACTATATGGTCTTCTTTTGTGTTGAAGGCGGGGGGCTATTCCTTATTCCTTGGCGGGGACTCCGGCTATGAACAACATTTCAAAGCCATCGGAGAGCAGTTCGGGCCTTTCGATCTGGCGGTGCTGGAATGCGGGCAGTATGGAAAGAACTGGCCGTATATTCATATGCTGCCCGAGCAGGTCGTGCAGGCGGCCCTGGATTTGAGGGCAGCGGCGTTGATGCCTGTACACTGGGCGAAGTTCACGCTGTCGCTGCATCCCTGGGATGAGCCGATCCGGCGGGTGACAACTGCTGCGGTGGAGAGAGGTATGCCTGTGGCGACGCCGATGATCGGGCAACCGGTCGTGGTGCGGGAATCCTATCCCGACGCGCGGTGGTGGGAAGCGATAGTAAAATAATCCATCAAAATAGTGAAACCTGACATTGCCCGCCGGATGGGGTAAATGTAACTTGAGCTTTCAAAGCATATACTAACGATTGCTTAAAATGAAAGCTTATGAAGCCAACGGTTAATACACTTCTGACTGCCATTTCCTCTATATCTACATCGGCCTGTTCTTCCCTCATCTCTAAATAAAATACTTATGTGGGTGAAGAAGTATTTCGAAGAATTCGAGATCGGCCATACCCGGCAGACGACCGGGCGCACGATTACAGAAACGGATATCGTGATCCACGCCGGTCAGACCGGTGACTTCTTTCCGCATCATATGGATGAAGAATGGTGCAAGACACAACCTTTTGGTAAAAGGATCGCTCACGGCACACTTGTCTTCAGCATCGCCATCGGCCTGACGGCCGACCATATCAACGAGGTATCGATGACCTATGGATACGAACGTCTTCGTTTCACCCGTCCCGTTTTTATCGGGGATACCATCCGGGTGGAAGTGACCATCAAGAGTGTAGCCGATCATAAGAAGCCAGGATATGGGTTGGTCTTCGAGGCGATAGAGACTTATAATCAGCACCGTGAAGTGGTCATGGTCTGCGAACATATTTCAATGGTAGAAAAAAAGAACTTTATAAAAGCCTGATGCCGGAAATTCATTTAAAAGGAATCACCTGGGGGCATAGCCGGGGCTTTACTCCGCTTGCTGCTGCTGCGCAACGCTTTTCCGAGCGTTATCCGGGGGTGACCATTACGTGGGAAAAACGGAGCCTGCAACATTTTGCCGACTATCCTATCGAGAGGCTAACGCGGCAATACGATTTGCTCATTATTGATCATCCCTGGGTAGGGCGTGCTGCCACACTGGGTTGCGTGCTACCCCTTGACGAATGGCTGCCCGCTGCCTTTCTACAGGAGCAGGCCGATCATTCCGTCGGAGAGTCCCATCAAAGCTATCAATACGGTGGCCATCAATGGGCATTAGCCGTCGATGCGGCCACGCCGGTCGCCAGCTACAGGTCCGATCTGCTGCAACAGGCGGGAAGGCGGCTACCGCAGACCTGGAAAGAGGTGCTGGAGATTGCACGGCTGGGCAAACTGGCTGTGCCGGCCATACCCATCGATCTGCTGATGAATTTCTATATGTTTTGTATCGCTCATGGAACGCCTCCTTTTCAACAGGATGCTGAAGTCATCGATCTGGCTACAGGATATGCCGCACTCGGTACCATGAAAGAGCTCTATTCTCTTGTCGATGAAAAGATGTTTCAGGCCAATCCGATTGCCGTTGCAGAGTGGATGAGCAGCACCGATGATTACTGGTATTGCCCCTTTGCGTATGGGTATTCGAATTATTCACGGGAGGGGTATGCCGCGCATCCGCTGGCGTATGCGGACCTGGTGGAGATGGGAGGGGGCGGGGAAAAAAGCGGGAGAGGAGTGGCCAAGTTGCGTAGTACCATCGGAGGAACGGGGCTGGCCGTATCGGCGTACAGTCAACGCCGGGAGTGGGCACTTGCCTTTACGGAGATGGTGGCCGATCCGTTGTTCCAATCCACTTTTTATGTACAGCATAGCGGTCAACCGGGGCACCGGCTGGCCTGGGAGAACGAGAGTGCAAACCGACTGACCAACCAATTTTTTTCTACTGTCCTGCCGGCCATGGAAAGAGGCTATATGCGCCCCCGCTATGACGGATACCTTTATTTTCAGGATCATGCGGGAGATGCCGTTCAGGAATATCTATTGCAAAAGAGAGATGCTGCCAGCGTGCTTGCGACGATGAATCATCTGTACCGGGAAAGCAGGGAAAAAAACCCGATCAACTCTTTCGTATGAATCAATTACCGTTACACGGATTGACCGTATTGGAATTCAGCCAATACCTCTCAGGGCCGTCCGCCGGACTCCGGCTGGCCGATCTGGGGGCGCGGGTCATCAAGATAGAACGACCTGTCACGGGTGATGCCTGTCGTCGCCTGTCCATCAAGAATCTCTGGATAGACGGCGATTCGTTGTTATTCCATACCATCAACAGGAATAAAGAAAGCTATACCGCCGACCTGAAATCTCCGGAAGACAGGGTAATCCTTCGGAAGCTCATTGCAGAGGCGGACGTGCTGACACATAATTTTCGTCCCGGGGTGATGGAGAGTGCAGGTCTCGATTATCCAGCGGTGCAGCTCTTGAATCCACGGATCGTTTATGGAGCTATCAGCGGCTATGGCAATGAGGGGCCCTGGAAGGGCCGGCCGGGGCAGGATCTGCTGCTGCAATCCATGAGCGGGCTGGCGTACATGACCGGTAACGAAATGGATTCTCCCATGCCGTTTGGGCTCTCCATTGCCGATAGTCTATGTGGCGCTCAATTGGTGCAGGGTATCCTGGGTGCGCTGGTGCGCAGACATAAGACCGGCGAAGGCGCGCTGGTGGAGATCAGCATGATGGAATCCCTACTGGACCTTCAATTCGAATTTATGACCACCTATCATAGTAGCGGGGTATTGCCACGGCGCAGTAAATTCAGCAATGGGAATCCGTTGCTGAGCGCGCCATACGGCATCTATGCCACATCCGACGGGTATATCGCCATTGCGATGATCAACATCCCCCAGCTGGCCCAGGCCATTGAATCCGAGGCGCTGGCGGAATTCAGTCAGGAGCAAGCATTCAGTCACCGGGATGAGATCAAGGAGATTCTGACCCGGCACCTGGGAGGTCAAGCGACAGGTTGGTGGTTAGAGCGGCTGCATGCCGAAGATATGTGGGCCATGGAAGTGCTCGACTGGCAACGGCTGACGGCGCATGAAGGATACCGCTGTCTGGAGATCGAGCAGCCTATCATGACCCATCGGGGCAAGAGTCTGGTGACTACCCGTTGTCCGATAAGGATAGATGGGGAGAGATTATTTTCGGCCAAACCGGCTCCCTCTCTGGGGCAGGACAACGAACGTATCGTTATGGAACTTTTAAAATGATGCAGGGAATGAATTTATTGCAGGATATGATCGTCATCGATTTCAGTCAGTTTTTATCAGGGCCTTCCGCGGGTCTGCGGCTGGCGGATATGGGGGCCAGGGTGATCAAGATCGAGCGGCCGGGGACGGGCGATATATGTCGTCAGTTATACGTTTCTGATACCCGGATCGAAGGCGAGTCGACCATCTTTCATGCGATCAACCGTAACAAGGAAAGCTATGCTGCCGATCTGAAGGATGCGGGAGACGTAGAAAAGGTCAGGCAACTGATCAGCCGGGCCGATGTGGTGTTGCATAATTTCCGGCCCGGGGTGATGGAGCGGCTGGGGTTCGATTATGCCACCGTGAAGGCCATCAAGCCGGATATTGTATATGGGGAAGTCAGCGGCTATGGTAATGAAGGCCCCTGGGCCGATCTGCCGGGACAGGACTTGCTGGTGCAGGCGTTGTCGGGTCTGACGTGGCTAAGCAATAACAGAGACGAGCGGCCGACGCCCATGGGGGTATCCGTTGTGGACATACTGGCGGGCACTTATCTGACCCAGGGCATTCTTGCCGTGCTGTACCGCCGGGAATTGAAAGGGATCGGCGGCCTGGTGCAGGTCAGCATGCTGGAAGCGATCCTCGACTTTCAGTTTGAGGTGCTGACTTGTTTTTATAATGACGGGCGGCAGCTGCCGGTGAGGAGCCGGATCAGCAATGGCAATGCCTATATACCGGCCCCCTATGGCATTTATAAGACGAGGGAAGGCTATCTCTCGCTGGCGATGGGAGATATTCCCCGGTTAGCCGCGTTGCTGGAGTGCGCTGAACTGGAAAGTTTTACTGATAGTACCGAATGGTACGACCAGAGAGATGAGATCAAGGCGATACTGGCCGATCACCTGCTGACGCGGACTGCGGATGAGTGGTTGTCCATTCTGCAGCCGGCAGATATCTGGTGTGCAAAGGTGATGGACTATCGGGAGCTGATGGAACAGGTCGGTTATAAGGTGCTGGATATGGAATTAAAGGTGAAGACCAGCAATGGGTTGTCCATCAGGACCACCCGCTGTCCCATAAGGGTAGACGGACAATTATCCCTGTCCGAAAGGGGTGCGCCCATACTGGGAGAGCATAATGATCTTATCGACGCCCAATTTGGGTTGGGTGTCGCCGCTACATAAGCTAAATTTATGGTTCATACCATAAACATATGATTGAAAATGTGATTGATACGCATGTTCATATTTGGGATTTCGACCATGCGGACTATCCCTGGCTGAAGGGGGATACCTCGCTGCTCAACCGGACGTATGCGCTGGAAGAGCTCGAGGCAGATCGGATAAAGGTTGGTGTTACCGGGGGCGTGCTTGTTCAGGCGGCCAATAACCGGGAGGACACCGATTGGATGCTGCGGGTAGCTGCTCGCAGCGGGTGGATCAAGGGGGTTGTCGGGTGGCTGCCTTTGCAAGATCCGGTTGCGGCAGGGTGGGCGCTCGAGGAGTTTTATGGGGAGGGTAGTTACCTGAAAGGGGTTCGGCATTTGATACATAATGAGGCTGATCCTGGCTGGCTGTTGCAGGCGCCGGTGCTGGAAAGTCTGGGGCTGTTGGCGGCGCGCGACCTGCCTTATGATGTGGTGGGTGTCGTTGCCGATCATTTGCGGACGGCGTTGCGGGTGGCGGAGAGATGGCCGGGGTTGCGGTTGGTGCTGGACCATCTGAATCAGCCGTCGATAGGGAAGCCGGGAGAAGAAAAGGAGTGGAGGGAGTTGATGACAGCGGCGGCGGCGCATGAAAATATTTATGTGAAGATCTCGGGGCTGGGGACCATAGCGATGGCGGGGTTAGCGGCGAGAGGGAGTCCTGTAGCGGGGAACGGGCGGGATTGGAGGCCGGAGGATCTGGAGCCATCCATCGGGTTCGTGCTCGAGCAATTCGGTACCGATCGCATCTTTTGCGGAGGAGACTGGCCTGTGTGTCTGCTGGCGGGGAGTTATGAGAGGGTTTGGGCGGCATATCGATCCGTCCTGGAAAAATATCTGGATAGTGGGGATCAGGCAAAGGTGCTTTATAGCAATGCTAAACGATTTTATAAGCTTCCGGAAGGAGGCCTATAGCTTAAACAAAGCCATATGAACGTCATTATCGGGTTAAGCATGCTCATATTAGGCGGGATCTCCGCCGGTAGCAGTTATGTGCCCTTGCGTGGGGTCAAGGGCTGGGCCTGGGAAAGTCTTTGGGCTGTGCAGGGTGTTGTGGCATGGTTGCTACTACCCTTGTTGCTGGCCCTGGTGGCCGCGCCTCACCTGGGCGAAGTGCTGCGTTCTACTTCCTTTTCAACGCTGGCGACTACCTATAGTTTTGGTTTTCTGTGGGGGCTGGGTGGCCTGGCCTGGGGTATAGCCGTACGTTATATCGGGCTGGCGCTTGGTTTTTCCATCGCTACCGGCTTCTTGTCTTCTCTTGGTACGTTAGTCCCCATCATTGCGGCCGGCAGACTGCCCGAGGTCATGGGGAGTGTTTCCGGCAGAGTTATCCTACTGAGTGTGGGCATTTCTTTGCTGGGTATTTTTATTTGCGGTGTAGCGGGCTGGAGGCGGGATAAGGAGATCGGTAAGGACCAGACATTTCAATTCAGGAGGGGGGTATTCATAGCGTTGGCTGCCGGGGTGTTGGGGGCCTGTTTTGCTTTCGGGATCACTGCGGGGGAGCCCATCAGAGTGCATGCGATAGCGGCGGGTTGTCCGCCGGTGTGGGCCGCTTCGCCGATCTTCTTCGTCGAGCTGCTGGGCGGCATCACCGTAAACCTGCTGTATTGTCTGTGGATGAACCGGCGCAACGGGACTTTTTCCGATTACCGGTCGACCAAGGTGGAAGGTGCGCTGGCCGGTAACTATCTCTTTTCAGCGTTGGTGGGAGCGCTATGGTATCTGCAATTCGTTTTTTATGGGATGGCCTCTTTTTATATGGGCCCTTACAGTTTTGCCAACTGGTCCGTCCACATGTCCTTCATGGTGGTGGCCAGCAATCTGTGGGGTTATTATTTCAAAGAGTGGAAGGGTGTTTCTGCCGCGACGATACGGTGGAATAATGCCGGGATACTCGTGTTGGTGGTGGCCGGTATTGTGATGGGCATTGCCGGGTATTGATAATAGCATAAAGACAAGGAACATGATCATTGAGACCAGTAATACGTTGCCACGGCAGGCGAGACCCATCATTCTGATCGGGGCTGGCGGCATTGTCAACGGGGCACATTTACCTGCGTATAAGCTGGCGGGTTTCTGGGTGGCCGGGATTTACGATATCGATCGGGAGAAGGCGTTGCGGACGGCGACCGATTTTGATATTCCGCTGGTGTATTATACTATCGAAGACATGCTCGACCGGTCGCCCCGTTCGGCGGTTTTCGACATTGCGGTGCCGGGGTCCGAGATACTGGCTGTGCTGAGGCAGCTGCCTGACGCCGCTTATGTGCTGATGCAGAAACCGATGGGTGAGGACCTGGCGATGGCCCGGGAGATCCTGGCGCTGACGCGCGAACGGCGGATGACGGCGGGGGTCAACTTCCAGCTGAGATACGCTCCCTATATCAATGCTGCCCGCAACATCATCAGCCAGGGGCTGATCGGCGAATTGTGCGACATAGAGGTTAACGTCAATGTGCATACACCGTGGAACTTATGGAAATTCCTGTATTCTCTGCCGAGGGTGGAGATCCTTTATCACAGTATTCACTATATAGACCTGGTCCGGACTTTCTTAGGCAATCCTGACAGTGTTTATGCAAAGACCACCCGGCATCCTTCCATGCCGGAGCTGGCGTCCGTTCGATCGGCCATCATCATGGATTATGGAGAGACCATCCGCGCCAATATTTTGACCAATCATTGCCATGACTTCGGATTAGAGCAGCAGCACTCCTACATCAGGCTAGAAGGCACACGGGGCGCCATCCTGATCAAGATGGGCGTGTTGATGAATTATCCGGAGGGAGTGGCCGACAGTTTTCAATATGTGATCAAGGAAAATGGAAAGGTGCCCGAATGGAAGACATTGGAGGTTGCGGGCAGTTGGTTTCCCCATGGTTTTATCGGCAGTATGGCGCAGGTGATGCTGGCTGCTGAGGGGGCGATCGAGCGGCCTGACAATTCGGTTGAAGATGCTATCCACACAATGGCTTGTGTGGAGGCGGCCTATGAGTCTAATGTCCGGGGAGGGGTGCGGCCACTTCTGTAAACCAACACTTGCTATATGAACACGCGATTAAAAAACCGATTTCTGTGGAATTTATTTATTCTGCTGCTGATCGCTTCACCTGGTTTTTCGCAGGTAAGGCAGATCACCGGCGTTATTTATGATGAAGGGACCGGTCAGCCGCTGGCCGGCGTCAGTGTCAGCATCTTCGGAAAGGGGGGTGGCACAGGTGCGAATGGGCAAACATCCGTTACCGATAGTTCGGGCGCCTTTAGCATTAGGGCTGGCGACCATGCCACCCTGGTCTTTACGTACATCGGCTACGAGCGAACGGAGTACAAGTCAGGTAGTCAGAATATTATTCGGGTGGGTATGAAAAAGACTGATAAAAGCATGGATGAGGTAGTCGTGGTCGGCTACGGCACGGTCAAGAAGAGAGATCTTACCGGCGCCATCTCGACTGTTAAAGCCGATGATATAGTCAGGTCGCCCACGTCCAATCCGCTGGAAGCGGTGGAAGGGATGGTGCCGGGAGCGGATATTACCCAAACATCGGGTAAGGCCAATTCGACGCCCAATATCGAGATCCGTGGCGACCGCAGTATTAACGGGAGTTCGACTCCGTTGTACATTATCGATGGTATCCAGGGCGGTAACATCAATACCATCAATCCCAACGATATCGAGTCCATCGAATTCCTGAAGGATGCTTCGTCTACGGCGATATACGGTTACCAAGGCGCGAATGGGGTCGTGATCGTGACCACGAAAAAAGGTAATGCAGGAAAGGTGAAAGTCAATTATAACGGATATTACGGCGTCAACGGGTTCATTCAATATCCCACGCCACGGGTAGGTGCGTCGTATCTCGATCTGCGACGGGCGGCGAACTTGCAGACGGGCGTCTGGAACAGTCCTGCCGACGATGCCAAGATCTTCGGAGCGGCATATCCGGCCGTGGAGGCCAACCAATGGGTGAATTGGGTAAAACTGGTGAAGCAAAACGGGATCCGCCAAGATCACTCTGTCTCCATCAGCGGAGGCAGTGAAAAGAGCAAGACCTATCTTTCCGTCGGGTATTTCCAGGATGACGGGATGGTGAAGATGAACAATATCAGGCAGTACAATGCGCTGTTAAACCACGACCAGACCATCAGTCCGTGGGTCAAGGCGGGTGCGCAGGCTTCTTTCGTTTATTCCAACGCCAATATCCGGTCGGGTGACCCTTATTCGCTGGCCGAAACGGCGATTCCGCTGGGTACGCCTTACAATGCCAATGGGACCGTCGATGTATACCCGATAGCCGGCAATGCGGCATCGCTGAGTCCTTTGTCGGATGACAGGGGGTCGTTGATCGCTACCAATAATTCCATTTCCACGCAGACAGGCTTAGTCGGCCATATCGATCTGACGCCGCCGATGATCAAAGGGTTGACCCTGCGGACGCAATTCGGAGCTAATTTCTATAGTACCCGGAGTGGGTCCTTCTTCGATTCGTCTTCGCTGGAAGAGGTCAGCAGCAAACTTGTAACCGCCAGCGTGACCAATTCCAACAGCCGTGCCTATGACTGGGATAATATTCTAACCTATAGCAGGCAGCTGGGCGACCATTCCTTCACGCTGACCGCTCTCAGCAGCTATATCGGCAATTATAGCGAAACTTATACCGAATCGGGTACGGGCCTGATCTATAATTCGCAGTTATTCTTTGCGTTACAGAGCACCACTCCCACCAACCGGACCATATCATCGGGCTATACCCAGACCAATAGCATGTCCTATGCGGGAAGGCTCAATTATTCCTACAAGGGCAAATATCTACTGACCCTTACGGAACGCGAGGATGGGGTATCCATTTTATCGGCGGGGCATAAATGGGCAGCGTTTCCCTCTGCCGCGGCGGCCTGGCGGATCAGTGATGAAAAATTCATGCAGAATGTCAGCCCTGTATCCAATCTAAAGCTGCGTTTCAGCTATGGCGTAGCGGGTAACTCGGGCATTCCGGCTTATGGAACGCAGAGCTACCTCGTCGTGCAGCAAATGGGATTCGAGAATGCCGCCGCGCCGGCGTATATCTTCAATACGACCATCGGCAACCAGGATGTAGGCTGGGAGTTGTCCAAGACGGCAGATCTGGGGCTGGACATGGGATTCTTCAAAGAGCGGCTGGATGTGACCGTGGATGTGTACAATACCAATACCGACCATATTTTGTTGTTGCGCAGTCTGCCGTTGAGCCTCGGCGTTCAGGACACGTATCAGAACGTAGGCGTTTCGCAGAACAGGGGGATCGAGACTGGGATCAATGCCCGTATTATCGACAACCGGTCTTTCAAATGGATATCTACGGTCAGCTTTATGTCGAACTCTGAGAAGATCACCAGGTTGATCAATGGTACCGATATCATCAGCTCGGCCAATGCGGAGACCGAATCCCTTTTGCTAGGTCATCCCGTTCACTCTTTTTACAATTACATCAAGGAAGGCATCTGGCAGACGGCGGATTCGGCGCAGGCGTCGCATCTCCTCAATGGAACGACGCCGTTCAAGCCCGGGGATATCAAGCTGAAGGATCTTAACCATAGCGGCACCATCTCGCCGGACAGTGACCGGACCTATATCGGTTCAGTTGAACCGAAGTGGTCGTTAGGTTTTCAAAACACCTTCATCTACAAACATTTCGACCTGACCCTATATGCGATAGCCCGTTGGGGGCAGATGATCGACGCAGGTTTCCTGGGAAGGTATGACCCTGAGGGCATCACCAATGGGCCGGCATATTTCAGCTACTGGACGCCGACCCATCCGACCAATGATTATCCGCGGGCGCAGTCCAATGAAACGTTGTCCGGGTATCTGGGCAATACGACCCTGGAATATGTGAACGCCTCTTATGTGAAGCTGAAGACGGCGACGCTAGGGTATACGTTGCCGGCCAGTGCATTGAAGAGTGCCTGGATGACGAGTATCCGGGCCTATGTGACCTGCAACAATATTTTTGTCAAGGCCAAAAGCCATCTGATCAAAGACTACGATCCGGAAAGGGGCGGGGCGGAAGACTCGCCATTATCCCGTCAGCTGGTCGTGGGATTGAACGTCGGATTGTAAACCTGATCTTACAGCGCCGCTGAAAGCGGTGCACATTTATCAACGATAAAAACGCCATTATGCAAACGTTAAAATATTTTTTAGTTATCGGGATCACAGGTCTACTGCTGACCGGGCTGTCATCCTGTAATAAAAATCTGACTGAATATAATCCTGGTAACGGGACTGCAAATACCGTCTGGTCTACACCGGCGGGTTTTCTGACTAATGTAAACGGAGCCTATTCCTACATTCCCTTTCTGTATGGCAATGATGAGAACGGGCTGTTCCTTTCCGAACCGGGAACTGATCTCTGGTATAATTATAATAAGACCGCTTATGATGTCGATCTGACCCAGTACCAGAATTTCAATTCGGGGTCCAATCCGTGCAAGAGCGTCTGGACGACCTTGTATGCGGGCATCAACCTATGCAATGCGGGTATCGGCAGGATCAATGGCGCCGGATTTACAAACCCGGTAGAGATGAATATGCGGCTGGCGGAATTGAAATTCCTGCGGGCCTTCTATAACTGGTGGGTGGTGGAAAGTTTTGGCGGGGTGGTGCTGGATACCGTCGAGACGACGACCGCGCAGTTAACGGCGCAGCGCAGTTCCGTCACCGATTTTTACAATCTGATCTTCAGCGATCTGAAATTTGCCATTGCGAATCTGCCTAATGTGAGCGGCAAGAATACGAATGTTTCCAGCGGTATCTGGGATTTTGGCCGGGCGACCAAGCCGGCGGCGCTGGCGCTGATGGCGCGGGCCTGTCTGTCTTATGGGTATTATAGTACGGGAGGGAATACCTATTTCCAGCAGGCGCATGACTATGCGGATTCCATCATCCTGAACCAGTCGCTGTACAATGTAAGCTTGTATCCAAGTTATGCCAATATGTGGGCGCCGGCCAACCGGCTGGGCAGCAGCAGCGCCAAGACGAACCAGGAGGCGATCTTCTGGGCCACCTATTCCCCTACTACGACGCTGGATATCAATTCCAATGCGGACAGGACCCATCTGTGGTTCCTCACCAATTACAGCGGTTATTCGGGGACAGCGATACCGGGGCTGACGCTGAGTCTGGCCTATGGTAATGATCAGAAGAATCGCCGGTTCATGCCGACGCGGGCAGCGCTTGAGTTTTACAATGACACCATTGATTCGCGGTTTGCGGCGAGTTTCCAGGGGTTGTGGCTTTGCAATGAGGTCGATACGCTGAAGGCTGCGGATATAAAGACCTGGGGTAAGGATCCGAGCCTGATCGGTCACGTTTTGCATATCGGGGATACGGCGATGCTGATCAGCAAGTATCCGATTCC
>JAMFSL010000083.1 GCA_026225275.1 Puia dinghuensis
AGCAGTATGTTGCGGTCGATCGCGCGTAGGAGGCGGTGAAGGTTATAGTAGACCCGGCTTTGAAAGGTGACGGGCTGACGGATGATGTATTTATCGAGATGGGTTTTGTCCAACAGAGTCAGGAGGCGGTTCACTTCCGCCGGCTCAACGCCGATCCGTTCATTGGCTGCTAATGTTCCCGCCGATTTTCCGCCCAGTGGGTAGATAATGAATCCATCGCTTGCGTCATCGAAAAGGCCGCCGGGTTTTGGGTTGGCGGGGAAAGGGTTTTGCTCTAAGAGGTGTAGTGATAGGAATTCATTGATTCGGCGGAAGCCGCGGTTATTAGCGGCCAGGAGCGTATACAGATAATGCTGATCGTTTCGGATCTCCAGGCCCAGGATCGGTTTGACCGACTGCTCCCGGCAATGGCGGACAAAATCCCAGGCGTCCGCTGTGGAATTGATATTCGTCAGGGCAAGCGCCGGAACGCCTGCCTCTACGGCCGCCCCCACCAGTGCTGCAGTTGAAAATGTCCCGTATTTAAAGCTGAAATATGTTTTGCCGAAATACATCGTGCTGATTTAGGGCAAACCTAGACAAACTAAATTATTTAGTTTTTGTAATACTAATATATTTAGTATTATTGCCATGTAAATGCGCTTTTGAAACTGATGCTAATCAATAGTTTCCGGACGCAAAACATGAAATAGGAGAAAATAAAGTGACAAATGGGTAATAAAAGAGTGCCGAAAGGGCGGCAAAAAAGCCCGAAAGAGAAACGACCGGGCTCGAAAAGCGAGCGGGATACCCGATACAAGCTGATTCAGGCCTTACTCCGGAATGGGCAAATCCATTCGTTTGATCAGGTTTTTGATTATGTGCCGATAACGGTTGTTTCCGCCGATTTGCATGTCAAGGCGTCGACATTGCATAAATATCTGGCGGATGGGGTGAGTATTAAAATCAAGCATATTTTGGCTATTAGCGAGTTTTGTGAGTTGAGTGAATGGGAAATAATACGCTTGGTGGTCGGCTTTGTCCGAAGGAAAGAGGCGGAAAAAAGGGTGAGGGTCGAGAAGGTGGATGCCGTGGTTGAACGGATGAAAGGTCCAATCATTTCGCCACGAAATAAGTAACTTGGTTACATGTTCAGCCTTCGTTCTGCCGCCTTGGTATCTATCCTTTTGTTGACTGCTAAGCACTCATTCGCCCAGGACTGGTCTTCCAGCGATCTCAAGTGTAAGAACGTATCCGATACAATCTTACGCCACTTTATTGATGCACGGTACGTTCGACCCGACGCGGGCGTTGCGACACGCCTGCTCGATGTCTTCACCTATACCGATTCCAGCGGAAGGCAGGTGACGGTGATGAGTTTTAATCACTCCAGCTATGACCCCGATGGCTTCCAAACGGGGCGTTTTAGTGGCGGACTATTGGGATTTGCCACCTTCACGCATGTCGACAATGGCTGGCAGCTACAGATCTTCCAGCCCGCCATCGGTGCCTACGGAGCCTTTTTCCAATCGCCTAAACCGCAGCCGGTGCAAATCGGTGAGGGGCAATATGGATTTTGGATCAATCATGAAAACGGAGGTCCAGGCGGTCCTTTTTGGCAGGATACCTATCTAATTGCTGAAACAGGCGGCTTCTTCCGAGAGATCCTCGCGGCCTACGGGACCGGCAGGACAATCGGCTTCGAAGGTAAAAGTTCCTGGACGCACACCAGTTATGTAGTCTCTGGGGAAAAACGAACGTTTCGACGCATTGTCATTGACTGTAAAGGCCATTTTGTTGCACCGGACCCGGAACGGCTTCCGTCAGAGCTTGATCATAGGGTCAAAGCCGGCCAACAGGGCGAGTTTACAATCAGACACGTGTTCGCTTATGCCGGAAAAAAGGGCTATATAGAGCAGCTGCCGGCTAGGGTGACGATCAGAGTAAAACGGTAACAATTACTTCTACACATCTTGCTGTATCTCTATGCCAACAAAACTATAGTGGGTGGATTGCTCGGATCTTTACTTGTCGTGGAGATTACGAAAAAGATCATCCATGAAAAAACCTCATCTGGCGACCTATTTACCTACCCGCTTATATTAGCTATGATGATCGGCCGAATTGGTTGTTTTTCAAAAGGTGCTGATCGCCGTTGACATCGAGTATTACAAACAGATCAGAAACTATAATAAAGCGAGCGAATATCCAAAAAAACCTCATACCTCAACAGTCTATGGATGCCCCTATGACTGCGGTATATGCCCGGATCATGAACAACATAGCTGCCTCACGTTGATCGAAGTCACCGACCGATGTAATCTGTCTTGTCCTACCTGTTATGCAAGCTCCTCTCCCACGCATGGAAGACACCGTACTCTGGCGGAAATCGAGATGATGCTGGATGCAATAGTGGCCAGCGAAGGTGAACCTGACGTGGTACAGCTAAGCGGGGGTGAACCTACCATTCACCCTGATTTTTTTAAGATATTAGATATTGCCAAAACGAAGCCTATTAAACACTTAATGGTCAATACCAACGGTATACGTATTGCCAATGACACTGGGTTTGCAGAAAGGCTGGCCGAATATATGCCGAATTTTGAGGTGTACCTGCAATTCGATTCGTTTAAGCCAGACGCGCTGCTACAACTACGGGGTAAGGATCTGACGGATATTCGGAAAAAGGCGCTTGAAAATCTGAATAAATACAATCTTTCGACTACGCTGGTCGTGACCCTTCAAAAGGGACTCAATGACGACGAGATCGGCACGATAATAGAATATGCTTTACAGCAGCCCTGTGTTCGGGGCGTTACTTTTCAGCCAACTCAAATGAGTGGCAGGCTGGAGAATTTCGATCCTGCAACGGGCCGCCTTACGCCGACGGAGGTTCGGCAGAAAATACTGGAGCAGAGTACGATATTTCAACCAAATGACCTCGTACCCGTACCCTGCAATCCCGATGCATTAACTATGGCCTATGCGTTAAAGCTGGGAGGAACGGTCCAGCCCTTAACAAGACTGATTGACCCTGAAGTGTTGCTTAATTCCTCGAAGAATACCATCGTATATGAACAGGACCAGATGCTGCACGGCTAGGTAATGAAGATATTCAGCACCGGCAATTCCCCGCTTGCTGCCAGTGAGACATTTAATCAGCTGTTGTGTTGTTTGCCCAATGTGGTGGCTGAGGGGCTTTCGTATAATAATTTATTTCGCATCATTATCATGAATTTTATGGATGCTTATGATTTTGATATCCGCTCAATAAAGAAGTCCTGTGTACATATTGTAGATATTGATGGGAAGATAATACCTTTTGAAACGATGAATCTTTTTTACCGAAGCGAATTAAAACCAAAACTTGAAAAGCTAAGAAATGAATTGTTATGAATCCATTGAAAAAAATTGCAGGAATTAATCTAGCTGTACTTTTAGCGTATTCAATCCTAATTCGTGTCGCCAATGGCGGAAGCGGAAAGGGTGGGGCCATGGGCATTTTGATCATATCGGCATTCGTCATCGGAATTCACGTACTCATTTGTTTAATTGTCACTGCCGCAGCATATGGGAATAAAAGCAAAGGGCTTGATAGAGCATGGTTTTTAAGTTCGGGCATAGTGCTGTTGGTTGGCTTTTCAACTTGCTTGGGCAATGCATCATTGTAAATATTCCCTTTAAGATCATTGACATGAGATCCATTACCCCCGATCTTCCGTCTCAATAGCCCCGGTTGTATTGGCATTGATCATAGCCTAACCAACAAAAGACTCCCACAAAAAGCAAAAGTACCGGCGGCAGTGATCCAAGCAGTCCACTTTTTTGTACTCGTGTTAACACAAAAAAGTTCCGCAATTGCATCGTTCCACAGAAAATAAGCGAATGCCGCCCGTATCAGGATCGGAACTATAAATGAGACGGAACTCCCGTGATGGATGTTTTGATATTTGAAAAAGATGTACGTCTCACTCAACGACATAATCAGGGTAGCAAAGTTATCCGCAAAAAGAAGGATCCAGCCCCAGCGTCTTTTCTTAATAAGCAAGTAAAAGATGATCGGAATATAAAAGATAGAAACAAAGCCGATATAATCACCCCAAAAGAAATTTTCACGATTGAGCAATCGAATTAACTTTTTCGCCATTCCGAATAACGTCCAGACATACTGAAGGCCAATGACCACAAGGAAATAGCTTAGCCACTGCAAAGGCTCGATTTTCTTCTGCGGCTGTAGAATCGGCGATATAAACGTCGCGGCCTCGGTCCTCAAGCGCTCAATTTTCTCTATTTTCTGCCTTTTAGCCTCTTCCATGTCTTCCAGCGATTGATCGAGAGATTGGAATTCTTCTGTCGCTATTTGCCGGTCATTCAGTATCTGAGATGCAGCAGCCACTGCTTCCGGCTGGTAATCTCCCGGCTGCCGTATGATCTTTAGCAACTCGAGGTCGGGGTAATTCTTATATTCACGGTAAAAGTCGAAGGGCAT
>JAMFSL010000084.1 GCA_026225275.1 Puia dinghuensis
CGATATAACCCCGCCAGTTCTTTCTTTTATCACTTTAATGATGAGGTCTATGCGGAGAAGTTCGCCGAAGAGTCCAGGATGGGCAATCTGGCTACCATTGCGGCCTCACTGGCCATATTAATTTCCTGCCTGGGACTGTTCGGATTGGCATCATTCGTGGCGGAACAACGAACCAGGGAGATCGGAGTGCGAAAGGTACTTGGAGCAAGCGTGCTGACGCTTTGGGGGCTGTTGTCGAAAGATTTTGCCAAGCCGGTGATCCTTTCAATGTTCATCGCCATACCGCTGACCTGGTGGGCGATGCACCAATGGTTGCAGAGCTATGTATATCGCACTGCACTGTCCTGGTGGATCTTCGTAGCTGCCGCCACAGGCTTAGGACTGATCGCCCTTTTGACTGTCAGCTACCAGACGATAAAAGCAGCATTGACCAACCCAATCAAGAACCTGCGGATGGAGTGATCAGGAGCCCGCAGGCGAAGAAATCCACTTCCCCACGGCCGGCGCAACATAATTTTGCATCCGGTCCAGCAGGTCGTCAATATCATGGCTGACCAAAAGCATTTGTTGATTGACTTCCTTAACCAATCCTTTGTCCACTGCCGTCTGGACAAAAGCGATAAGGCTGTCATAAAAATGACCCACATTAAGCAGGCCAATGGGCTTTTGGTGAAGGCCAAGTTGTCCCCAGGTCAGCATTTCAAATAATTCTTCCAGTGTTCCAAATCCGCCGGGGAGCGCAATGACCCCATCACACAACTCATTCATCTTCATTTTCCGCTCATGCATACTTTCGACCACAATAAGTTGGGTCAATCCTTCGTGCGCGATCTCCTTCGTTTGTAAAAACCGGGGCAGCACGCCAATGGCCTTTCCTCCGTTCTTCAACACGCCGTCCGCAACCGCGCCCATCAGCCCCACATTGGCGCCGCCGTATACTAATCCGATGTCCCGTTTCGCCAATGTTTGCCCAAGCAAATCAGCCTGCGTCTTAAAATTCGCATCCGTTCCGGCGTTGGCGCCGCAAAAGACTGTAATACGTTTCATATACCATAAATGTAAACTTTTTATCTCTACATATATGTGCCCGACTTTCCCGACGAAATATTTTTTACCAGTATTGTCATTTGTCTATTTTTGTATTCCTCCTTTGCTCAATTTCCAGCCTATTTTGGTCAGGTTTAGCGACCGCTAGTTGACGTGAGTCTACATGCGGATAGGCGTATTATGCAAATTCATGTAGAGGAGGTTTATAAAAATTATCTGTTATGAAAAAGGAAATAGCAAAAGGTCAAATACCTACTTATGACGATTTAGTCGAACGAATTTCTAAGAATTACACTGCGGCCCAGGCCAAAGTAGTTAATGCAGTAAACACTTGTCTACTCGAGGCCTATTGGCAAATTGGACAGCATATTATCGAATATGAGCAAAAAGGAAACGAGAAGGCCGAATACGGCAGGAAATTGCTGAAAAATCTTTCGAAAGACCTTTCTTTGATGCACGGCAAGGGGTTTAGCATCAGTAATTTACAGAGAATGAGGCTGTTGTATACTTATTATCCAATTCATGCGAAGCCTTCGCACAAATTGGGATGGTCGCATTATGTGGAGCTTTTGAAGATCGATGATCCACTAGAGCGTAATTTCTATGAAAAACAAGCAATCCTCGAAAATTGGTCGGTGCCAGAATTGATCAGACAAAAGAAAGCCTCTCTTTTCCTTAGGTTGGCCGCTTCCAAGGACAAAGAAGGTATCATGAAATTATCACAGAAAGGGCAAATTGTTCAACAACCAATTGACCTGTTTCGGGAACCATATATTTTGGACTTTTTGAAAATCCCGGAACCCCATCACCTGTCTGAGGCCGATCTTGAAAGTCGTCTCTTAAATAACCTCCAAAGTTTCCTACTGGAACTAGGAAAGGGATTTGCGTTTATTGGGCGGCAATATCGGATCACGTTGGGTAACCGTCACCATCGGGTCGATTTAGTTTTTTATCACAGGATATTAAAATGCTTTGTACTCATCGACCTGAAGCACAAAGAGGCAGGATACGAGGATATTGGGCAGATGAATATGTATCTGGGCTACTTTGAAGCTGAAGAGAATACCGCCGGCGATAATCCGCCGATAGGAATTATCCTGGCACGTGACAAGGATGAATTGCTGATCGAATATGCCGTTCACGGCATGTCCGCACAGCTGTTTGTACAAAAGTATCAGTTGTATTTACCTAATGAAACGGAACTGAGAAGGGAGATTGAAAAGGTTTATGAACAAACCTCGGACGAGAGTAATTAAGATGACTCATAAAAAAAACAAAATAATAATCCTATATTCATTCCCATAACCTCCTGCACATGAGACAACTCCTTTTCCTCCTCGCTCTGTTGGGCTGCCTGGGCGTCACGGCGCAACCCACAATCACGGCCAATCCTCGCGCCAGGCTCCCGCTTCTAGTATCACCCGTTTCATCAAACGGGCTCTCTTTCGACATCTTCTACAATTCCGCCAGCGGCGGCGGCCAACTGACCGGCCGCATGTTCGTCATCTTCGCCCATTCCGACAGCATAGAACCGCGCGTACAGGTAGGCCGCTACGGAACGCAGTTCTTCGGCGTTGACTTCACTGCCCTCCCCTCCGACAAAGCCGTCCACATCGACGGTACGACCCTCGGCTATCCGATCAATAAAATGGCCAACATCCCGCCGGGAGATTATTATGTGCAGGCCGTACTCGACCGGTATACCGAATTCAAACGCTCCGACGGACACACGCTGTGGATGCACATGGACCAGTGGGAAGGCCAGGACTGGCGCCGCTCGCCGGAAAACCTCTACAGCAAAGTCATCAAAATCACCATCGGCGCAAAATCGCAAAACGCCCCCATCGGCGCCAACGCCCCGAACTCCCCGAAAAGCCCCACCAGCACACGTCGTATCCCCCTGACCGTCGACCAGGCCATCCCCCCGATCGTCATACCCGCTGACACCAAATATGTAAAGCATATCAAGATCAAAAGTAAAAAACTCTCCGCCTTCTGGGGCCAGCCCATCTATATCGGCGCCACCATCCTCCTGCCCAAAGGATATGCAGAACACCCTGATCAACAGTACCCCACCATCTACCAGGAAGGCCATTTTTCCATCGCCGCACCCTTCGGCTTCCGTGAAGACGGCGCCAATGATTTCTCGAAAGACTGGACCTCCGATAGCTGTCCTCGTTTTATAGTCGTGACCATCCAGCATCCGACGCCGTACTTCGATGATTCATATGCCGTCAATTCGGCCAATAACGGCCCCTATGGCG
>JAMFSL010000085.1 GCA_026225275.1 Puia dinghuensis
CAGACTGATACAAAACAAGGGACATCTCACCTTCTGGCTCAACGGTATTCAAACCTTCGACGGCCAGATCGGCAGCGACCAATGGAACCTGATGGTGTCCAGGAGCAAATTCAGCAACAAGGCCTTCACGGACTTTGCGAAAGTGTCAAAGGGGAAGATTGCATTACAGCAGCATCCCGGCTCCAGCGGATGGAGGAATATCAAGATCCGGCAGCTGTAGGTGGCGGCTGTCGCCGGCTGGGCTGTCGCCCTGTCAGAATACTAAAGATTATCGTCCATTGGCCCGCAGTACCGTCATTGTCTTTTGATCGTCATCGTCATACGTCTTTTTGACGATGTAATGCCATTGCTTATCGGTCACGTCCACAAAGAATACATCGCCTAATTTGTGGGCCTTGACGGCATCCTGGAATTCTTTGGGCATCTGCAATTCGCCGAAGAACCAGCCGGTATCACCATGCGCCGTGTTTCCATCCATCGTGTACTGATCGGACAATTGATCCCAGTTGCCCCCGGAAGTGATCTTCACCAGAATGATCTTTTTCAGGCTGTCGACTCCGGTCTGGTCCAGCGAACCGCCATCGAGGAAGATATAGTTGGCGCGGTATTTAACGGATTCTGTTGACTCGATCACCTTGTAGGTAACGTAACCGACGGAAAAAACATCGCCCTTTTCCTGGCGCAGGAGCCGCTTGTCGATCACGGTGGAATCTTTGCCGGCTGTCAGGTGCAGCAGGGAAGGTTTCAGGGCTGCATTGGCGGCGATCCACTGGTTCGCCTGGTCGACGGTCTGGATCTTCCCGAACTGGTCACGAACCGTTGCTTGTCCAAAAGCTGCTGTCGAAAGTAGCAACATCACACTTACTAGTCTGTTTCTCATTATTTTAACTTTTTATACGGGGCCTCAAGTTACTGTTTTTTCATAGTACGCAAAAAACCTCCTTACCGTTGCCCGATGACCTACCACCATAGTGCAGCGAGGGCCGCCACCAGCGTCGGTATCATGATCAGCAGGCCCAGTTGGAGGAATTTCCAGGCGCTGACAGTCTGGCCTTCGCGTCGCAGGGCGACCAGCCATAGAATGGTAGCCAGCGAACCGGTGACGGATAGGTTAGGCCCGAGGTCCACACCGATCACGATGGCATTGCGGATAACCTCGGGGACATGGGCACCCTGCACAGCGTCTGCGGCGATCAGCCCGGAAGGTAAATTGTTCACGAGGTTGCTGAAAAAGGCGACACCGATCCCGCTGGCCCAGGCTGCGCGGGCGGCTGAGTGCGAGGCTGTTTGTTGCAGGAGGATGCTGATGGCCCGGACCGCACCTGTCTTGTTGATGGCTTCGACGATGACAAACAGCCCGGCCACCAGAGGTAGAACAGACCAGGATATTCTTCTCAGGATGATCAGAGGATTCTTTTTTGCTTTTGCCAGCACCAGGGCGGCGGTTAGGATGCCCGTTACCGCAGTAGGCAGCCCGAGTGGCCAGTCCAGGGCGGAGGCGGCCAGCAACACGATGGCTGTGACACCGATGCCTATTGCTGCAATCCTGCCGGTAGCTGCCAGCGCGGGGAAGTCGATGTGCTTTTCGATGGAAGTACCGAGGATCCGGCGCTGCGTCCGGTATAACAGCAGATATGTCATCCCGATCGAAACGACCGAGGGCAGAATATACCTCGGCAGCCATTGTAGTAAAGCGGGCATATGCGATCCATAGATCACCAGATTGGCGGGGTTGGAAATGGGCAGAACGAAGGAGGCGGCATTGGCGATGAAGGCGCAGATCAGCAGGTACGGCAATGGTCGTGGCACTTTGGCCGCTTTTACCGCTGCGGCAACGGCAGGCGTCAGCACGACGGCCGTGGCGTCATTGGATAGCAGAGTCGTGACAGCTATCCCCACCAGGTAAATCAGCCCGAAAAGTCTTTGGGGTGAACCATGTGCATGATTGACTGCCTGCCCGGCAAGCCAGTCGAACAGCTTTTCCTCCCGGGCTACTTCGGCCAATAGCATCATGCCCAGCAGAAAAAGATAGACGTCTGTGCCCTTCGCCACACCGGCCAGGGCATCCCGCGGTACAATCGTTCGCAGGGTAACCAATAGAAGCGCGCCAGCCACTGCCCATATCGCCTCCGGTAGCCGAAAGGGGCGAAACAGAATGCCACCGATAGCAGCAACGGAGATGATCCAAATAACGATTGAATGGGGCATGGAAATTAAAGATATAGAATCTCAGCAGACCCTTAAGAATAAAAAATTTGTTGGTTTCAAATTAGTCTACTAATTTAGTGGACTAATAGAGATCGAAATCACTTATTGACTAACCCACATCGATATGAATACGTTCAGGACAAGCGTCCGCATTAAAGACGCCCAGACATCGGACTACGAAAAGCTGGATACCGAAATGGCGAAACAACTCTTCGCAAGGGTATACGTCACCGGAAGATCCGCGTTGCCGGCCACTAGCGCAGAAAGGCAATATGACTACCGCGGCAGCACTTCTTTACAGGATGTAACAGCTGCCGCCTACAAGGCAGCCCGGAAGGTCGGTAAGGAATATTCCTTCACCGTCATCAGGCGAAAAAGATCATCATGACAACCCTCCGGCAGGCCTGACCGCCCTCCGACTGGTAAGAATTTTCATATGGCAAGCAATCGTTAGACAGAGGCTGTATTTCTATACGGCCTCTTTTTTTATTTTTATCAGCACCGCACCATGTGCGGCAACCATCGTCATATATTTTTTGGTAAAAACACCGGCATCGGCCTTTTTCCACAGATCCCTTACCTCAATTTTACCCCGCAAACCCACCCGTGAAAAGTCGATGGAGACGTTCCGGTCCGCCTCACCGATATTGAAAAGAGCGATATAATAGGCACGATCACCCTTGCTATTGCCTTTGCTGCCGGACATGATTCCCGCCGGGACCTTCGACACCCATATCATGCTGACACTATCCTTATACAGCTGGTGCGGGTCTTCCCCGTGCTGGTTCACCGCCAGCACTTCGTCATTGGAGAACAGCCTTTCTTCCATTGGCCTGTTGTCAGGCAGGTTACCACCCAACATTAACGGGCTCCGAAAGATACACCAGAAGGTCATGTGCGTCGTCAATTCGGCCTCCGTCAACCGGCTGTAACGCGCAGGACCTACAGGCCCCCGCAGGGAAATTTTCCCGATCTGCAACATATCGCAGTCCGGCCAGTGCCCGGGACCGCCAGCACCTTCCCAGTTCTTCGCATAGTCGAACATCTTCAATACCTCCTTCCAGTTGTCCCAGAAGTCATCGGCCATGCGCCACATATTGCCGTACCGGCTGACATGAGACGAGTCTTTTAGCGGCGTCTCACCCGGCGAAAGGCTAAACACAACCTGTCGTCCGCACTGCCGGATAGCTTTTCGGTAACCTTCTATCTCAGCCGTATGGTAGGGACGCGAAAGGTCATCCACTTTGATGAAATCGACACCCCATCGGGCATACAGTTCCAGCAGTGAGTTAAGGTATTCCTGGGCGCCCGGTTTACTCATATCCAGGCCATACATATGATTCATCCACGGGCAGATCGAAGTGGTATCGGCGATCTGATCCGCCGTGATGCCGTTGGCCCCCAGCACAGGAGATCGTGCCCATACTGCCTGGCGGGGAATGCCACGCATCACATGAATGCCGAACTTCAGTCCTTGGGAATGGATATAGTCTGCCAAGGGCCTGAAGCCAATATTCCTGCTCTGCCCGACCACAGAGCCGTCGCTTCTGGTATCGGCCGCACCCTCGTGCGTCCTCTCACCGAAGGCGGAAGGGAATTTATTCACATCCGGAACGAGCCTTCCCCATTGATCCATTGCCAGCCAGGGAATATACGATCCATCCTGCAGCCGGGACTGAAAAGGATTGCCGATCAGACTGCCGGGAGGATTGTCATAGGCCCACAAAAAATCGACAACGATATATTGCCAGCCGAAAGACTTTAAATGCCCGGCCATATAATCAGCATTGGCCTTTACTTCATTTTCGTGAACCGCAGAGCCATAACAGTTGTAGCTGTTCCAACCCATCGGCGGCGTAGCCGCCGGCGATTCGGGACCGCCAGCCGCCGACTGAGCCCATCCGCCACTGACCATTAAAAAACAACAGCATACACTTAATAGGATCAGTTTGCGTGATCTTCTCATATCGCCAGGTAATTAAGAGCTAAAATTAGCCAAACCTGCTGACATACTGTTGTCACTCCCCGGTGTTTCCTTTGTAATATAAATACCAAAACCATGTCCATCCACGCAACACCAGCACGCAAAAAGACTTGTTATGTATTCCTGTCCGACAGCTATGCCGATTGGGAAATTGGCCTGACGATGGCCGGCCTGAACAGTTCCCGCTCCGTGGAAATCCTCACTTTTGCGCTCACCAAAGACCCCGTTTGCTCTATGGGCAACCTTGCAGTAATGGCAGACCTTTCCCTGGCGGAAGTGAATCCGGGCGATATAGACCTGCTGATCCTCCCCGGAAGTCCCGTATGGGAGAAAGGCGAAAACCAGGCGCTGTCCGGACTGATCAGTCAGCTCCTGCAGCTGGGTAAGTGCATCGCGGCGATATCGGAAAGCACCCTGCTCTTCGCCTGCTATCACCCCGATCGGGCGATTGCCCGGAATGATCATTTTATTACCGCGGGGGGCCCCTACCCCTTTCAATTCGCGCGGAAAATATTTAAGTATTTCGGGTTGATGGACAACCAGTTATTCATGGAGTGGTTTCAGCATTTCCAACCGCGAACGACAACGTCCCTGCTGCCGAAAAATACCTATTCAATACCGGCTCTATCCGCAAACTCTTTGTACCTTGAGACATCTCTACTACAAAAACGATAGTAACCGGGGATCCGTCCGCAGATCCGGTCGATCCGATTAGCCAGGACGTTGCGCTGATACAACGGATACCTGTTCTGTCCACCATCCTGGAAGTGATCACCCTGACGACAGGGATGGGCTTTGCCGCCGTGGCCAGGGTCACCAGGGAAAAATGGATCGCCTGTGGCGTCCGCGATGAGATCCAATTCGGCCTGACTCCCGGTGGGGAGCTGAAGCTGGAATCGACGATCTGTAACGAGATCAGAGACAGCTTAAAACCGGTGATCATCGATCATGTGCAGGAAGATCCCGAATTCTGCAACCATCATACCCCCCGGCAATATGGCTTTCAAAGCTATATTTCTATCCCCATTTTTCTTCGGCATGATGGCAGTTTCTTCGGCACCTTATGTGCTATCGACCCCAGGCCCGCCCAGCTGAAAAATCCCAGGGTCATCGGCATGTTCAATCTGTTTGCCGATCTCATTGCCTTTCATATTGCGGCGCTGCAGGAAATAGATAAGGCACAATCGCTGTTACGGAATTCCGATATGCAGCTGCGCGGTTATCAGGAAGAGATCAGACAATATCAGCATATTTCCAACCACAATCTGCAGGAACCGCTGAGGAAACTAAGACTGTTCGGCGACATATTGCTTTCCGCCAGTGCGCGTGGCGACCGGGACAAAGTCGAGTCCTCGACGCTCAGGATCAACGAACTCGCCAGGGGCTTTTCCACTATGATCCAGCAACTGACCGATTTCTCCAGCCTGAGCCTGCGTTCCGCCAAAACTGACTTCGAAATCACCGATCTCAACGTAATCTTTGCCGATATCGTCAGCCGGTTAAGTCCTTCGTTGAAAGAAAGAAAGGCCACCATCGATTGCGGTATCCTCCACACGATCACCGCCATTCCCGGCCAGATGTCCCGGCTGTTCTATCACCTGATCAATAACGCCATCATCTACGCAAAAACGGATGTCGCCCCATTCATTAAGGTTTATTCCCACGATCTCTCGCCGGAGGCTGCAGGCAAATATCCTTTCCTCCTCCCGGGCCGCAGGTACTGCGAGATATGTTTTATCGATAATGGCATCGGCATAGAGGCTATCCAGCTAAAAAAAATATTCGACATCTTTACCCACTCTTCATTAAAAGCTGCTGAAAGTGGCGTAGGCATGGGCCTGGCTCAATGTCGCAAAATTGTCGCCAACCACCACGGCCAGATCACCGTTCATTCCGAACCGGGAGAAGGGGCTACTTTCTCCGTTATCCTGCCGGTCGAGCCTTAATCTCCGGGCGTGCCTTAATCTCCCGTCGAGCCCTAATTTCCGGTCGACCCTTAATTTCCCAATGAATCGATCCGCTGAAATACATCCTTAAAACATTGCCAGGCCGCGTCTTTCTGCCCCGGCCGTTTTGGTCCGATCCCATAATAACCATTGATGAAAGATTGCGAGGAAGACCATGTGGTTTCAACGATACCCAGGAACCGGGGTTTCATTTCGGCTGTCGACGAATTCCTGAACCGGACCATATCGTCCACCTGTATTACGCCGGGTTGCGACATCCGCCAGGGACAGGTCACTACCCGGAATCCTTTCATCGCGAAATAGACCGCGGTCTGATCGGGCCGTTCGTAATGCCAGTCGCAGATCACCACATCCTTCGGGATCAGGTCGACGGCCCGGTAAGTATTATTATAACTGGCTTCCCACATACCGATACCTGTCGTCTTACCATCGATCAGCCTGTCCCCCCATATCCATAGCTCGCGGCCTTTTTGCGCCAGGTGATCGTGAATGGCCTGCACTTCGCCGGCAAACAGCTCTGCCGGATCCTTGCCGCCACAACGGGGGCACTGTCGTTCCCCCAGGTAAAATATTTCATCCATCCCGGCATGAAAAGCGGTACTCTCAAAAGCATCGCAGATCTCATCGATCACGGCAAACAGCACATCGTGTATCCCCGGATACAATGGGCAATAGCTCCGGCAATAGAGATTGTCCGCGTTGGGCCATACATATTTCACGGGATTCTTCACCCAGGGCGTTTCATCGAATTGCGGGTAGACCAGCAATAATTTATTCGGATGCTCTTCCCAGCCCTGGTGTCCCAGCATATCGATCTGTGGGATGATCCGGATCTTGTGCTGCGCGCAGACTTTGACGATCTTTTTCACGTCCGCATTGGAGAGGGCAAGCGTGTCAGCCAATTCAGGATGGGATTTGAATTGATAATGATAGTCGATGAGCACGAACAAGGTATTGACCTTCTTCGGGGCCAGTACGTCATTAATAAACCTTACAAAGGAGTCTACGCCATCCGGTCGCGGAGCGCCGACGCAAAAACCTCTTACCGGTATAATACTGTCAAGACTCTGGCTCGCTCCCGCAGGAGCCTGGGCGCTCGCCGGAAAAGGATTTCCCAGGGCGACAACCGCGGCGACTAAAAAAAACAACAGATGCATTCTCATGGCAGTGATGATTGTAACCAAATATACCAACTTTCAACCATCTGTGTTGATGCTGTCCCGGAAATACAGGTACTCACGCCAATCGACCTGCGGATAGTACTTGCCTGCCCGCATTTAATCTGATTTTAATTGGCCCGTTAGATAAAAAATCTTAGCTTCTGGCCTTGAAAAAGGCTGCCGCTATACTGCTATTGGGAATCCTGCTGTTCAACGGTTGGGGATACCGGCTGCTGACAACTTACATGGAAACCAGGGCTAACCGTCAGCTTGAGGCACAATTGGACCAAGACCAATACGACGAATCGCAGTTGATCTCCATCAGGATTCCCGCCACCAACCTGGCTTATTACAACAATTCTCTTCAATACGAAAGAGTTCATGGTGAAATTGACATCCGCGGAATTCGCTACGAATATTGCAAACAGCGTATTTACAATGACTCGATTGAATTACTGTGTATCCCTAACCGGGCTGTGATGAAGCTGCAGACTGCCAGGGATAATTTCTTTCAACTGATGAACGACCTGTCCCAAAATTCAGCAGGAAAAAATCATCGTTCACACCTAAATAAGCATTTCTCCGGAGACGATTATACGCCTCATTGCACACAGTCGATCAATCATCCTTCCGTAACTTCTTCGACAATATCTCATCGGGATTTCGTTGATGTCGTCTCCTGTTTCGCCATTACACCCGACCAACCGCCGGAAGTCATCGGATGATCGGACAACCGCCGGATATTACCGGCATCTCCACACGAACACCGAAAATAAACATTGCATTCGGGTAAATTCTGACTACCCGTATGGATAATTAATTTATCCATTCTGTCAAATTCTATTCTACAACTATGCGAGCGAGAATTCTAACGATGCTGATTGTATCAGTGATCTTTATCATGTGTGCAGCGTTGTGCTATCATTATGTGGCCGCACACTCAGAAAATGAAAAATTGTATCAGCTATATAAAGATGGGTTGAAAGTCGTCAACAAACGGTCAAATCCTTTCCACCCGCAGGCGGAGATCGCTTTCTGTGATTCTATATTGTCCCGGCCATCGAAATCGGCCAATAGGATGATGTATGTACAATATGTTAAAGCCCTGGACCTGGTAAAACTGGGCGAGGAGAAGAACGCCATCGGGATATTCCAGTCTCTCCTGGAAAAAAATAAGGCCATTACCGCCGATCCGACAGGCCGGTTCGAAAGTGATATTCAGAACGACCTTGCCCTGGCATGGTTAAGACTGGGAGAGCGAAATAACTGTATCTCCAATCATTCAATGGGATCCTGCATCTTTCCCATCCAGGGGAAGGGAGTATATACAGATCCGTACGCCTCGCAGAAAGGTATCGAATTATACCAGCAACTGCTGCAAAAGACCCCTTCCGATCTGACATCGAGATGGTTGCTCAATATAGCCTATATGACCCTGGGGGAATATCCGGCTAAAGTACCCGAGCAATGGCTGATCCCGGGACTCGACACCGATACTTCTTCCATCAAAGTATTGCCCTTTCGGGATATGGCAGGCAGCCTGAAATTCAACGAATCCCGGAATATGGCCGGAGGAACGATCATAGATGACTTTAACAATGACGGCTACCTGGATATCGTCACCTCATGCTGGGACCTGGAAGGAAGCATGCATTATTTTAAGAACAATGGCGACGGGACTTTCACCGATGTCTCGAAGTCTTCGGGCTTAGCCGATATTAAAGGGGGATTGAATATTATCCAGGCAGATTACAACAATGACGGCTTGACTGATATCCTTGTGTTGAGAGGTGCATGGTTAAAAGAACAGGGGCGGCAGCCCGCAACTTTATTGCGCAATAATGGCGACGGCACCTTTACTGACGTCACGATCGAAAGCGGAATATTGTCTTTTGGCCCAACGCAAACGGCCACCTGGGCCGATTTCAACAATGATGGCTGGCTGGATCTGTTTATCGGCCATGAAACGACGTCACATGACCATCTCCATCCATCCGAATTGTATATCAATAACCATGACGGAACTTTCACGAATGCCACAGCGCAATCCGGCTGTGAAAAAATAGGCTTTACCAAAGGAGTGGTTTCCGCCGATTATAATAACGACGGCTGGCCGGATATTTTTATGTCGGATCTGGACGGTAATAAAATACTGCTGAAGAACAAAGGAATAAAATCAAAAATCCCTCAATTTGTAGATGCCACACACGAAGCAGGTCTGGATAAAGATACTACCTATTCATTTCCTACGTGGTTCTGGGATTATGACAATGACGGATGGCCGGATATTTTTGTGGCCGGCTATTCCTTTCAGGGCCGGATGGCCAAGGTCGCCGCGGAAGAAGCACTGCATCTTCCGTCGAACGGTGCGGCAACGATGCACCTGTACAGGAATAATCACGATGGCACTTTTACGGATGTCGCTAAGCAAGTAGGACTGGATAAAACGGTATTTTCTATGGGAGCGAATTTTGGCGATATAGATAATGACGGCTGGCTGGACATGTATTTGGGCACCGGCAATCCTGACTTTGCTTCGCTGATCCCCAACAGGATGTTTAAGAACATCGGCGGGCAGCGATTTGCCGATGTCACCAAATCCGCCAGGGTGGGCAATCTGCAAAAAGGTCACGGAGTCGCCTTCGCAGATGTCGATAATGACGGCGACCAGGATATTTTTGTCGAGACCGGAGGAGCGTATAAAGGCGATGCTTTCTACAATTCGTTTTATGTAAACCCCGGTCAAAATAACAATAACTGGATCAGTGTCCTATTGGAAGGGGTACATTCCAATCGTTCGGCGATCGGCGCACATATCGCCGTCACCTTTACCGAGGATGGAGTGCAAAGGACTGTCTATAAGGACGTCAATTCCGGCGGTAGTTTCGGTTCCTCCCCATTACGCCAGCAAATAGGCATCGGTACAGCCAAAATGATCGATGAACTCGTCATCAAATGGCCTACGACAGGAATTGTCCAGGTCTTTAAAAATGTCAGCCCGCGTCAGTTCCTGCGGATCAAAGAAGGCAGCGACCAGATCGAAAAGATTCCGCTGAAGACTTTGAAGTTCATCGAAAAGGATGAACCGATGAACATGAATATGGATATGAGTACGAGCATGACGACCGGATCACATTAAAAGTCTTTACGGTATGGATAATCGATTTATCCACTCCGTCAACTAATTGAATAACTATGAGAAAAAATATGTTAGCGGTGCTGATAACACCACTGATCTTTATTCTGTGTGCAGCTTTATCTTATCATCGCACAACCGGGCATTCGGGGAAAAATAAAAAACTGGAAGAGCTATATAGAGAAGGGCTAAAACCCGCCTATAATAGGGCAAATCCTTTCTGCCCGCAGGCTCAGGTGGATTACTGTGATTCTATGTTGTCTCTGCCGGGGGTTTCGCCAGCCGTGAGTATGTATATACAATACCTTAAAGCCGTAGCCCTGGTAAAAGTGGGCGAGGAAAAAAAGGCCATCGGTATATTCCAGACGCTGCTGGAAAACAACAAACAAAGCTCCGGCCCGGAAGGCTTTATCCCCACCGATATCCAGAGCAACCTGGCCTTAGCCTGGTTAAGACTGGGAGAACGGAATAATTGTATTTCCAATCATTCGATGGGATCCTGCGTCTTTCCTATTCAGGGTACAGGAGTATATACAGACCCGTACGCTTCAAAGAAAGGGATCGAATTATACCAGCAGATATTGCAGCAAAATCCCCAGGACCTGACATCGAGATGGTTGCTGAATATTGCCTATATGACGCTGGGGGAGTATCCGGCTAAAGTACCCGCCGAATGGCTGATCCCCGGGCTCGACACCGACACATCTTCCACCAAAGTACTGCCCTTCAAAGACATGGCAGGTAGCCTGAAATTAAACGTCAACAAGAATATGGCCGGAGGAACGATCATAGATGACTTTAACAATGACGGCTACCTGGATATAGTCACCTCATGCTGGGACCTGGAAGGAAGCATGCATTACTTTAAGAACAACGGCGACGGGACTTTTACCGATGTCTCTAAGCATTCGGGCCTGTCCGACATCAAAGGAGGGTTGAATATCATCCAGGCGGATTATAACAATGACGGCTACACGGATATCCTCGTGCTCAGAGGCGCATGGCTAAAGGAATTCGGCAAACAGCCCGCCACGCTATTGCGCAACAACGGCGACGGCACCTTTACAGATGTCACCGTCGAAAGCGGAGTTCTTTCTTTTGGTCCTACACAAACGGCCACCTGGGCGGATTTTAACAATGACGGCTGGCTGGACCTGTTTATCGGCCATGAAACAGCCTCTCCCGACCATCCGCATCCATCCGAATTGTATATCAATAACCATGACGGCACCTTCACTAATGTCACCGCGCAGTCCGGTTGTGAAAAGCTAGGCTTTACCAAAGGAGTGGTTGCCGCCGACTATAACAACGACGGCTGGCCTGATATTTTTATGTCGAACGAGGACGGGCAAAAAGTATTGCTGAAAAACAAAGGGATAAAGTCGAATATCCCTCAGTTTGAAGATGCTACGCATGAGGCTGGACTGGATAAAGACACCATACATACCTTCCCCACCTGGTTCTTCGATTATGACAACGACGGCTGGCCCGACATCTTCGTGTGCGGATACTTTATTCAGGGGCGTATGGCTGAAACCGCGGCTGAAGAAGCGTTACATCTACCATTAACCAATTCCAGCAGAATGTACCTGTACCATAATAATCATGATGGTACTTTTACGAATGTCTCGAAGAGTATGGGACTGGACAGGCCGGTATTTGCCATGGGAGCGAATTTTGGCGACATAGATAATGACGGCTGGCTGGATATGTATCTGGCCACCGGTAATCCCGACTTCACCTCCCTTATCCCCAACAAGATGTTTAAAAATATCGGCGGGCAGCGATTTGCAGATGTCACTGCTTCTGCCAGAGTGGGCAATCTGCAAAAAGGCCACGCAGTTTCCTTCGCCGATGTCGATAATGACGGTGACCAGGATATTTTTGTCGAGACCGGTGGAGCACTCAAAGGAGATGAGTATTACAACTCATTCTATATCAATCCCGGGCAAAATAACAATAACTGGATCAGTGTCTTATTGGAAGGCGTGCATTCCAACCGTTCGGCGATCGGCGCCCATATCGCAGTCACCTTTACCGAAGACGGCAAACAAAGGACTGTATATAAGGACGTCAATTCCGGCGGTAGTTTCGGTTCCTCCCCATTACGCCAGCAAATAGGCATCGGTACAGCCAAAATGATCGATGAACTCGTCATCAAATGGCCTACAACAGGAATTATTCAGGTCTTTAAAAATGTTACCCCGCGCCAGTTCCTGCGGATCAAAGAAGGCAGCGACCAGATCGAAAAACTTAATCTGAAAACTTTACAATTCAAAGACAGCAATGAACCCATGAACATGAGCATGCCCGGCATGGATATGAGCACGAGTTTGAATACCATCAGTTGCGGACCTGCCAAAAAACATCTTTAATGGCATTTTCATCTCCCGGAGGTAATACTTCCGGGAGATTTTTTGTAACTTAGGGTATGCCGCTACGTACGCCGCTCTTCAACCTGTCCATCCTCGTACTGCTGTCAATGCCGGCAGTCTCCCAGCAGGTGCTGACAGGTAAGGTCAGGCAAAAAACAACCGAAGCCATTCTGAACGCGGTGACGATCGTCAATCGTACTCAAGGAAAACATAATATATCTGATGCCGGTGGTAACTACCGCATCGTCGCCAACCCCGGCGATACCATCACGTTTTCTTCCGCCGGATATCACGCTGATACGACCTATGTAGTGCCCTCAGAATTGGAAGATAAGGAGGGTTATGTCGTCTATCTCGAACCGAATCTGGTCGAACTGCCGTCCGTCCTCGTCGGCGAACGCTCCAATTACCAATTGGATTCCATACAAAGAAAAGAAGACTATGCCTGGCTGGACCAGACGCATAAGGTCCGGTTAGCCGGCGATCAGACACCTACGGATGGTGTAGGCATCGGTTTTAGCCCGGTCACCTATTTCTCGCCGGAACAAAAAAACCTACGCCAGCTAAGACAGGAGGTTAAGAAAGAAGAAAAGGATTATTATGTCGATTCCAAGTTTCCCTCATCATACGTTTCTATGGTTACCGGCCTAAAAGGCGACTCCCTTCAACTCTTCATGGTTACCTACCGCCCCACCTACAGGTTTTGCCGTGTAGCCACCAATGAAGACATGCTCCTGTATATCAACGAAAAACTGAAACTGTTTCTGAAGACCTATCTCGAACATCCCATGTTCGCGCTCAAACAGCGTTAAGCCCAGCGCCACCTGACCCGTCCTAAAAAACCCATAAAACGGACAGTTGTTGTATCGAAACCGGACAGTCCTAATTAAGTAATATCATCAACTAATTGATTAGGAGATCGAAGCGAATCCGGCATATTTCTGGCAGCGGGACGATATCACCCAACCATCTCCCATGTTCAAGAGTTATTTCAAGATCGCCTGGCGCAACCTGCTGAAGAGCAAATCCTATACGCTGATTAATATCCTGGGCCTGTCAGCAGGCATTGCCTGCGCGATCCTGATCTTTACACTGGTGGCTTATCAGTTCAGCTTCGATCGCTGGCATCCGGCGGCGGACAGGGTCTATCGCGTCGTCAGCGAATTTCATAATGGCGGTATCGAATACCAGTCCGGAATACCGCAGCCTTTTGGCAAGGCTTTTCTCAACGACTATTCCTATACGGAGGCAGCGGCGAGGGTCGTTTATTTCAACAGTGCGTTCATTTCATTGCCCGGTGAGAAGGAAGTCAAGAAATTCGAAGAAGACGATGGTGTTGCGTATGCCGATCCGGGTTTCTTCGACATCTTCAGCTTTCCCCTGGTGGCGGGCAGCCCCGGCCCTGTCCTGACGCAACCCAACACGGCCCTGATCACTAAAAAACTGGCCACAAAATATTTCGGCAGCGAAGACCCCATCGGCCGGATCATCCGCTATAATAATCAAACTGATTTTCGCATCACCGGCGTTTTACAGGATATGCCCGGTAATACCGACAGAAAACAGGAGATCTATTTGTCCTATCTTAACCTGAAAGACCAGGATGCCCGGTTAGCCAGCGACAGCAGCTGGGGGCAGGTGCGCAGCAGCATGCATTTCTTTATCCGGCTCAAACCGGGTGTCAGCCCTTCGCAGATCGATCAGCAGTTGCCGGCATTTACCAGGAAATATGACGCCGAGGATGCCCCAACGACCGTGTTCCGGCTTCAACCGCTTGCTGACATCCACTTCAACACCCGAATAGACGGCCCGGTGAATAAAACCTACCTGTGGGCGCTGGCGCTGATCGGCGTTTTTCTATTGGTTACGGCCTGCGTGAATTTTATCAACCTGGCGACGGCGCGGGCGCTCAACCGGGCAAAAGAGGTGGGCATGCGCAAAGTGATGGGCAGTCTTCGCGCACAGCTGTTCTGGCAATTCATCCTCGAGACGGCATTGCTGGTGCTCTTCTCCTTCCTGGTGGCCTGTGGTGTCGCCATGCTTACGCTGCCGGCACTCAACCAACTGATGGGAACGAGAATGACACTGTCCCTTTTTGCCGAACCCAAAACGATCATTTTCCTGTTCCTGCTGCTGATGGCCGTCATTTTTCTCGCCGGTTCCTACCCCGGCGTCATCCTGTCCCGGTTCCGGCCCATTGTCGCCTTGAAAGGTAAACTATCACAGCGAAATATCGGCGGCTTCCCACTGAGACGTGTACTGGTAGTCACGCAATTCACGATTTCCCAGATGCTGATCATCGGAGTGATCGTCATCGCCGGCCAGATCAATTATTCGAAGAACACCGATCTGGGGTTCAGCAAGGATGGCATCGTGCTGCTGCCCTTGCCGCAAACCGATAAGGTGAAGATGAATACGCTTGACGCAAGGTTGGCTGCCGTACCAGGTACGGAAAAAGTCACCTTATGCTCCCAACCGCCGGCTTCCCAGTCGAATAACCATACCGGCTTCACGTATGACAACCGGTCTAAAGAAGAACCTTGGAATATTAATCTCAAATATGGAGATGCGCAATACCTGCCCACCTATGGGCTGCGGCTCGCGGCCGGAAGAAATATCTTTCCCTCGGATACGACCCGCGAACTGCTGGTCAACGAAACCTTCGTCAGACAGTTACACGTCAGGGATCCCCACGATATCATTGGCCGGCATATCATTATCGATAATAACGGCACTATCACCGCGACGATCACGGGCGTCGTAAAGGATTTCCACAACTATTCCCTTCACGCCGCCATCGACCCGGTCGTGATCGCTCCCTCAACTGCCGGCTACCACTACTGCGCTGCAAAGATCGATCTGGCGGATCTCCGCCCGGCACTGGCAGCCTATGAAAAGATCTGGACGGAGACCTATCCCGATTATATCTATTCCTATCAATTCCTCGACGAACGGATAGCCAGATTCTACAAACAGGATACTGTCACGCTTCGGCTGGTAGAGATCTTTGCAGGTATCGCCATTCTGATCAGCTGTCTGGGATTATATGGCCTGGTGTCATTCATGGCCCTGCAAAAAACAAAGGAGATCGGCGTACGGAAAGTGCTGGGCGCAGGCGTACAGAGCATTCTATGGTTGTTCGGCAAAGAATTCAGCCGGCTGCTGCTGATCGCCTTTCTGATTGCGGCCCCTATTGCAGGCTGGGTCATGCACGGATGGCTGCAGGATTTTCAATACCGTATTGCCCTCAGCTGGGCCATATTCGCGTTGGCTATCGGATCGACCTTTTGTATTGCTATGCTGACGGTGGCCTGGCGCTCCTTCAGGGCGGCGCTGGCTAATCCTGTGAAAAGTTTAAGATCAGAATAGAGGCCGGAACTCAAGCTGCCGTCCCCAGCCGCATGCGCCTGCCGATCAGCGTAGCACATAATGCGCTTTCACGACGCCTAGCTTATAGCTTTGATGAGGAATAGTTTTAAAAGAAAAGATCGTTCCGTCCGGCTGCGCGATCCGGCATGTCCGGCCATAATCACTACGGATCATCAACGCCGTAACGAGGCCTTGCTGCCAACTCATATTGATAGCAAAGCCGCCTCGTGCCCGCATCCCGTTGATGCTGCCATTTTGAAAGATGGCTGTCTTCGGCAACGCCGGAAGCAACCGGATGACTTCCTCCTTTCCCTGGCTTTGCAGGAAAAATTCCATGATAGCAGCCGTCGCGCCAAAATTACCGTCGATCTGGAAGGGAGCACAGGCATCAAACAGATTGGGAAAAGTGCCTGCCTCGGCATTGACAGGATCGACACCGGCGGGGTGCCATAATGCCCGCAGCATTTTATAGGCATGATCGCCGTCCCCCAACCGAGCCCAAAAAGCAATCTTCCATGCCCGGCTCCACCCGGTACCTTCATCGCCCCGCCTTTCCAGCGTTGTTCGCGCCGCTTGCGCCAACGCCGGCGTCCCCCACGGAGTGATCTCATCATAGGGATACAAGCCATACAGCGGGGAAACATGCCGGTGTTGCGGTTCGACTTCCTCATAGTCCTCCAGCCATTCCTGGATGCCGCCGGTCCTCGGGCTGATCTGGTCCGGCGCCAGCTGCCCCGCTATCTTTTGCAGACCGTCGGCCCACGATTGATCGACCCGCAGCAGATGTGCAGCCTCCGCCGTACCCAGCAAAAGCTGCCGCGCGATCTGCATGTCCATTGTCGGTCCCATGCAGGTGCTGGCCGTATCTCCGTCCGGCAGGCGGTAGGAATTCTCCGGCGAGTTGGAAGGCGCCGTGACGAGCCAATGATGCGATGGTTCCCTGATCAATACATTGGTAAAGAATTGGGCTGCCCCCTTAAGAATAGGATAGTATCGCTGTAGAAACTGGCGGTCGGGGTAGTATTGGTAATGCCGCAGGATATGCGTGGCCAGCCATGCGCCGCCGGTCAGCGAAGAGCCCCATTCTGCCCCTTCACCGGGGGCGGTAAAACCCCAGGGATTCGTAATGGCATGGGTCACCCACCCCGATGCATGATAATAGTCTTTGGCAGTCTCCCGGCCATAGTGCGCCATCTGTTGCAGTAAAGCATACACAGGCTGCTGACATTCCGGCAAGTTAGCCTCGTCGGTCAGCCAGTAATTCATCTGAATATTGATATCCGTATGATAGTCGCCATTCCACGGGGTCTGGTATTCTTCGGCCCAGAGGCCCTGCAGGTTAGCCGGCAGGCTACCGCGGGACGAAGAGATTAGCAGGTATCGGCCAAAATTAAAATACAAGGACACCAGCGAAGCATCTTCATGCCCGGCCTGAACATTGGCCAGTCTCGCTGCCAGCGTCAGTCCGCGGGTGCTATCGGGATCGTCCAGGTGCAGTTTGCAGCGGTTGAAGAAGGATTGAAAATTGATGACATGCTCGCGGAGGATGGACTCCCAGGGCATGTGGATGGTTGCCATCAGTTCAGGGTTGGACGGGGCCTGCGGATGCGATAAATAACCCACGTCCTGCGCGGCCCGCTGTTCTACGTGCGGCCAGTTCATATCGGTACCTGCCGTGATCACCAGCATACATTCCGTTGCATTGCTGAGCGCAAGACCGGGGGCCGCATCTGTCAGCCTGCCGTCTACCGGAACGATATTCATCAGGGCATTGTATCTGATCCCTTCTTCCCCATTGCCACCGTCCAGCCTGCCTGCCATTTTGATCATCCCGTTGCGTACTGAAATATCAGCCCTTTCCTTCCGGGAGAGCCCGGCTATAAACTGCAATGCCCCTTTGCGCGATGCTTTGAGATGGATGATAATAGCATGGCGGGGAGCCGACACGATCACATCTTCGCGGAAACGGACCCCATTTCTTGTCCAGGTGATCGTACTGATAGCGCTGTCGAGCCTGAGCAGGCGGGAATAATTGCTGACGGCGCCGGTCGTATCTTTCCATTGTATCCAGCAATCGCCGAGGGTCTGATAACAGCCATATTTGTCATGGGCGCCTTGGCCACGGCCCGTCCCCGGCCCGGCACAGATGAAATGCTGCTGTAATATTTTCTGCGCTTCTACATTTCTGCCTTGCAACAATAATTGCTGGATGGGCTGCAGATATTTCCAGGCGTCATGCTGGTTAGGATCCTGTACCCCGCCGGACCACATGGATATTTCGTTGAGGACTATCCGCTCTTTATCGGGGCGGCCAAATACCATGGCGCCCAGTCTTCCGTTGCCCAGCGGCGCGGATTCGGTGAAATAATCTGCAGGCCTGTCGAATCGCAATTCCACATCTGCCTGTGACCATGATGTCTGTGCGGTACCCAAAAGCAACAGGCCCGCAGCTATAGTAGATTTAAGTTTCATCTCAGATCGATCTTCTCATCCCCTTCCTTATAAGGAAGGAACCCCATCATCAGGGTCATCATTTCATCGGTTGTAGTCATATCCCCCACCGAGAAAACATTTTTAGGCGGATTGTTAGGGTTCGACGGATTATTGACCGTGTTATCGTACGTTGCCTCGATATGGATAACCGACCCTTGTGTCATTTTGATGGGATGCGGAAACCGGTAAATCTCCTGCCAGCGGAAATCCCAGTCGGGTATGTGTACCAGCTTAATAGTGTCCCCTGCGGGTGTCGTGATATAGGCCTTGTATTCTTTTCCCAGCAGGTGCATGTGTGGCCAGACGTAGAGCAGGGATTGGTCTGCGCCGGGGTTGGTTACTTCCAGCGTGAAGGTCTGGACTTTATTCGCCTTGACATAGAAGA
>JAMFSL010000006.1 GCA_026225275.1 Puia dinghuensis
ATGCCTTACGCCTGGCAACTGGGATAAAAACGTCAGAACCCTTTATCCTTGTGGGTTTATCAATGGGCGGGATGATGGCAGTCGAAATAGCTAAAAAAATCCCTCCTGTACGCACCATCCTCATCAGCAGCATCCCCCTGTCCGCTCAGCTGCCGCGCTGTTACCGGTTAGCCGATAAATTGAAAGCCAGTATCCTGCTATCCCCTCCCTTATCAAAAACGTTAGTCGGGCTCGCAAAGGTATTCATCAGAAGGTCCACTCCAACTCACCTGGCGGCCGACATGTTCCAGGCAATCGACAATGAATTTTTCAAATGGTCGATGACCGCCATTCTGCAATGGGACAATCGCCAATTCTCACAACCCCTATATCATATCCACGGAATAAAAGATCGGACATTGCCCATCCGACTTACCCATCCGACCCATTCCGTTCCCGGAGCAGGTCATATGCTGGTGATGACCCATCCCGCTATCGTCAATGCATTCATACATGAAGTCCTCTCCAACCTCCCCGTTTAACACCACAAATTCCCCGACCCGCACCATCTCCCTATCCCCAACTCCACCTACCTTCGCTCCATCAAAATATTCGCATGATGGAACAAAGACCTCCCTTTCCCCCATTCACCCCCGAAACCGCCGCACAAAAAGTGCAAATGGCCGAAGACGCCTGGAATACCCGCGATCCCGAAAAGGTATCCCTTGCCTACACCCCAGATACCGAATGGCGCAACCGCACAGAATTTATCAATGGACGGGAAGAAGTAAAAGCCTTTTTGACCCGTAAATGGGAAAAAGAGCTGGACTACAAACTTAAAAAGGAGCTTTGGGGATTTCGGAACAACCGGATGGCGGTACGCTTTGAATATGAGTGGCATGACGCTGCCGGCCAATGGTACCGCAGCTATGGCAATGAAAATTGGGAATTCGATGACAACGGCCTGATGAAAAAAAGATACGCCAGCATCAATGACCTCGCTATAGAGGAAGAAGAAAGACGCCTCCGGTGATGGCGTGATTCTTGTATCCATCCATCAACTAATGACAGCGTACTTCATCTCCGGCATCGGCGCAGACTACCGCATGTTCACCCACATTCGGCTCCCTGAAGGCTATCGGGCCTCTTACATTCATTGGATCCCGCCGCAGACGAACGAAACCCTCGGCGCATACGCCTCCCGGTTGATCGCCCAGATGGACATTTCCGAACCCTTCGTCCTCATCGGCCTTTCCCTGGGCGGTATCATGGCCATAGAAATCGCCAAGCGTATTTCGCCCCAATCCACCATCATTATCAGCTCTATTCCCTTATCGGCCCACCTGCCTCCTTATTTCAGGGTCGCCGGCAAATTGGGACTTGGGAAGATCATCCCCGCAACGTTGCTGAAAGCTGCCACCAGCGTCAAGCATTTCCTCACAATGAAAACCCCCGCCAATAGAAAGATCATCCAATCCGTCATCTGGTCCGGCGACGATGATTTTATCCGCTGGGCCCTCAATGCTGTACTGGAATGGGAGAATGCAGAGATACCCTCTCCATTATATCATGTCCATGGAACCAGGGATGAAGTATTCCCCATCAACTTTACCCACCCCACCCATATCATTCCAAAAGCCGGGCATATGTTCCTACTCAGCCGGCCGGAAGAAGTCAATAATCTCCTTCGGCTCCTCCTTCCCATCGCCCCCATTCAAAATTCCCCCGCCTCCGCCTGACTCCCTCAAAAGCGAACACTTTTCATCCCCCATTTCTCGCCGTTTAATCGAAAGCGGACATCGGAATGCTCGAAACCGAACAGTCCCAAATGCACCCACTATCATAAATAACTGACTATCATCACTATAACTTTGTGGCACCGCGCTGGCAATCATGTATATGCCCGCAGGGAGCAAAACAAATCCCCCGGCCGGCCATCAAAAATGAAATCAAACACTCACCAAAATAGTTCATCACGGCCCCTTACCGCCCATAAAGGTATTATGCCATTCAATGTACTATGTATTGTATAGTACCTTCTTTTGTCATTATCTTTGTTATGCCAACAAACAGTAAAAAAACAAAAACCACTCAAACTTTAAAAACTAAGTATATGTTACACACTACCAACACACTCGGCCAGACCCTTTTAAATGGGAGTAAAAAAATCGCCATCGTAGCAGCTATGTTCATGACAGTCGGCCTCAGCAGCAGCTTCGCTACCCCCGCTTCAGTTAACAACATCGTTTCTGTCAGTGCCCCCGCCCGTGACGGCAACGACCTCATCGCAGCCTCCTTCCACAAGGATTTCAAACACGCAGAGTTAATGGGCATAGAAGCCAAAAAGGCCTACACTAAAGTGACCTTCAAGCTGAACAACATGGTCCTGTTCGCCTTCTACACCGGTAATGGGGAATTGCTCGCAGTCGTCCGCAACATCCTGTCGACTCAACTGCCGATCCAACTGCTGATGGACATTAAAGAAAAATATAACAACTACTGGATCACAGACCTGTTCGAAATCAATAGCGACAACCAGACTACTTATTACGTCACCTTACAAAATGCCGATGGCCGCGTGTCCCTTCGGTCCGACAACTCATCCAACTGGGAAGACTATCGTCCCTAGATCATCGCACCCTTAAACACCCTAACTGAAAATTAAGATACCCTATATTATATACCATCAACCTTTCCTCAAGACCCCGCCCCTCGCGGGGTCTTTTTTGGGTAGCCTCCTAACCTCGCTGAGCTCAGTACACTCGCTTATCTGCCTTCTCCTTCCACTCCAGGAACAATTCCGCCGCCGCTGCTTCCGGCTGATAATCAAACGGGATTTTCCTTTGGTCCAGCGGCTGATCGATCTCTCGGTAAATAAAGTCATCGTCGAATCCTACCGCCGCAGCCTCCTGCCTGGTGGCAGCATACACTACCCGCTGCGGCCTCGCCCAATATAACGCTCCCAGACACATAGGACAGGGCTCACAGGAAGTATACACCGTACAATCCGTCAGCTGATAATCACCCAGCCGCCGGCAGGCATCCCGGATGGCCACAATTTCCGCATGGGCCGTAGGATCATTCGTGGAGGTGACCCCATTGCAGCCTTCTCCAACCACCTCCCCATTCCGGACTATAACACAGCCAAACGGACCGCCCAATCCGCTCTCCATTCCCCGCCGGGCCAGGGCAATTGCCTGACGCAAATAAATAAGATCCTCTTTATTCACCATGAGACAAAGTTACTCACAGGACTCCCAATTGGCATAAAGATTAAATTGAAGAATTTCATGGACGACTGAGGAAAAAAATCCACGAAATTCCCCATCTCAGCTTCAAAATAAGAGCATGGCCCCTTAAAAACGTCGTGGACTACTATTTGCTCTAATGATTAGGCTTTTAATAGGATATTGGATTTTAGCAACGGCCTGGATTTCTATCTGGGCTTCTTTTTTTTATATATGCGCCGGAGATCCGCCTTCGGCCCGTTTATGTATCTTTGGGTGACAAAACGCCCCACATTTCGTGCTGACCCGACTGCTTCCCATCCTTTTAAGCCTATTTTTTTTCCTGGGTGTCCGGGGTCAGGATAGCGGCAACCCTCTTTTAGCCGAATTGGACCACGCCATTGAAGCATCCCCGAAATATGACGCCGCCAAACTGCAGTCTATCGCCCAGTTAAAGGCCGCCCTGGATAAGATCCAGTCCGCCGCAGCCCATCAATCTGCCGCATCCCAATCCGCAGACCCCCGATCCGCCGCAAGCCTCCCCGAACTTTTCAACAGTTATAGCCAATTATACGAGGCCTATAAGGTCTTTAATTACGACTCTGCCTTTACCTATGCGCGATACCTCCAGGCGACCGCCCTCCAAATCGGCGACCCCGACCGGATCACCTATGCCCGGATCAAGCTCGACTTCTGCCTGCTCTCCTCCGGCTTATACAAGGAAACCCTCGACTCCTTATCAAAAATCCATATCCACGAAGCCCCCGACAGCCTGCAGGCAGAATATTATGCCCTGCTCGGCCGCTATTATTATGACCTGGGGGATTTTGATAACGATGCATACAATACACCCGATTATATCCGTAAGGGGAATCAGTATATGGATTCCGCCTTGCAGCGCTATTCCCCTGCCTCCTTCCAGCACTCTTATTTTAAAGGATTACAAGAGATCAAATCCGGCCGTAGAGACGAAGCGCTGACCGATTTCAGACAGTTGCTCGACCGGCCCGGCCTCAGCCTGCACGAACTGGCCATTACCACTTCCACCCTCAGCGACATCTATATCACCAACGGACAACCCGATACCGCCATATCCCTGCTCATCAGGGCCGCCATCGCGGATATCCAGTCCTCCACCAAAGAGACCGCCGCCATTTTTAACCTCGCGCAGATCTTGTACAAGAAAGGGGACGTCCGCAGTGCCTCCACCTACATCGAGATCGCCATCCGGGATGCGATCTTTTACGGGGCCCGGCAACGCAAAGTCCAGGTCAGCGCCATCCTACCGCTTATAGAAGGCGAAAAGGTCAGCCGGGTCGAAGAACAGAAGTCCATATTCGTGACCTATTCCATCATTGCCACCGTCCTGCTGCTGGCCGTCATCGCCCTGGTCATCATCGTCCTCCGCCAGGTCAATCGGCTCAAGATCGCGCAACAAATCATCACGTCGGCTCATATAAAAGAACAAGCCATTAACCAACGCCTCGTCGAAACCAACAACAAATTGTCCGAGGCCAATAAGATCAAGGAAGAATATATCGGCTACTTTTTCAACGCCGATTCGGAATCCTTCGCCAAGATCGAAAAATTCAAAAAGTCTATCGAACAGAAGATCGCCTACCGGAAATGGGAAGACGTCATCACCCTGGTGAATAACACCAACCTGAAAAAGGAAAAAGAAGAACTGCTCCAGAACTTTGACAAGGTGTTTCTCAAACTCTTCCCGGATTTTATCCAACGCTTCAACGATCTGTTCCCCGAAGAAGATCAGATTCAGCTAAAAGACCACGAATTCCTCAACACCGACCTCCGTATCTTCGCACTGATCCGTATGGGCATCCACGAAAACGAAAAGATCGCCCGCATCCTCGAATACTCCGTCAATACCATCAATACCTATAAGACCCGGATCAAAAACAAATCCATCGTCCCCAACGAAGAATTCGAACAACGGATCATGGAGATCAGAACGGTGTGATACTCACCGCCGCACCACCACCCGGCGCCAGCTTCAACATCAGCCGGTCCGTGCTACTCACTGTCCGCATCTCGATGGTATACGCCTCCGGATTACCCTTCCAATCCGCATTATCCGCATCCCGGTAAATGATCGCCTTGTACCTGCGCCCCTTGTCCAGGAAGTCCAACGGCACCGTCGCCGTCCGGCTATGCTCATTCGTGATCGCACCAACATACCAGCCACCCTGCCCCTTACCCTTGCGGGCGATGGTAATGTAATCCCCCGGCTCTGCCTCCACCACCTTCTCATCATCCCAATCCACCGGCACGTCCCGGATAAATTGAAAGGCATCCATATGCTTAGCATAATTATCCGGCAGATCCGCCGCCATCTGCAACGGACTGTACATCGTGACATACAAGGCCAGTTGCTTCGCCAGCGTCGTATGCACCTGTCGTCCCGGTACATCTGAATACCCCTGCAGCCGGAATATCCCCGGCGTATAATCCATCGGACCGCCCATCAGCCGGGTGAAAGGTAAAATAGTTTCATGCTCCGGGGCATTGCCATCGGCGAATGCGTTGTACTCGTTACCCCGCGCCGCCTCGCAAGCCAGCCAGTTAGGATAGGTTCGCTGCAAGCCAGTCGGACGCATCGGTTCGTGTGCGTCGAGCATGATATGGAAATCCGCCATCTTCTGCGCGACGGCGATATAATGATTGTCCATCCACTGGCCATCATGATGCTCACCCCGCGGAATGATCTGTCCCACATACCCCGTTTTGACAGCCGTATAGCCCCACTGCCGCATAAAACGGCAGGCTGTATCCAATTGCCGCTCATAGTTCGTCGCCGACCCCGACGTCTCATTGTGCATGATCAGCGCGACACCCCTGGCCTTCGCATACGCCGTGATCACCGCGATATCGAAATCGGGATAAGGCGTGACAAAATCGAATACATTTTCTTTCCAATTACCAAACCAATCCTCCCAGCCTACATTCCATCCCTCCACCAGCAATCCGCCGATATGATTGGCCGCCGCGAAATCAATGTACCGTTTTACATTCGCCGTGTTGGCCGAATGCCGTCCACTGGGGATCAGCGCCCCCGCAGGCCCCAGGCTGTCCGGATAATCCGAATAGCTCCAGGTGCCCTTGCCAGTCTGCATCTCCCACCAGATGCCGATGAATTTCATCGGGTGGATCCAGTCCACACGCGGCAATTTCGACGGCTCATTCAGGTTCAGAATGGTCTTCGACGTCAGGATGTCCACGGCCTTATCACTGACCAGTATAGTCCGCCAGGGCGTATGACAAGGTGCATGCAAATACGCCTTATTGCCTACCGCATCCGGCACGAGTGCCGACGTCAGCGTCAGCGAAGCCCTGTCGACATGCAATTGCATGGCCGGATAATTCACCAGTGCTGCCTCATGGATATTGAGGTAAAGCCCATCGGCCGTCTTCATCATCAACGGAGTCTGAACAGCATACCGGTCCGGGGCAACCCGCACCGCGATAGCCGTAGAGGCTGCTACCAGCGCCGCATTGTCAACCTCACTGATTGTCGAAGTCGTATAAGGATATTCATTGCTATCGTAATCGCCGGGGATCCAGAACGTCTTGTGATCTCCCGCCAGATGGAATTGCGTCAGCTCGTCGGACACGACAAAATACCGCAGCTCAGGCTGCCGGGGAAATTCATACCGGAATCCCACCCCATCCCCGAACACGCGAAAGACAATGTCCATCCGCCGTTTCTCCCCCTCTCTCTCCTGCAACCTTACTCTCATCTCCTTATGGTGATCCCTGATATACTTCGTCTCCCCCCACACCGGCTCCCACGTCGTATCCACCTCACTCCGCTCCACTCTCAACACCACAAACCCCCGGCACAGTAGGCTATCCGCAGCCATCAACTTGAACCCTAATGAAGAAGGCAGGATTATCGGCCTGTCGTCATACGTCACGGAATAAACCGGCTCGCCCTGTCGGTCCAGGGTAAAGGACAACCTGACTTTGCCCAACTGCGCTGTCTCCTGCTGAGCCCTGACCCCGCTGCAGCACAATAACGACAGGCACAGGGCAACGAAATACTGATAGGGTGTTATAAGCATAAAGCAAACGAAATTTAAATTAATACCCCGGGTTCTGCTCATTCGCCACCTTGGCATTCGCATTGATCTCCGTCATCGGAATAGGCCACGCATAACACCGGGGATTAAATGTCAACGTATTGCCCCCATAATTATACGTCTTGTAAAAAGCCGCTTCCGACACTCCCAGATGCCACCGGCAGACATCCGTCCACCACGTCCCCTCATTGAACAACTCCGCCCAACGCTCATAGTATAATGGATTATTCCCCAATACCGGATCACCTGACGCCGCAGCAGCCGTAGGGCTCGTCAGACTCGCATAATCCACCGGCGAAGGAGAGGCGATCGGATACCCATAGGCCCTTCTCTTCACCATATTAAGATATGCCAGACCGTCAACGTTATCATTGGTATTGATACACGCTTCCGCATATAATAAATACACATCCGCCAGCCGCAACAGGTAAATATCGGCTCCATCCGCCTGACCACCCGGAACGTCATTGATGTTGCAATAGAGGGGAGCGTATTTCCTAAAACTCCATTGGTACTGATTCGATTTAAACGCTCCTGCCTGCTTTGAGACCGGGATATAACCCGTCGTCGGCACCGTCCCGGGCACATAACCCGCCGGCGGCGTATTGATCGCCGAATCCACCCACGGCTGCAGGCAGCTGACATACAACCTTGGATCCGCCGTCTGGTTGGTCCGCGCCGCCAGCGAATTGGCGTGGTACACGGGGTCCATGATCATCGCCGCATTGGTAGGCGAAGCAGGCTTCGCCGAATTGTAGTTCGGATTAGCCACCAGGTTATAATAGCCCAATGTAAACCCAAAGCGTATTATGTTCGCATCGTGTATGGTCTCATTGCCATATCCCAGCGTCGCCGCATCGACCTCAGACCCGTCCGAACCCAATACCCACGGCGACCAGATCAGGCCGTTGATGCTCGTGGAATTTGGCGCACCGCCGTATACCCCATAGTCGCCAAAAGAGTTCGGGTCGATATTGAGCTCGAACAACGACTCGGAGTTGTATTTGTTGACAGTGATACCCGTAAAGGCCTGGTCATACTGCGCAAAGGACATCAAAGATTTGCCACTGTTGGTGATCACATCCAGCAACGTTGTTTTGGCATCCGTGAAGTCTTTCATATACACATAGGCCTTACCCAGCAGCCCCTTAGCCGCCCACTCACTGGCCCGGCCTTCGTCATTGCCCGTCCATACCTGCCCGTGCAGCAATGTAGCCGCTGTCGTCAGATCACTTACCACCTGCGCCCACGAATTCTTGATCGAACTGCGCCCTTTCTGAGTCGTAGCCAGACTCGTAGGCAGCGTGGTATCGATGATAATGCCCAAAGTGTCCGTGGCGGATGGGTTAACGATGTTGTCTTCGCCAAATAAAGATTCCAGCAGTAAATAGTAATACCCACGCAGACAGTACGCCTGCCCGTTGATCAGGGCGACAGTGGCCGCGTCACCCGGCTGAGCATAATTGGCCATATATACAGTCGAAGCCTGCAAGACAGTATTACAGTTCTTGATGCCGGCATAACATACCTGCCATGCACCCAGACAGTATGAATTCGTGCTCGAAATATCAGTCTGCAGCATCTCCGTCCACCCGGCATTGTATCCATTGTCGTCGCCCGTATGGGTAAGGCTCGCCATCGCCTCAGGCAGGTATTCAAACCCGTATAGATTCGCATCGCGCATCGCGGAATAGGCAGGCACCAGCACGCTTTGCAGGCCGGCTATGGTATTCGGATAATTAGTCAGCGCATATTCATTGGTCGGTTGTACCAGTGAAGGGCTCTTGGAACAGCCGGTCGCCAGAATGATCGCCGGCAGGATGAATAAAAGAATTTTTTTAAGCATATCAATGAGTTTAAGATTTGTCAGATGTCAGATGTCAGAACTAAAAATTAACATCGATACCGGCCGAGTAGATCCTTGCCTGCGGATATTGCGACACCGCATCCAGCCCCCTCGTCGTCACCCCTACAGAAGCACCCACATAACCGCTCGTCGCCGCCTGGGAATAGGCACTCCCTACTTCGGGGTCAAGACCGGAATATTTAGTGATCGTCAGCAGATTGTTGCCCATTACGAAGATCCTGGCGCTCCGGATCTTGATCCGCTCCATCGCTGCACTGGAAAAAGAATAGCCGATCTGCAGATTTTTCAGTTTGATATAACTACCGCTCTCGACAAAGTAGGTGCTCGGATTGGTATAGTTACCGTTAGGATCGTCGATATAGCCCGTAGAAGTGGTATAGCCCATTCGCGGCTGGTTGGTCAGTCCGTTGGTCCCGAAATAAGAATCCTTCAACGCAATCGGGGAGACATTTGCATCGCTCTCGAAAGCATGCTGTTCATAAACCTTCACGCCATTGAAAAGCTTCACCCCGGCAACGCCGTTCAACAACGCCATCAGATCGAAGTTGCTGTAGTTGAGCCTGATCGTTATCCCATAGACCAGCTTCGGATTGGGATTACCGATAGGCATTTCATCCGCCGTATTGACCACGGTACCGTTCTTGGAATTGTGGTAGTAGATCAGATCACCCGCATGTGCCCCCGGCTGATCCGTCGCCGCCGCAGCCTGCGCGTCGGTCTTGAAGAGGCCGAGCACCTTATAGCCATAGAACTGGCCGAAAGGCTGTCCGTTCTCAGTGATCGTCAGGGGATGGCCTTGCATAGCCCCGTACGTGGCATTCCCATTGTTATAGTAATTCTGGCCATCATACAGCGCATCAGTGGCAATACCATCCAGGTTGGTCACTTTATTAGTGTTGAAGCCCGCCGTCACAGCAACGTCATAGCTGAACTTGCCGACCCTGTCTTTGTATCCCAACAGAACGTCAAATCCTTTTCCCTCCACATTGCCGATATTGGTGAAGAAGGGGGTGGAATAACCTGCGTTCGGCGGCAGCGGCAACGCATACAGCATATTATCGGTCAGCTTCTTATACCATTCCACACTGAAATATATTTTCCCCTTGTACAATTCTCCGTCGATACCGATATTCGTCTCCTTCACCGTTTCCCAGTGCAGGTTCGGATTGGCTTCCGTATTGATCGACGTTCCGATCAGCAATGGTGCACCCGGCGCAAAATTGGCGCCATTCACCGAGGTATTGCCAAAACCCGCCACACCCGAATATGGGCCATAGAAAGCCGCAAACGTATAAGGCGCGACATTGCTATTCCCCAGTGTACCATAGCTGCCCCGCAGCTTCAGCAGGCTCACTACCGGTAATAATCCGGTGAAAAAATTCTCATCACTGATATTCCAGCCGGCAGACGCCGCCGTGAATACCCCTTTTTGCTTGTCCGGACCGAACACCGTATAATTGGCATCCTGCCGGATAGATCCCGACAGATAATACCGCTGGTCGAAGTTATAATTCACCCGGCCGAAATAAGATTTGATCAGCCCGTTCGGGTCATACGTCCCGGTAGCTGTCGTTGTCGACGAAGACGTTGTAACAATAGAATAATCCGGCAGCCCATTGTACGTCACCGTCGTATTCAGGTTGTCGATCTTCGTCGTGATCTGCTCGTAACCGGCCACCGCATTGATAGAATGCTTGCCGAATTGCTGGTCATAAGTCAGCACAAAATTGTCCAGTAGCTGCCCGCTCTGGTTATACAGCTTGTTCAGAGAATTCGTCGGGCTTTGATCGGCGCCGAAATCGTAGGGAGCCTGATAATAGTCCTCCGTTTCCAGGTAATAGGAATAACCCAGTGTCGTCCTGAATGTCAGATGCACCGGCAACTTGACCTCCGCATACACATTACCCTGCAAATTATTCTGAAAATCCACCGCATAAGCGTCATAAGCCGCTCCCAACGGGTTCGGACCACCGAATTGAATACCATAACCCGGAGGCACCGTTCCCCAGTTGCCGTCCTCATTCTTGATCGGGATGATCGGCGCAGTCCGGAAAGGTGCGTTGTGAAGCTGTGCTTCGGCTCCGACCAATGGTTCCGTCTTACGCTGTGACAGGGATAATTGCTCGCCGATCTTGATCCAGTTGCCCAACTTATAGTCTGTATTGACCCGAATGCCGCCGATATTCGAATAGTTCCGGACAAAAATGCCCTTCTGCGCATTGTAGAACCCGGATAGGAGATAGTTGATGTTCTGACCCGATCCGGTGACCGAAAGATTATAGTTCGTTTCGTAGGCATTTCCGTATAAAGCATGCACCCAATCCACATCGGCCAGCGTATCCGTCTTCGTGGCGCCGGCGAAATAAGTCGGGTTGATCACATTTTCCAGCTTGATATAGTCATCCTTCCGTAACAGCGGAACCAGCTTAGGCTGCGTGATCCCATACCGTGCGTTGAAATTAACCTGCGGTTTCGTACCGACACCCTTCTTCGTGGTGATTAGAATGACTCCCCCGGCCGCAGCAGAACCATAAATCGCAGCTGCACTAGCATCTTTTAATATATCGATCGTCGCAATATCCTGGATATTGATATTGTCCCCCGGCACCCGTACCCCGTCCACGATATACAACGGCGGCGGCTGGTGCAGCGATGATAACCCCCTGATGATGATCGTGGGCGCCATCCCGCCCGGCTGCGCCGAGTTCTGAATGACCTCAACCCCTGCGGCACGACCCTGTAAGGCCGCCGTCACATCCGTTACAGGCAGTTGCTTGATGTCCGCCCCCTTTACCGACGAGACGGCGCCGGTGACGTCCTTCCGCTTTTGTGTTCCATACCCCACCACGACCACTTCGTCCAGGTTGGATCGGGTTTGAACCAATCCTACTGTCACCGTCGATCCCGTCAAAGTCACCTCCTGCGGTTCATATCCCACAAAGGAAATGACCAGTTTGGTTGCTGAAGACGCTACAGAGAGGGTAAACTTACCGGCCGCATCCGTATTGACCGCATCCACACTTCCTTTCACCGTGACGGTAGCCCCGGCTAACGGCGTACCCTTGTCGTCCGTCACCACACCCGTGATGACCTTGTTCTGCGCCTTAGCCATTTGAAAAAAAAGGAGTAAACAAATGCATGCAAGCATGCTGGTCAGCAATCGTTTTTTTGTCATAAACAGCTGTTTGTTATGTGAGTTAATAGCATTGGTTGATTGCACCCGGCTGGAAAGTACGCGCATTGGAAAGCTGATGGGAGAGAGTTCCTCAGGAGAGAATATCGTTATCCACAAGCAATCGTTCTGGTAGTATTTTCAGCAAAAGGCCGCTGAGAGTTTTTAAGACTCCAAAGGAAAAAATTGAAGGGGGAGATGGCAACTATTATTCGCTTAGTATAAGATATATTGTAGAAAAGCAAATGCCATGCGTTGGCATGGCATTAATAATCAATCGACTAATAACACATTAAAAATAATAAAATATAATAGATTTGTAGTCCTCGCACTACGCTTTCAATCGTGTATAAAAAACGCAAACACCGCGATCACCCATGAATGACCTTGTCGACAAGCGGCCCGAAGTCGAGCTTTTTGACCATCTCATCAGGTAACCCATACCGTTCGCCCAGGTAAGCAGGATCATTATACGTCAGCCAGACATCCGGGCCCTCATGACTCCAGGCTAGCAGCTTCAACGGAAGATCCAGTGCCGACAGCGGAAAAGAATCCATGATCGGCGTCCCGGCCAGCGGATTGCCAAAGACCAGCAGTTCAGTCGGCGGGAGATCCAATCCAACCTTCCGGGCTTCCGCCTGCTGATCGATCCGGGCGAAAACTACAATACCCTTTGCGGCCAGCAGCTGCTGAAACAGGTCCAAAGACTTCTTGACGTCATGTGGACTCTTTTTACTGATGACCCCATTGTTATTCATATCCATGGCCAATTGATTTGACTGAATAAGATCGCTAACACTCACATCACCTCAAACAAATTATACACAGGTCCTTTCGCAGTCCGGAACCCTGTTCCTATCGCCAAAATATGATTCAACCACCCATACTTCACGGCAGCAGTATCAAACATCACCGTCGTTCTGAAATAATACGTCGCCGGATCCACCACTTCCCCCCGATCGACCCGCTGCAGGATCTCGCGTTCCCCTGCCCGTAACCCCTGGTACATCATATTGATCAGTTCGCCATCATCGGTTTTCAGCATCAGCTTCACATCTAAATGAACCGTACCATCGCTCCTGACCGTTTGCCAGTCACTGCCCCCATCCAAAACAACTCCGTTCAGCCTTTCTCCCTCGAATATCCCGCCGGGTATCACACCCACCCGCTTAAAACCTGCCGGCGTAGCCCCGATGATCACCATCGGCTTGACATCCAGACGCATAGTGAACAAATGCCGCGTACTGACGGATTGCAGAAGAATAGGAAGGCTCGCCATTAAATTTTCAGACATAAAAAGATGATTAGGCCTTAAATAATTTATCGATCACCAGATTGATCACCTCTAACGCCACAAGGATGATAATAATCCATTCCAGGAAAGTGCTGTTTCGGTATTGCAGCAGATCTTTGAACAGCTCCAGGTTTTCCCGCACAATTTCCAAACCTTCGCGGACATCCCGATACCTTTCCTGCAAATCAAAAGTACGCTTCAGTCCCTGGTCGATCCGGTTGAGGTTTTCATCCTCCCAGGTCTCCGGCGGTGAATCGAAAATGTATAGGTTCTCCGCAATACGGTTCTTCAGGTTGAGCGTCTTGCCGATATACTTCTTCAGATTATTTCCCGATATGCTCAGCCGCCCGCGCCGCTCCAGGTTCAGCGTGTGAGAGTTCGTCTCCTCCTGTAACAGGTTAGTCTGCTCCGAATAATAATCCAGCGCCACAGACTGGCTGACATTTAACATGATCAACCGCAACGTTTCGATATCCGGCTTTGTGATCTCTATCTTATTATACCCGAACTTATTCTCCCGGGCATTCGTCTCCACATCGAATTCCTCACTAAGTTTTAACTCAAACACATTTTTGCAATAAGGAGCGATCCGATCCAAAAAAGCAGAGGCATCCGACTCCTGGTACCCCAGAAAACAAACGACCCCATATCTGAACACATACACATAACAAGTCTCATCGGTCATATAAAACAACTCATCGGCATCATAATGATAGATGCCCTCCCGGTAAGCCGTCCTGAATGCCCGGACATCGATGCTGTCGGCTATCTGGTATGATATGACTTGTGGCATAATCCCAATTTAGACCCAATAAGTCCCTTTTATAGGCCCATTTATTCTCCAAAAAAACCCATATTAACTTACCGAAATACTAAACAATTTAGTATATTTACACTCATCCTTTTCATTTAACCAAACAAACCGACTAAACATGGATTCGCTTGCTCCTAACCTCTTTGTAAAAGACATCCGTTCGACTATCGAATTCTACAAACTCCTCGGCTTCCAGCAGATCATGTCCGTTCCCGGAGAAGGCGAAGGCCAGCTCGTCTGGGCCATGGTCACCAGCGGAAAGGTCACCTTCATGTTCCAGACCTTTGAAAGCCTCGGCGATACGCTGCCCCAGATCAGCCGCAATGACGGAGGCTCCCTGTTGTTCTACATCAGGATCCCCAACATCCGGACATTCTTCGAGACCATCCATGACAAAGTTAACGTTATCCATGGTCTCCAAAAGACCTTCTATGGAGCCACTGAATTCTCCATCACCGACCCCAATAATTACGTGCTGACTTTTGCTGAAGATGAGGTTGGTTAGACGAATCGATTAGCGCACCGCTAAATGAAACTTCTCCCTCACCTTATCCTCTTCAGGTCCGGTCATCTTTTCCTTTTCCATCAAATCGATCTCCCGGTTGATCATGACCATATCCCCCGCTGTCAATTCCTCCGGCAGGCTGTCTGTGTCCGAATGATAAGACTTCGACACCCGCAGCCTGCCGCCCAGCAGGTCGACCTCCTCCCCTGGCCTCTTCCGCACCGCATCCACCGCAAAGCTTGCCCCCGTCGTATCCAGCACTTCAATAACCAAATTCCCCGTATGCACCACGAAAGGCATGCCCCCCGACTCCACCACCTCAAACATCCCCTCTCCGTCTATTTCCACCTTACGGCCTTCCTTTCCAAATCCCTTCGACGGCACGATGGTCGTCCCACTGCTGATCGCAACATGACTTCCATCCGGCAGACTGACCATCTGCTGCCCGGCCGTGCCATTGGAATAACTGACTCCGGGCGCTACCCTAACTATCTTATCCACATTGCCGTGGCACCCCGCCGCAACCAGCAAGAGTACGAATGAAAAATATTTCTCACGCATCTGGCGAATCTACAACTTTTTCCTTCCCACAGACATCGTACCTTTACCCGATGATCCGGATCGGCGAATACAACACCTTGACTGTACAACGGGAACTCTCCATGGGCCTCATCCTCGACGATGGCGGCGAAGGCATTCTCCTTCCCAAAAGATTCGTGCCCCGCCATGCCAAACCCGGGGACCAGCTCAAGGTCTTCCTTTACCATGACAGCGAAGACCGGATCATCGCCACTACCCAGGAGCCCAAAGGAGTCCTCGGTGATATTGTCCTTTTACAGGTCGTCAGCCTCACCCCGCAAGGCGCCTTCCTCGACTGGGGGCTAATGAAAGATATCTTCGTCCCAAAATCCAAACAACTCAGCGGCATGCGCCTCGGCGGCGATTACCTCGTCCGTATCTACCTGGATGAACAGACCGGTCGCCTCGCCGCCACCGAAAAGATTGAACCTGGCCTCAGCAATGAGAACCTGACTGTTAAAGACAATGACCTCGTTGATCTTACCGTCTACCGCCGCACCGATATCGGCTATGTCGTCATCATCAATAACCACCATACCGGCGTCCTCCATTTCAATGAGATCTACCGGGATATTAAGGTCGGTGACCGCTTCCCCGGCTTCATCAAAAACATACTCCCCGCCGACCAGGCCCCTTCCGGGGAAACCCAGATCGACGTCGCCGCCGGCCGTCCTGGCTACAGTCGCGTCGAAGATGCCGCCGACAAAGTCCTCCGCCTGCTAAAAGAACACAAAGGCCGCCTCCCCTATCACGACAAGTCGGATCCTGAAGAGATCTACTCTTTCTTTGGCATGAGTAAGAAAACATTTAAAATGACCACGGGAAAGCTCTACAAGGAAAGAAAGATTACCCTTACCGACAACGGCATCGAATTGGCCGGGAATTAATCCAACGGCAGCTTAATGGCACACTAATTGCAAACAGTTTTTTGTTTCACACTAGCTGTCCCTCCAATCACTCCTACGGAACCGATTTCTCTCTAAGCACCAATTATGAAAATTTTTACTATTACCCGATTTACGGTGATTATCCCTATTTGCCTGCTCGTACATTCCGTGCAGGCTCAGATGATGTTTAATCCCGCAGACCCGATAGTAAACTATAACTCCGCCGCCCCCCCCAAAGCACCCGCCTCGGGCAAGATTGGAAAATGGGTCAGGACACCCTCAATGACTTGGAACACCGATAATTATAAATGTTACATTTACGACAGCTGCAATTTTAGGCTCCGTTTTCCGCAAACTTATAAACAGGGTGATGGCAAAAAATATCCCATTCTGGTTTTTTATCATGGTGACGGGGAAGTAGGGCCGATTGATGACAATGAGAAGCAACTTTTGAACGGAGGCCAGATGTTCGACGAGGCAGAAGAGAACGGTACTTTCGACGGATATATCATTTTCATGCAACATGAGAACAATTGGGGTCTGGCGCAATATCTCAGTCTTCATGACATCATTGACTCTCTGACCCAGGAATATGGAGGAGATCCCTACCGGGTGATACAAAATGGGCTTTCGGGCGGTGGACAGGCCATGATCAATGAGTTAGAGTTCGACCCTACCATTTTTGTGTCTGCTGTTATCATGCAAGCTGCTTTGCCTGCCTATGCGACACCGCAATACGTCAATCTCGAAAAATTTACCCCAATCTGGGACCTTGACGGCGCCCTTGACAATGATCCCGATCCGGCGGAGGCCCAATATGTAGACTCGATGTACCAGTCGGTCGGTGCTGACTATACCTATACTAATTTTCCGACCCGGAACCACGATTCCTGGGACAGCACCTGGTTGGAGCCTGGTTTCTGGCCTTTTCTCAACAATACCTATCGGTCAAACCCCTGGCCGCTCTTCGGAAGAACAACGCTCGGCTGTAAGGGCATCCAAAGTATTACGATCGGCATCCTTTCGGGCCTTGCAGGTTATCAATGGCGCAAGAATGGCGTCGCTATAACGGGCGCCACGTCTAACTCACTGGTCGTCACCGATACCGGCACTTATGACGCCCGCGTATTGATGCCAGGTTATGCCGACTGGTCTGACTGGTCGCATGTACCTGTTCACATTGTCAGTCCAACAACTTCATCGCCAACAGTAGCCATTACACAACCTTCGTGTACAATTGGGAGCGGGGCGATCAATATCACCTACCCAACCGGAACATACCTGTCGTACACTATCGATAGCGTAACCTACCAATCCGGGGACAATTTTACCGGCCTGGCAGCGAAAAATTATCATGTCATGGTAAAGGACACCGATGGGTGTGTTTCCCCCCCCACACTGGTAGTCATCAACCAGCAGCCGCTTACTCCCCCTACCCCGACGGTCTCCGTGACGCAACCTTCATGTACGGTTGCAACCGGGACGATCAACATAACCCGGACGGAAACAGGCCTGCTGTATAGTATCGATAGCCTAACCTACCAGCCGGATAGCGCATTTATCGGCCTGGCCGCGCAAAGCTATCCCGTCATGGCAAAGAATATCGCCGGATGCATTTCCCCTTCTTCCATAGCCGTCATTAACCAGCAGCCTGTGACGCCGATCGCACCTGTCCTCAACATCGTTCAACCCACTTGCGATACCCCGACCGCAACAATAAATATCGCCGCTCCGACCGGGTCAGGCCTTTTGTATAGCTTCAATGGCGGTACCTATCAGTCCAACACCAGCATGACCAAAATCGCTGCAGGTGTTTATAAAATAGCGGTGCAGTCTGATTCAGGGTGCGTTTCTGCTTCGGCTGTAGCTACGATCCTCACCGAGCCGGCATCTTGTAATACTGTCGTCAGCGTTTATCCGAATCCTTTTTCAGGTGTGGTATATTTCAATATTGTATCCCCCGAATCCGGCCAGGGCTCACTGGAGTTCTATAGTTTATTGGGCCAACGGTTGCAAACAGAAATTGAAAGTGATTTTGTAGTTGGAATACCTATCACCATTACCTGCCCGATGGAGTTTGCAAAACTGCAACCCGTAGTGTATGTACTCACGATTGGTAAAAAGAAATATTCAGGAACATTACTTCCGCAAAAATTCTAGCCAACCCGACTCACTGACTCACCCAAACAAATAATCCACATCCTCCCGTGTCAGCGTCTTCACAAACCCTGCATCATCCGCAATCAAATCCGCGGCCAGACTCCTCTTTCGCTCCTGTAACTGCAATATCTTCTCCTCCACCGAATCCCGGCAAATCATCCGGTAGGCAAAAACCTTCTTCTCCTGCCCGATCCGATGGCTACGGTCGATAGCCTGCTGCTCCGCCGCCGGGTTCCACCAGGGATCGACAAGATAAACATAATCAGCCGCCGTCAACGTCAGTCCTACCCCACCCGCCTTCAGACTAATCAGGAAAATCCTCGTGTCTTCCTCCTCCTGGAATTGCTGCACAGCCCGCCGCCGATCCTCCGCCGGCACACTGCCATCCAGATACAGATAAGGGATACCTTTCTCCTCCAACGCCTGGCGGATCAACTTCAACATGGAAGTGAATTGTGAGAACACCAACGCCTTGTGATGGCCTGCATTCTCCTCTATCTCTCGTATTAACTCCTCCATCTTCGCACTCTCATTGGGATAATTGCCTTCGGCGGTCGCGCTTCGGACATCGCCAACCCCACCACCCATCTCGCCATCCCCCTCCGCAAAACTCAACCCACCCCGTTTCCCCTCACTCCGCAACAACGCCGGACTATCACAGATCTGCCGCAACTTCGTCAGCCCTTCCAGGATATAGATCGAACTCCGACCCACCCCTTCTTCGGCTATCCTATCGAGTAACGCCGTCCGGTATGCCTCCTTAAATTGATCATAGATCTTCCGCTGTTGCTCCCCCATCTCACACCAGAGGATCATCTCCGTCTTGTCGGGAAGATCCCGCGCCACTTGCTCCTTGGTCCGACGTAAAATAAAAGGATATACCAGCTTACGCAACCTCGCCGCCGCTTCCTTATCCCCATTCCGGTCGATAGGCGTCGCAAATTCCTCCCTGAAAAATTCGGAGCTGCCCAGCATCCCCGGATTGAGAAAATCCATCTGCGCATACAGGTCGAAAGTCCTGTTCTGTACCGGTGTTCCGCTGAGCGCTACCCGGTTACGGGCCTGTAGCTGCTGCACCGCCTTCCTGGCCTGCGACGCAGGATTCTTGATCGCCTGACTCTCATCCAGAATAACATATCCGAACGAAAATGCCGACAAATGCCGGATATCGCTGCGCACCATTCCATAACTCGTCAGGATCACCCGCGCCCGCTTGAAAGTCTCCTCATCCAACTCCCGCCCCGCACCATAATGAATATATCGCTCCAGCAAAGGGACAAACTTTTTCATTTCCGCCTCCCAGTTATACAATAACGAGGTCGGACACACGACCAGGTGTGTCTCGGCGGGATAACGCTCCACTATATGTTGCAAAAAACTCAAAGTCTGCAATGTCTTCCCCAACCCCATATCGTCCGCCAGACACCCGCCCCAGCCCATCTCGTCCAGCAGACACAGCCATTGAAATCCGCCCTGCTGATAGTCCCTCAGCTTCGCCTGCACCGCCTCCGGCACCGGCCAGGTCTGAGCCTGATCGACCTCCAGCCAGCGCCGCCGCTTCTCTTCCAGGTCACGCTGCAATGCCTCATCGGCACTCCCACCACCCGATTCCGCCAGCACCGACCAATGTACGGCCGGCAGCCGCAAACCGCCATCCTTCATCTGCCCGATCCGCAAAAGCAACGTATACTTTTCCAACCATTCTTTCGGCAGCAATCCCAGACTGCCGTCCGCTAATAATATATAATCCTGTTTGCCCAGGATAGCCTTCCGCAATTCATTCAACGGCACCACCATATCGCCATAGCTCACCCTGATCGTCAGGTCGAACCAGTCGATGCCCTTACCCGCTATGATCTCGAATTGCGGTGTATTTGTATTGTACTTGAATTTACGCAGCTTGTTCATCCCCAACACCGGGATATCCATCGCCTGCATCTGGTGATAAAACTTCAGAAACCAGCTCTTCTCTAATGCCTCTTTGAAATTCAGGTAGAAGTACCCGTTACTCTGCCCTCCAAACTTCGGATGCAACCCTTTCAATGCCTCCGTCAATGTCTGTTCCTCTTCGCGCCTGCGCATGATCACCGATATCCTGTTTTCCTGCTCGATCCGTGTTTGCTCTTCTTCCCCTTCCTCTACCTCCAGGTCCGCATACAGCCATTTGGGTTTGATCAAAAGGAAATTTTCATTCAGTTCGCTGACATAGACCCTTCCCTGTGGCCGGGTATCCACCAGCTCCGTCGGGATCACCGCGGAGATATCCACAGGGTAACGCTCGGCCAATGGCCGCACAACAGTGGCCATAAAGCGCGGCATCCCCTCCTCCCTGACCTCGAAATCACCTTGCCGCAATTGAGCCAGCACTTCCAGGTCCTCTTTTTTCAAAATGAAAAATTCATTGCCGCTCTTTAGCAGACAAGAAGATTGCTGAAAGTCCTCCAGCGGGAAGATCCCATTATTGATCGCCACAGAACAACCCAGCGTCAAACGCCCCTGAGCCCTCTCCAACTTGAACTGTAGAAAAGGCGTGGCCGTACTGATAGCCGCCGGCCGGACATTAATGCTGAAAAAGTGTTCTCCTGCCGGTAGGTAGAAGAGGTGTCGGATGGCTGGCACCAGCGGCTTCAACTCCTGCAATACACCGCTCGTCCAATCCTTTAATAAACTATAATGTCTTTCATCCAGCTGCTCGAAGGGCTTGTTCGCATCCTGCAGCCAGCCAAAGCCCCCACGCACCAGGCAACCCAGCAGCGCCTCGTCAGTGAGTTGCCGCAGCACCGCCCCTACCGCCGGCGGCAGCCCCTGCAAATAAGTCTTATAATGATGGCCCGACAGCGGGATGCGCTGATAACTTCGCCCTTCTTTCTCCATGACCAACAACAATTCCAGTGCTAGCCCGCCCCTTTTTTCCTGGCTGAAATTCAACAATACGCCGGTCGCAAAAGGACTCTCCTTCTTCCCCGCCTGCCCTGCAGGGACAATGATCGTTTTCTTCGGTGTTGTCATACTGTTAATGAGTCAAAAAAGGTACTAAATTAGGGCTTATCCCGTTTCTGAAAAGAAGGAAATGTGCTTGCACTGGATATTTGTTAATTAAATGTAAACGTGACGCATTCACCCATGAAAATAATAACAAAACCATCTATCCTTTGTACTATTAGAAGATTGAATAGTATGACTTATATTTGCATACTCCTACCTCCGATTGATCTTGCCAGTGAATTATTAACAAGTTTTCCAAACGTTTGATTATGAATACTATTGTTGATAAATCTGAGATCGCGGCAAAAGTGAGGACCATTTTTTCCGAAAAGCTGGGATTGGAACAATCCGCAATGATCCCCTCTGCCTCTTTTACCAATGACCTGGGACTCGATTCCCTCGATGTGATCGAAACCTTCATGGCACTGGAAAAAGAATTCGGCATCAAGATCGCTGACGAAGATGCGGAAAAGCTAACGACAGTCGGATCCGTTATGGATTATATCACCTCTCATGTCCATTAGCGCCAACTCTATAGGTAGTTTTTTCCTTCGCGTACTGAAGTCCATCTTCATCCGCAAGAAAGACTGTTGCAAGTAATCGCCCCCTTTTCTACCCACCAACCCCGGTGGCCTCATTCCTGTCCCGCCCGACCACAGCGCTGCCGCTTCTGAGATCGGCCGTTCCCTCGAACGTCCTCTTCCATTTATCTTGCTAAATCTCCGCTGATCATTCTTTTAGCACCCGCACCGCGCAGAATGACATATTTGCACTAGACTTATATTTGCATTTGCACCAAAACTAAAGAATATGAACCGCTCCATCTTCTTCGCCATCGGCGCTATATATCTGATCGGCCTGGCCGCCTGCCATAACGCAGAACCCGCCGCCCCCACCGATTTCCTGGCGGCCAATCTCGACACCACCGTCAGCCCTGCCACCGACTTCTTTGAATACGCTAATGGCGGATGGATCAAGAGTACCTCCATCCCTGCCGCCGAAAGAGGCTGGGGCATCGGAAACCTCGTGCAGGAAGACATCTACGCACGATTAGACACCATCAGCCAAAAGGCCGCAGCCGAAAACGCCCCCGCCGGCAGCGTCAGCCAGAAAATCGGCGACCTCTGGACCAGCGGCATGGATTCTGCCAATATCGACCGCCTGGGCGTTCAACCCCTCCTGCCCGAACTTAATTTCATCCGCGCCGTCCATGATATCCCCGGCTTGCTGCAGGCTGCCGATCGCCTCCAGGGAGCCGGAGTGGGCTGTCTCTTCGAAGACGGAGCCGGACAGGACGACAAGAACAGCAACGAAATACTCTTTCAGCTCGGACAGGGCGGCCTTGGCCTCCCCAATCGCGACTATTACTTCAAAACCGATGAAAAATCCACCAGGGTCAGACAAGCCTATCAGCAATACCTGCTCCTGACCTTTCGCCAGCTCGGTGCGGACAGCACCGCCGCCAGCAAGCAGACTGCCGATGTCTTTGCCCTGGAAACGAAACTGGCCGGCGCCTCCCGCAAACTGGCTGACCTGCGCGACCCTAACAAGAACTATAACAAGATGAGCCGCAGCGCCCTGCAGAGCCTAACCCCCCATATCTCCTGGGAAGATTGGTTCCGCAATGCCGGCATCAGCCATATCGATTCCGTTATCGTCGGCCAGCCAGAATTCTATCGGGCCCTCGATGCAACTCTCGTAGGCTCTCCCCTCGAGACCTGGAAAAACTATTTACAGGTACATTTGATCATGTCAGGCGCGCCTTATCTCGACAGCATAACCTTCTATAACAACTTCAACTTCCGCAAGACCCTTACCGGCGCCACCGCTCCGCGGGCACGCTGGAAAAGAGTCCTCGATGCCGAGGAACGCGCCATGGGCGAGGCCCTGGGCCAATTGTTCGTCAAGGAATACTTCCCGGCAACAGCCAAACAACGCTACAGCGACTTGGTGGAAAACATGCGCACAGCCTATAAGGAACGTATTCAGAAGCTAACGTGGATGACCGACAGCACGAAGGCCAAAGCCATTGCCAAACTGGCTCGCATCACCCCAAAAGTGGGCTATCCCGATCATTGGAAAGACTTCAGCGCCCTCGTCATCGATCGGGGTCCCTGGGTCCTCGATATGCAACGCGCCTCCGCCTGGTGGCGCCACTATAACCTGGATAAACTGGGTAAGCCCGTCGATCGTACCGAATGGGGCATGTCGCCACAGACGTATAACGCCTACTATAACCCGAGCAATAATGAGATCGTTCTGCCGGCCGGCCAGTTCGCCGTACCGGGCAAAAGAGATGAAGACCTCGACGACGCTTTCGTCTATGGCTACGCGGCCGCTTCCACGATCGGTCATGAAATGACACATGGCTTCGATGATGAAGGACGCCAGTATGACGCCGACGGCAACCTCCACGAATGGTGGCAGCCGGCCGACAGCGCGCAGTTCGTACAACGCGCCTCCTTTATTATCCGCCAGTTCAATGAATTTAATCCCGTTGATACCCTCCACGTCAATGGCGATGCCACCCAGGGAGAAAATATCGCCGACCTCGGCGGTCTCGTCATCGGACTCGACGCCTTTAAAAAGACCGCCGCCTACGTTAAAGGTGAAAAGATCGGCGGCCTCACGCCCCTCCAACGCTATTTCCTCGGCTATGCCTACGGCTGGCTCTACCAGGAAAGAAAAGAGGCGCTGGCCAGCCAGCTGATGACCGACGTCCACGCACCCGCGAAAGAACGCGTCAATGGACCCGTCGTCAATATCCCTGAATTCTATGAAGCCTTCGGCGTCAAACCCGGCGATAAAATGTACCGTCCGGACAGCCTAAGGGTTAAAATCTGGTGATCGGTAGCCCCGCTTCACCGATTACACTGTATATTACCTCATCCCCTAAAAACCCTTCTATGGAATTAAAGATTGATAATATAAGTAAGACGTATGCCAATGGCGTAAAGGCCCTGGTCAACGTATCGCTGACGATCCCTACCGGGATGTACGGCCTCCTCGGTCCCAACGGCGCAGGCAAAAGCACCCTGATGCGGACGATCGCCACCCTGCAGGAGCCGGACAGCGGTTCCATTACCCTCGGCGAGCTCAACGTGCTGAAAGATAAAGACAAGGTCCGCCAGATGCTGGGCTACCTGCCCCAGGAATTTGGCGTTTACCCGAAAACGTCAGCTTTCGATCTGCTCAGCTACCTCGCCCTGCTGAAAGGCATTCACGATCCCGCCAACAGGAAAGATATCGTATTGGCCACCCTGCAAAAAGTCAACCTGTATGAATTCCGAAATAAGGCCGTCAGCGGCTTTTCCGGCGGGATGCGCCAACGCTTTGGCATCGCCCAATCCTTGCTGGGTGATCCACGCCTCATCATCGTCGACGAACCCACAGCCGGCCTCGATCCCGGAGAACGCAACAGGTTTTATAACCTCCTGTCGGAAATTGGCGAGGCCGTCATCGTCATCCTCTCCACCCATATCGTCCAGGACGTCCGCGAACTCTGCGCCAATATGGCCATCATCAATAACGGCCGTGTACTCTTCGCCGGAACCCCCGACGACGGCCTGGACCTCATCCGCAACAAGGTGTGGGCCCGCCAGGTCGACAAAGCGGATCTCGATTCATATAAACAGCGGTACAAAGTGCTGAGCAATAAACTGGTCGGCGGCAGACCCCTGATCCACATTTATTCGGCTGAAGCGCCCGATGCCAGCTTCCGCGCCGCGGAAAATACGCTGGAAGATGTATTCTTCGCCAAAATAAATGAAGTCCTATGAGCAAGTTTATTCTCTTCGAGATCAGGTACTGGCTCAGAAAACCGATGCCTTATATTTTCTTCCTGGTCTTCGCCTTGTTCGCTTTCGGCTTCCTCGACTTTGACTTCATTTCGATCGGTAGTGGCAGAGGTATTACCCGCTCCAATGCCCCCCTGGTGATACAAATACTATATGGTGCCTTGTCAACCCTCGGCCTGGTCGCCATCACCTCCTTTTTCAATGCCACCGCTACCCGCGATTATACGTCTGGCATGGACCAGATCGTATTCGCTTCACCTATTAAAAAGATCCACTTCTTCTTCGGCAAATTCTTCGGAGCCTGGCTGGTCGCCATCCTGCCCTATACCGGCATCGCCCTGGCTGCCTTGATCTGCCCCTATATGCCCTGGGTAGATCGGCTGCATTATGGTGCCTTTTCCTGGCAGGCCAATGTCTACGGATTTTTGCTGTTCTCCGCCTTCAATACGCTTTTCGGCGGCGCCGTTATCTATGCCTTCGCTATCTACTTCCGTAATCCAGTTCTGTCCTATATCGCATCCTTCGGTATCATTATCCTCAACGTCATGTCGGCCGTCCTGACCGCGGATGTTGAAAACCAGCATTGGGCCATGCTCATCGATCCGCTGGGTCAGCATGCCTTCAGTATCTTCACGCGGTACTGGTCACCCGCCCAACGCAACACAGGCTATGTAGGCCTGTCATCGGGCCTTTTCCTCGCCAACCGGCTCCTGTGGGGTGGTATCGGCATGGCTATATTGTTCTGGGTATACTGGGCATTCGATTTCACCCAGGCACGCAGCAGACCCACGAAAAAGAAAGATCGTCTGATCCCGGAGACGCCCCTGCCCCACACCGGCCCCCTCCAGCCGCATATCGCGATAACACCCGCCGTCATCCATACGCGCCGCCCGGCAGCAGCCTGGTTGCACCAGTTCGGCTTCGAGTTGAAAAGCATCACCCGCAACAATGCCTTCATCATCCTGACCTCTATCGGCCTGCTTAACCTCATTATCGACCTTAGCTTCTCTACCGGAAACTTCGGTGAAAAAAACCTGCCGGTTACCTACTCCGTCGAAGAACTCATCAGCGCCAACCTCCTGCTCTTCATCATGGCCTTCATCATCTTCTACAGTGGCTATGTCGTGTTTAGAGAGAAAGAGGTCAAACTGGACGAGATCGTGGACGCAACGCCTGTCAGCAATGGCTATATCGTGACCACTAAACTGACCGCTGTACTGGCATCGGTGGCGATCATCCAGGTCGTTTCCATGCTCTTCGGCATCCTCTTCCAGCTATTTCACAGTTTCACCCGCCTGGAAGTCGGACTCTATATCCGCGGTTTCGCCATCGACCTGCTTGTCTATGCCTTCATATTGGTGGCATCCTATTTTATACAGCTGTTGGTCAACAATAAATATATTGGCTATTTCGTCATCGTGGCTTTCCTGATTGCCAACATCTTCCTTTGGCAAGCCATACGCGTCGAAAGCAATATGGTCCGGTTTGGCAAAATTCCCACGATCACCTGGTCGGACATGAACGGCTTCGGCCCCTTTGTACCCGGTCTCGTCGGCTTTGGCTTGTACTGGTCCCTGTTCTGTGCCCTGCTCATCATAGCGATCATTGGTATGAACCTGCGTGGAAAGGAGAACGGCCTGCGGCCAAAAGCCACCCGCCTGGCCCTTTACCTGAAAAGCCACGCCGTCCTCCCCGCCGTCCTGCTTGCCCTGTTCCTGATCTGCGGCAGCTGGCTATACTATAACACCAAAGTGCTGAATACTTACACTTCGTCGAAGGAAAGAGAAAAGCAACAGGCCGACTACGAAAAGAAATATAAAAAAGACGAAGCCCTGCCACTGCCCTTCACCACCTCGCTGCAATATACCATCGACCTGTTCCCAGCCAAAAGAAGCCTGCACGTCCATACCGAATGGTGGGTAAAGAATATCCACGCTACGCCTATTACTATCCTTCCCTTCAACATGCCGGAAAAGGCTTCCAATGACACGCTGACTATCCCCGGTGCAGTCCTCACAGCAAACGACCCGGATCTCCGGTACAGGACCTATACCCTTCAAAAGCCGCTGCAGCCGGGAGATAGCATCCTGCTCAGCTATACAGCGGACATCATCAACAGAGGAATAGAAAATGAAGTCTCCTTCACTCAGCTCACCAATAATGGCAGCTTTTTCCACGATTACGATATCCACCCAGTGATAGGTTATTCCTCCCAGCAAGAGTTGACCAATACCCTCGACAGACGGAAATACAACCTGCTCCGCCGCGAACGCCTCGCCCGGCTCACCCGGGAATGCACCGATACCTGCAATACGTCTTATATCAACAACAGCGCCACCTGGGTAGACCTCACCACCACCATCTCCACCAGCGACGACCAGACCGCGGTCGCCCCGGGTTCTCTGGTCAGGCAATGGCATGAAAAAGACCGGAACTATTATACTTATCGCCTGCAACACAAAGCCCTGAATTTCTTCAGCTTCATATCCGCCGACTATCTCGTCAAAAGAGACAGCATCGACCATATCGCTATAGAAGTCTATTACGACCGGCACCACCCTTATAATGTAGACAGGATGATCGCAGCAGTAAAAAAATCCTTACACTACTACACGACGAACTTCGGCCCTTATTACCAGCAGGAATGCCGGATCATCGAATTCCCCCGCTATGCCGCCTTCGCCCAGTCCTTTCCGGGCACCATGCCCTACAGCGAAGCGATCGGCTTTATCAACGACCTGCGTGACACGTCCACACTAGATATCGTCACCTATGTTGTCAGTCACGAAATGGGGCACCAATGGTGGGCCCACCAGGTCATAGGCCCTGCCATGCAGGGCAGCGAATCCTTCAGCGAAGGTCTAGCGCAATACAGCGCACTGATGGTCATGAAAAAAGAATACGGCCCGCAGAAGATGAGCCGGTTCCTGAAATATGAGCTCGATAACTACCTCCGCGGCCGGGCGGCGGAAAAGGAATACGAAAACCCGCTCATGCGCACGGAGGGCCAGGCCTATATCCACTATAACAAAGCGAGTCTCGTCTATTATTATTTACAGGAAATGATCGGTGAACAACAGCTCGATGCTATTCTGAAAAAGATCGTCACAAAATACGCTTACACCAATCCTCCCTTCCCTACCGCCTTCAACATCGTCGACGAGCTTAAAGCCGGCACCCCCGACTCTCTGTCTTATCTTATTACAGATATGTTCGAAAATATTACCCTGTTCAACAACAGCGTCGACAGCGCTACAGTCACCAAACTCGGCGACCACCGCTTCCAGGTAAAAATGAAGTTGTTATGCGAAAAGCTCCGTTGCGATAGCCTGGGGAATGAACACAAAGTGGCGATGAATGATTATATCGACGTGGGTATCTTCGAAAGAAACCACCAGGATGCATCCATCCCCGGAAATAGCCTGATGTCCACACGGATCAGGATCCACGGCGATACGACGCTCACTTTCATCGTCCCTAAATACCCCTACGAGGTAGGCGTCGACCCCTACCACTATTTAATTGACAAAGTCATTGAAGACAACCTGAAAATCGTTTTTTAACGCTGACCGTCCTCGGGCGCCGAAGCCTTGGCGTAGGCGCCTACCAGTAAACCGTATACAGCGTGATCAGTATCGCGACGATCACCAGCGACCCTACCGCAAAACCCTTCGACACCCTGAACATGCTCGTGTCGACGATCAATCCCTTGTTCACCACACCACGTTTATTTTCGACGAAATTGATGATCGCCATCCCGGCTACGCAGATCAGGAAGACAAAGCCCATCCTATCGAGGAACGGTATTTCGAACATGCCGTGGTTATCCGGATTCGGCTGGAAAAAGCCATAGGGTGTCAGCCAGCTCAGGTCTGCCCACATAGGCAGGAACTTAAAGATGATCGACAGTACCAAGCCCCCGATCATCGCAAACATCGCCGCATTCGCCGTGGTCCTCTTCCAGAAGAAACCCAGCAGGAACATGGCCAGGATGCCCGGCGATACAAAACCCGTATACTCCTGGATATAATTGAAGCCCTGTTTGCCCTCTCCCATCAGCTTCTCGCCGATCACCAGCGACATCACCACCGCCAGCAGCATCGACACGACCACCGTGATCTTGCCGGTGTTGACCAGCTTGTTTTCATCGGCCTCCTTGTTGATCGCTTTCTTGTAAATATCCAGCGTGAAGATCGTCGCAATACTGTTGGCCTTGCCCGCCAGACTGGCTACGATGGCCGCTGTCAACGCAGCAAAAGCGATTCCTTTGAAACCCTCAGGCAACAACGTCATCAGGTTGGGATAGGCCTTGTTCACGTCTACCGCACCAGAATGACTCAGCATCCCGGCATGGAACATCCCTTTCTGATACAACACATACGCCCCGATCCCCGGCAACACGACGATCACCGGCATCAGCAACTTCAGAAAAGCCGCATACAGGATACCGGCGCGGGCCGTCTTCAGATCCGCCCCCAGCGCCCGCTGCGTGATATATTGATTACATCCCCAGTAATTCAGGTTGGTGATCCACATCCCGCCGATCAATACCGACAGTCCCGGAAGGCTGACATAATTAGGCGAGTCCTTTTTGAAGATCATATGAAAATGGTCGCTTGCAGTTGATGTCATGATCTTAAACCCATTCACCAATCCTGTCTGTCCCGACTTTTCTGCCACCAGGTGGAGAGCGATATAGGTCGCCACCAGCCCGCCCAAGATCAGAAAGAACACCTGGATCACATCCGTATACCCGATCACCTTCATCCCGCCCAGCGTGATCACAACCGCAAACACCGCCAGTAAAGCGATACAGGTATAGACACTGATGCCCGAAATGCTGCTGACCGCCAATGCACCCAGGTACAGGATCGACATCAGATTGACGACGATGTACAGCGCCAGCCAGAAGATCGCCATGATCATGGCGACGGTTCCGTTATACCGCTGACTTAGGAACTGCGGCATCGTGTAGATCTTGTTCTTCAGGTAGACGGGGATAAAGAAAACAGCGACAATGACCAGCGTCAACGCCGCCATCCACTCATACGTCGAAATCGCCAGCCCTAGCCGGAATCCCGATCCGCTCATCCCGATCATCTGTTCCGCGGAAATGTTCGAGGCAATCAGTGACGCCCCGATGGCCCACCAGGTCAGCGACCCTTCTGCCAGGAAATAATCTTTTGAACTGGTTTGCTTGGCCTTTTTACGGTTGTAGATCCACAGCCCATAACAGGCGACAATGATAAAGTAGATGAAGAATACTACATAATCAAGCGGTTGTAACATTTGCATATGGTAGCGATAAGTTAGTTCTGGCTAAAAGTAGCAAAAATTGGCAGATTAGATCTGCCAATTTTCATTAAAAGTTTTAATAAGTGTCAAATATACCGGAAATATCAAATATACCGGTTGATCAGGTTCTCCAGGTACTCCTGGCGCCCGCTGATGACCTTGGGCTCCCCGTTAGCGATCGCATAGTCCCGTAGATCTGTGAGGCTCAGGCTGCCCTTCTCGAAGGCTGCTCCCTGCCCACCGTCGAAGCTCGCATAGCGCTCCGTCCTGATCTTCCGGTATTCGGATTTTTGCAGGATGGTGTCGGCCACCAGCAGTGCCCGGGCAAAGGTATCGATGCCGCCGATATGCGCATGAAAGAGGTCTGCCGCATCGGTGGAATTACGCCGCCGCTTGGCGTCGAAGTTGATGCCGCCGCCCTGGAAACCGCCGCCTTCCAGGATGATCAGCATAGCCTCCACCAGTTCGGTGATGTTATTCGGAAACTGATCGGTATCCCAGCCATTCTGGTAATCTCCCCGATTGGCATCCATCGAACCCAGCATCCCCGTATCCACAGCTACCTGCAGCTCGTGAGTGAAAGTATGACCGGCCAGCGTGGCGTGGTTGACCTCGATATTCAGCTTGAAGTCCTTCAGCAGATCATATTGACGGAGAAACCCGATCACCGTCGCACTGTCATAGTCGTATTGATGCTTCGTCGGCTCACAGGGCTTGGGCTCGATAAAAAAGGTTCCCTTGAATCCTTGCTTGCGCGCGTAATCTTTGGCCGTATGCAGGAATCGGGCAAGGTGCTCCTGCTCCCGTTTCATATTCGTATTCAGCAGGCTCATGTACCCTTCTCTGCCGCCCCAAAACACGTAATTATGTCCCCCAAGGGCTATCGTGGCATCCAACGCAGCCTTTACCTGTGCACCGGCATGCGTCAGCACATGAAAATCGGGATTGGTGGCGGCGCCATTCATATACCGCCGGTTGGAAAAGAGATTGGCCGTGCCCCACAGCAGCTTCACCCCGCTGGCAGCCTGCTTCTCCCTGGCATAGTCCGTCAATATCTCTAACCGCCGCTCATTGTCGGCCACATCATTGGTATAATCGACGACATCCACGTCGTGAAAACAATAGAAAGGCAGGTCCAGCTTCGTGATGAATTCGAAGGCCGCATCCATCTTCTCCTTCGCCCGCGCAATCGCGTCGGTTTTCTCGTTCCAGGGATACAGATGCGTCGGTTCCCCGAAAGGATCTGCCCCGTTACCGACAAACGAATGCCAATACGCGACGGCAAAACGCAAATGTTCCTTCATCGGCTTCCCGGCAACCACCCTCTCCGCATCGTACCAACGATAGGCCAAAGGGTTATCTGTTCCGGGTCCTTCATATTTTATGGATCCAATGCCCTTAAAAAACTCCTTCTGTCCCGTAATAACTGGCATAGCTTATGTTTTTTTATTATTGAATTTGTTCTGATCCTCCCGCGCCCTCACAAAAACTTTTCCAACGCGCCTCTCCACCGCCCATACAACGTCTCATATTCACCCCCCTTCGTCGGCTCTACTCTCCCCACCGGCTTGAGCCCGGCAAAAGCCTCTTTCGCCGTCGCGAAAATACCGGCTCCGATGCCCGCACCCAACGCCGCCCCCACACTCCCGTCACTATTATACAATTCCACCGGCACATTCGTCGCATTCACAAACGCCTCCGTAAAGACAGGACTCAGGAACATATTCGCCTTCCCCGCCCGGATCACAGCCGGATTCATCCCATTCTCCCGCATGATGTCCAGCCCATAGCGAAAACTGAAGGCAATTCCTTCCTGCCCCGCCCGGTACAAGTGCGCCGGTCCATGAACGTTAAGGTCGATATCCAACAGCTGCGCGCCGATAATGCGATTGTAAAAAATACGCTCGGCCCCGTTGCCGAACGGCAGTACCGTCAACCCCGCACTCCCCGGCCCGATCCGCATCGCTTCCGCATTCAACCGGTTGTAATCCCAACCGCCACTCGCATTCCCGCTCGCCGTTGGCCCTACGCCTCTCACTAAATCCCTTATCCACCTATTCATGATCCCCGTCCCGTTGATACACAACAGCACGCCGATCCTCCGCACATCCGGCGTATAATTCACATGCGCAAAACTATTCACCCTCGATCCGGGATCGTACGTCAGATGGTCGCTCACCCCATAGATCACCCCCGAGGTCCCGGCCGTAGCGGCTACCTCCCCGGGTTCCAGCACATTTAAAGACAAAGCATTATTAGGCTGATCGCCCGCCTTGTAAGTGACAGGTATCCCTTTCTTCAAGAGCAGCGCCTCCGCTACATCGGCCTTTACCCCGCCGTGCACCGAGAATAAGGGCCGGATCTCCGGCATCATCGCTTGATCAAAACCAAAAAAAGAAAAGACATCTTCAGATAATCCATCGGCCTTAAAATCCCAGAAGATCCCTTCCGATAAAGCCGAAATATGCGTCGTCGCCTGCCCCGTCAAACGCAAAGCGATAAAGTCCCCCGGTAACATCACCTTGTCTATTTTGGCGTAGATCGCCGGCTCCTGGTCCTTGACCCAGGCCAACTTGGCCGCAGTAAAATTGCCGGGAGAATTCAACAGCCGCTCGAGGCTCCGCGACTCGCCAATAGCGGCAAAGGCCCGGTCCCCATACGGCACCGCCCGGCTATCACACCAGATGATGCTATCCCGCAATACGCGCTGGTCTTTGTCCACCAGCACCAATCCATGCATCTGATAGGCAATGCCGATCGCGGCAATATCTGCCGGATTATAAACCTTCATCGCATGTACTTTATGAATGGCTTGCTGTACATATTCCCACCAGGTATCCGGGGACTGCTCTGCCCACCCCGGGTGTTTCGATATGATAGCGGCCTCACTGTCGGGATACTGCGCAGCAGCCAGCACTGCGTGCGTAGCCGCGTCGACAACAGATACTTTGATAGAAGAAGTTCCCAGGTCAATGCCTAATAACAACATGGCAAACAAAATTTTAAGCCCCCCGGCCTACGCGCCTAATCAGATCCGCGACCCCGGAAGCGGCAATAAATATAGGATCTTTTTTGAAATTGTAACCGATTGCATTATATTTTTTAAAATTCTTATTTTTACTGATTAATGGCTCACCACATATGACGGGAAAAAAGGATATCACGATTTATGACCTGGCCAGAGTACTCAGCCTCTCGCCCGCCACAGTCAGCAGGGGCTTGAAAGATCATCCCGCCATTAATATCAAAACCCGGAAGCGTATTACGGACACTGCCCGGGAGATGGGCTACCGCTCGAACAGTTTTGCCAGCAACCTCCGGATGCAGAAGACCCACACCATTGGCATCATTGTCCATGAATTGAAAAGCCAATTCATCAGCTCCGTATTATCCGGAATAGAAAAAATAACCACCGAGGCCGGCTATGATTTGATTATTGGCCATTCATCGGAATCGTATCGCAAAGAAACTTCTAACGCCCACAACCTCTTTCATAAAAGAGTGGACGGACTCATCGCCTCCCTCGCATTCGACACAACGGATATGGAACACTTCGATCCCTTCGTTAAAAAAGGGATCCCTATCGTTTTTTTCGATCGGGTGGAAGATTTCCCCTACGGTACCCGGGTGATCATCGATAATGTAAAGGCCGGTTATGAGGCCACCGCCCATCTGGCCGCTCAGGGATGCCGCCGCATCGTGCATTTCACGGCTAACCTGGGTCGCAACGTCTATGCCGGTCGCCTGAAAGGATACCAGCAGGCACTGGCGGATTACGGGCTGACATTCGACCCTGCCCTGGTGATGGTCAACGACCTCAGTGAAGCCGCCGCTATTCGCGCGGCCCGCCAGATACTCAGCATGAATCCCCGCCCCGATGGCGTCTTCGCGACGAATGACTTTTTTGCCGCCGTATTCTTGCAAACACTGAAAGAAAATGGTCTCCGGGTACCCGAAGACATCGCTATAGTAGGTTTTAACAATGATGCCATCTCAAGGATCATCCAACCAAAACTGACGACCATTAATTATCCCGGTGAAGAAGTGGGCGAACAGGCCGCCCGCAGTTTGCTCGATCAATTGACCAGCCCTTCGGCCGCCGTAGCCTCGGCGAAGGAGGCCTCCGCCCGGACCACCGATACGATCATCATCCGGTCCGAACTCATCATCCGCGACTCCTCCCTCCATCGAAAGGTGTAAGCCCTCAGCCGTCGGCCACCTTGCGCGAAGGCATCGACCATTTCTCCAACAGTTCCATCAACTCATCCAGTCGCACCGGCTTGCTGATATAATCATCCATACCCGCCTCCAGGCAGTCTTCTTTATCTCCCCGCATGGCATTGGCAGTCAACGCTATAATGACAGGCTGATGCCCCGAACGACGCCGGATCATCCGCGTGGCCTCCAACCCATCTATCTCCGGCATCTGTATATCCATCAGGATGAGATCATATTCCCCCGGCGCACTCACCGCCTGCGACCCATTGTCCACACAATCCGGCTCATATCCCAGATTACCCAGGATATGCAGGATCAACTGCTGGTTGATAACATTGTCTTCCGCCACCATGATCCTGTACGGAAAATCACCCGCAAAATTTTTATCCATCACCCTTTGCTCTTTTTTCACCATCGTCGGATTGAATTTTCCCACCTTTGTCCGGATCGTAAAGGTAAACAGCGTGCCTTCCCCTACCTGGCTTTGCACCGATATCTTTCCACCCATCAGCCTAACCAGTTTCTCGCTGATCGCCAACCCAAGACCCGTCCCTCCATATTTACGCGTTGTCGAAGAATCAACCTGCGAGAAAGACTTGAATAGCATGCCGATCTTTTCCGCCGGTATCCCTATCCCCGTATCGCGTACCTCGAATACCAGGTCTATCGCCCCCACCGCATCCTTGCTCAACATACTCACCCCCACAAAGATCTCCCCTTCATGGGTGAATTTTATCGCATTGCTCACCAGGTTAATCAACACCTGCCGTAACCGTAGGGCATCGCCAACAATCTGCGGCGGCACATCCCCTTCGATCCAGCACAGCAGTTTCAGCCCGGATTGCAGTGCCTTTTCGTAGAACAAGTCCAGTACTCCTTCAAGACACCCCCGTAGATCGAAATCCGCTTGCTCAATATCCATTTTACCCGAATCGATCTTGGAATAATCCAGTATATCATTTAGCACACTCAGCAGGCTTTCCCCACAAGAGAGGATCGTAGCATTATATTCTCGCTGCTGCCGCGTTAGTTGCGTTTTCTCCAGCAATGATGACATGCCGATAACACCATTCATCGGCGTCCGGATTTCATGGCTCATCGTAGCCAGGAAAATACTCTTCGCCTTGTTCGCCTGCTCCGCCTCTTCCCGGGCATGTTCCGCCTCTTCCCTCGCTTTACGCTCCTCCTGGCTCAGCATCGTAAGCCTCTCCGTTCGCTCCTGCACCTGCCGTTCCAATTCCCGCGTCAGCGCATTTATAGTATTGATCCGCAAACGCACAAAGGCGACGATGCTTCCGATAATGAAAAGGACCAGCAGTACCCGAAACCATGTCGTATTCCAGAATGCCGGCTGGATCTCCACTGGTAGGGTCAATATCTTCTCCGACCACTGCCCGTCGTTATTCAGGCCCTTGACTTTGAACACATAATGACCCGGATCCAGGTTAGTATAAGTGGCCGATCGCCTCGTACCTACATAATTCCACTCCTTGTCAAAGGGCGCCAGCATATACGCATATTGCTTCTTTTCCCTGTCCGTGTAATTCAGCGAGGCAAAGGCAAAAGAAAAAACAGAACTCTTATAGGGCAAAGTAATATGCCGTGTTTCGGAAATCGCCATTGGCAGCGCCGCAGGCCCTTTACTATCTTCCCCGATCTGCACTTCCTGGTTGAAGACCTGGAAACTTGTCATCACCAGGGGCGCATCGAAATGATCGTAGGGCACATGCTCAGGAGAAACTTCGTTGAACCCGTTGATACCCCCGAAATATAGTAGACCCGAACGGGTGCTACAATAAGCCTGTTCCTTGAATTCATTCGCCTGCAGCCCGTCCGCTACAGTGAAAGGATGGATCTGGTTATGCACCCGATCCCACCGGCAGAGACCCTTATTCATGCTGATCCAGAAACAACCCGTCGAATCCTCCAATACCCCGAAAATCACATTGTCCGGTAATCCATCATTGGTCGTATAAGTCGTAAAGCGGTTCGCATTGACCTCAAATCGGGATAGCCCCTCTGTTGTGCTGATCCAAAGATCCCCATTTTTGGACTCGATGATATTATTGATGTAATCGCTGCAAATACTATTTTGCCCGGCCATGTGACGATAATGAGAAAACCTGCCCGTCAAGGGATTATACAGATCCATCCCTCCCCCGTCCGTCCCGATCCACAGCCGGCCCTTACTATCCTGCATTACCGCATGGATGTTATCGTTGATCAGGCTCGTAGGATCCTTGTCGTCATGACGATGATGGATAAAGGCCTGGCGTTCCGGATCATACTCGTCTAATCCCCCGCCATAAGTGCCTACCCACATCCGATGGTCCTGGTCCTCACAAAGTGTCCAGACCCGATCATCTACCAGGCTGACGGCATCTCCCGGACGATGCCTCAAATTTTGATACGTATTGCTCCTTCGGTTGAATATCGTCAATCCATCCCCCCAGGTGCCGATCCATAGATTGCCCTTGCTGTCCCCGGTTACCCTCAGAACGAAATTGCCGCAAATACTATTCGGATTACCCGGCGTATGCCGGTAATGCGTGAACTGCCCCGTCCTTCGGTCCAGCAGGTTCAGCCCGCCACCGTCGGTGCCCACCCATAAACCTTGCGATGCATCCTCGTAAAGACAGAGCACCTGGTTGCTGCTCAAACTATTCGGGGAAGAATTATGCTTGTAATGAATGAATTTCCGGGAATCCCGGTTCACAAAATCGATCCCGCCGGTAAAGGATCCCAGCCACATATTCTGCTTGGAATCCATATAGATCGACCATAGCGAGTTGGTCGAAACACTTGCCGGATCGATTTCATCATGGCGGTAGTGATATACGACTCCCGAGATTGGATTAAGGATGATCAGCCCGTCATTCTCCGTTCCGATCCAGATATTCCCTTCGCCATCCTCGGTCGTCATGTTGACCAGGTGACTGGTAATGCCTCTCTCCTGTGAATTTTCGCCCGGGTAATGAACGAACTCACCCGTCGACGGATCCAGCAGCCGGTCAAGACCTGTATTCGTTCCCACCCACAGCCGATTTCTACTATCCCAAAAAACGCTGGTGATGTCATTGCTTCGTATTGATCCCGGCTTGCTATCACTATGGGCGAATCGCCGCCACGTACCGGTCGACGGATTTAGCCAGCACAGCCCGTTATGAGTGGCTATCCAGATCCGGTGTTCCTTATCTTCCGCCAGCATCTTAATATAATTGCCTCCCGGACCGTTATTATCGCCGTCACGATGGACATAATGGACGAATCTGCCCGGCGAATCCATTCGGTTCAAGCCTCCGTCTTCCGTTCCCACCCAGATGGCCCCCTGACTATCCTTCAGCAGCGACACTACCAGGTCGCTCGATAAACTGTTCGGATCGTTCTGATGATGCTTGAAATGCTCGAAATGGTCTGTCTTCCGGTCATACCGGTCCAAACCGCCGCCCCAGGTGCCAATCCAGAGATTACCCTTGTCATCCTCGATCATGGCGTTGACCTGGTTATTGGCGAGACTTTTGTTGTCTCCTATCTGGTTCTTATAAACTGTGAAAGAATACCCATTGTATTTATTCAACCCTTCCCTCGTGCCGAACCACATGAATCCCCGGCTATCCTGTATAGAGCAGATTACATTACTCTGCGACAGACCCTGAGCCGTTCCAATATGCTCAAACGAAAGATGCGCCGTTTGAGAATAAGCGATATTGGACAGCAGCAAAAGACAACATAGGTTGCGGAAAGGGGTCATAATAAATGAAATGCCGGTTCCAAGAAGAACGCGTGACAAGACCCATTTATTACTTCTATTTTACATTTATTACTTATGCTATATAAGTGTTTCCATCTATTCAAAAACACTAATACTGAAATCCTAATTTTAGCAGCACCATCCCGCCATCAGTCCCCTCAGCATAACAGGCAGACAACACCATCCGCCTCAGCGGGCTGATCCATATCCCACCCCCATAACCGTCATGCCACTCCTCGCTGGATTGCCCCTGTTGCCAGACCCTGCCGATATCGTTGAAGAACTGAAGCCCCAGCGAACCCGGGAAAAGATAGGTCCGGAATTCAGCCAGTTTCACCCGCACATCGAAGTTGTGGAAAAATTCTTCGTCACCCGTAAAGCGATATTTCCGGTATCCCCGCAGATCTTCCAGCGCTCCCAGCGTCTGCGCCTCATAAAACTCATATTGACCAAATGTCCTGCCCCATCCCACCCTCGTGGCCAGTACCAGGTCCGCCTTAGTGCTGAAACTGGTGTATAAAGCCAGCGATGAATTCAGCTTCGAATAGGGATGGCTCTCCCCGTTCAGGCCGCCATAGCTGCTAAATTGATTTTGCCAGAAAATTCCCCGGGAAGGCATGATCTTGTCATTTCGGTTGTCGATCACTGCCGAGAGTCGCCCACCGGCATATATCCGGTCTCTGTATAAGTCTGACCGGTTCAACCCGTTCACGGTGAACTGATCTATATAGCGACCTACATTATCCGTGCTGTCCATCGTAAAATATTCTAACGCCGGGCCTGCCGCCACAGACAATATACCCAGCCTCCGCCGTAGTTGCATGTCGGCCTCATAGCTGTTGTAACGCGCCCGATAATAGCGTACCCCGTCCTTGGTGTCCTTCTCATAAACACTCTCGTTTCCAAAGCCGAAGAAATTGACGGTGTTTTCCGGCGCCCGGATATCCAGGTGCGCCAGCAGATCCGCCCGGCCGACCGCATGAATAGACTCGAAAGAATATTTGAAAGCATAGGCCTTCGTCGCCAGCGAATGATCCAGCGATAAAATATGCAGCTGTTTATAAGGCTCCTTATCGAACCCCTGTACGGTATAGTGGAACTGCAACCCCAGAAATACTCCATCGTCGGGGTTATAGGCCACATCCAGCAATGGCGCCAGCACATTGTATTTAAAGCCCAGCCTGTTCACCGAATTCACCGCCGGATCACCCGACAAGAGTACCCGCCGCGCACCATCTCCCTCAAAAGCTGTTTCTACAGAGTCTTTCCGTTCCCCTTGCTCCTTCTCGCCTTTCACTCCCTGCGCCGCCGTCCCCACCGAATCTTTCCGTTCCACCCCTTCTTTCAAATCATAGATCCGCGTCTTCCCTGCCGGCGCCTTCGCCTCCGTGATGAAAAGATCCTTCCCCGGACCACCGATCAGTCGCACGACGATTCCCCCGCCTCCTGCCCCATAGCTATGGAAAACATCATCCCCGCCGCGCCCATACAACCTCACCTCCTTCGACTCATCAGCCAGGAATACCCGCTTATACAACACTTTATTATGTTCCCCGTCCTTGTTGATCTTGTAGACCGTCACCGTCACCGAATCACGACCCCGCTCAATATCGAACCATTCTCTTTTATCACTGCCATAAATACTCACCACCTCAGCCAGGAATCGATAATACGTCATCATCTCCTCCACATAATACTGCCTCCTTGCCTTCAATTTGGCAGCGATCGAAGCCAGCGAATAAGGATGCACCGGCGCAGGTTGCAGACTCAACGCATAATCGATCAGCGAATCCGTCATGGTAGCCAGGACCGCCTCCGCCATCGTGCGCCAGTCTTTTCCCGTCAGTTCAGTCAGATAGTTGTGATCGAAATTCCGGGCATTATAGTTGAAGGTCCTGATATTCCTTGCCTTCGGCCGGAACCCTTGTAACTGCGGCGACACCCAGTCGGAGCCGGCAAAATGAGGAATTAAACCCTGGTTGATAAAAAAAGGCTGATCCCTGTCTCGGGGCACCGGCGAGAACGTCTTACCCTTTCCGTTATCATCCGCCTCCCAACGCCACTGATCCTCATGCCTGTCGAAGTCCATGACAAACATATCCAACAACCGCGCCTGTAAAGCCTTTCGCTGATCGATGGAATTGTCATTGTCTTCCTGTAGCTTTTTCTCCATATCAGGCGTACTATAGGTCTTCTTCCCATTGCCCGGCTCCCTCTCCTCCAGGAAACAAAACACATTGGCGAAATCACTCCTGAATTTCCCCAGCCGCGGATCATCAGGGACAAAGACCAGTTGCGGACTCGCATGCGGTACCCGCAATGCACTGGCCAATGGCGGAATAGATAACGCCGCATAAGGGTAACTGGCAGAAACGCCATCCGTGACCAGATCCTTCACAAAGGCCGCCCCTACCAAAGCCTGGGGCAGCGCCGCATCCGTAATATATTTTTCGACACCCCGCAGGACATATTGCGTGCCCGCTGCATTTTCCAGCCGTAATGATCGGGTCTCAGTGCCACCCCCACGCTGCAAAGGTTTCCAACCAGTGAGGTCGAATACCTTTACCCTAACCGGCGCAGCCCATTCCTTCCGGTAATTGTCGCCGATCAGGAACCGCTTCAGGCCGCCGGCCAAAAAATAAGAGGCGGGAGTCACAGTCACAGAATCCGGAAAGGTACGCGCAAGGGCCACCGTATCGCGCACCGGCGGCGGCAGCGGCGGCAGTCCTGCGATATAAGCCGTTTGATCCAGATCTTTCGCATCCACCGTATAGAATTTGATGGCCGACCGGCCGCTCTCGCATTGCTCAATCACCGCAAATCCCTGATCGGACCGGGCAAATAAAGAATGGTCTCCCATCTTTACCCTCGCCGTCGTTGCCCCTGCCCCGCTAACGATATAATAGACACTATCCTGTCCTAATAATTGCAGCGTATGCTCATGACCCGCCACATGCACAATGTTCGGGTGTCCTTTGATCACCGCTTCCACCTGCTCCCGCAGTTCTTTGTACCGGGGATTACGCGTATCCTGCACATTGCCGAAAACGCCTCTGGCCAATGGGTAGACCGATCCGATCACCGGCAAGGGAATATACAGACCAGAGCTCCAGTCCGTCAGCGGGAAGATATGTTGTTCGAAAGTGAAATATCCGCCATGTTCCCCATGTGTATAGAAGGGGTGATGCATGGCCAGTACGATCAACTTGTCAGGATAGGTACTGACAATGTCTTTCAGGGCATCGACGATGGATTTCTCATCCCGGCAATCACAGCTGCTTCGCAGGCCGGGCCGGTCATCCTCCTGCTGCAACCACCACTCGCTGTCCATAAAGACCAGCACCATCTTATCGCCCACGGGTAGAGCTACCGGTCCCGGACAACCGTCTTTCGGCAGCATCTCTACGTTGGCCATACCCGTCGAATCCAGGTACGTTTCTTCATTCCTCAGCTGCTGCCAGCCGCCGGAACGCCCCTCCCGCCAGTCATGGTCGCCCGGGACAAAGAAAGCCTTCGCTTTTTTGCCTGCAACGACGGATACCTCATCACCTAGTATCCGGATGGCCTCTTCCCTGCTGGCGCTCCCTTCCGGCGGCATCCCGCCGGGATATATATTGTCACCAAGATAGATCAGCATATTGGCCGTATCGTTCCAGTCCACATGCGCACGCAGCCAGTCACACACCGGCTGATGCCCGTTAATCAAGGTACCCGCATCCCCTACCAGGAACAACCGCCGCACCACAGGGTCTCGCGCCGTGTCTTGCCCGTACGCCCCCTCCAGCATCAAGATGAATAATATACACAGCCCGATCGCCGACATCATTTTTCTCATTCGTCAGCTTAGTTTGGTTAAGGTTGATAAGCAAACTCCAGCACATTGGCATTGCCCTCTCCTCCCTCATTGGAAATGTACATATTGCCCTGCTTGTCGAATGCCAGCCCCTCCGGCTGCTTGAACAGCACAGGATTCAATGGATAAATATTTTTGACTTTCCACTGGTCATCCAGCACTAGCAAGGCCTTATTGACACTGCTAATTATATACCATTCGTGCGTCAGGGGATGCCGCGCCAGACAGGAAGGATGAAACTTCACCGTTTTGTGAATGCTCGTCAGTTTATCCGCCGGTACCTCTACCTTGAAATGCTGCGTGATCGCCAGCGCCCCACCCGCTCCATATTGCAGCACATACCCCGACACCTCCTTCTGCTGGTCATCATCCGCACAGTTCTTGCACAAAGCGATCAATCGGCCGCCCTCATCCCCATACAACCCTTCATACTCGCCCGCCGGCAGGATATGTTCATAGGCCCGCACCGCTTTCGACAGCCCTTCACCACCATCCTTCGACCCCCTTGAACCGCGCACCGCGTCGACCGGCATAACAAACAGACTCCCATCACTCCGCAACACCACGAACTCCTTGTCGTTTAGCACTGTCACATCCTCATAATCCCCATGCTTGCCAAACTTGTGATAAGGAAATTTCGCACCCCCGGGATGAAAATAGAACAGCTTTCCCGTCTCATCCTCTATCGCATACATCGTATCGGGATCGTTTCGCAGAAAAGTGATCCCCGAAATCTCCCTCAACGGCTCCGGCATAACATATTTCTTCGGCGCCGCCAGGTTATATCCATGCGGTCCGGGCGGAGCAACGGCCTCAACCCGCGAAGTTTTTTGCGACGGCTTATCCCGATCCCGACACCCACCCAGCGCAGAGAATACCCATAACAACAGAACCATAACCATAACCACCTCGGCCATTTTCACTCCCACCCTCAATGCCCGCAATCCGGTGACCCCCTGTAATTCCTCGAGTTCCAGATTCTCCACCTCCTGCTTCAACAATTGCTTCTCCTGCAGATATTTGATATACCCCGCATATTCTTCAGCCTCCTTATCGTTGAAATAAATGATGGCAATAGTGCCCGGCTGTGTCAGCCGCTCATTCGTATCCCGCACATGTACCTTGTCGATCCGCTTCTTGACCATCTGGTACCGGATATTATACCCCCCTTCGACATCGAAACGCCTTTCATCCTTCCGGAAGCTTATATCTATCGACTGTGTATGCACAAAAATCAATTGCGTCGTCACCATCGGCTCTGTCACCCCCGGGAATAACCCATTCGTCAGCCTCGCAATCGTAGCCATACTGTTCAGCTGCCACAACCGCAGATTATGCAGGTACAGGACGTCAAACGGTTTGTCCGGCGCAATCGACTGCCCCGTATAGATGTCATACTCCACTCCATCCGTACGGAATTTCTCGAAATAACAGGGATAAGAGCGCTGTAATTCATCGTTAGCTTCTTCCAGGTGCTGATTGGTCGTTTGATTGATGAGTTGTATCGATCTCTCCAGGTCACGCCGGTTCCGGAAAGCAATACCCTCTTCCGGATCGATAGCTTTTAGATAGGGCTCCAGCAATGGAACCATATCCGGCCTGCTGCTGGCGAAGTGCTCCAGGAAGGCCCCTGCCTCTTCGGAGATGAAAGTATGGAGATTCAGCTCATCCGCTGTCGTCATCCCTCCTTCCAGCGCCCGCTGCCATTGATGACAATGATAGATCATCTCCTCCAACAGTTTCAGTTCCACCGCCCGGTACAAAGCCTCAAGGGTTTCAGTCAGGATCCCGAACTGCGTTTGCAGATCCTGCCGCAACGCACCATTCCGGCCGATCGTAGAATTGCGGATGTCTATGGCGCCATACAAAGGATAGACCTTCTTGAAATAGATCGTCCCGACAGCCGGCGATTCACCCATTCGCCGCTGCTGCTCGAACTGCCAGGCGGCCTCGTTGAACTTCCATTCCACCGCCGGTTGCAGCGAAGTGAAATTCTCTTTGATGATCGTTTTGATCCGGTCGTCGAATTCATCGCTGGCCCGCTGTAATAACTGCGCCAGCAGGGGAATGACGACATCCAGCCGTGACAACAATGCAGCGTCCGGCATCCCGGCCTTCCGCGAGGCGATTTCCAGCACCCCCGCCAGCCTGTTATTGTAAAAGACAGGCATCAGCCCATAACCCCGTATCCCCGCACGCCGCAAGGATCCCAGGAAAAAAGGCTCGCCTTCCTGGTAGTCAGGGAACGTCTCATATAAGATCATGCGCGGCTCCCGCATATAATTGTCGAACAGCTCCAGGTAATTCGCCTCTTGCTGCGGCTCACTTTCCGCAGCCGCTCCCAGCGCACTATGATGACAGCTATCGCCGGAAAAAACCGGCCGGCCGTTGATCTTCAGGAAAGGCATCAGCCCGAATTCGACATCCTTCGTGCCGCTCAGGATCTGCAAAAGCCCCATCACTTCATCATGGGTAGACCCAAGGTCACAGTGCGCAGGATCCAGGATCAGCGACTTGATATTGTTGATCACATAAGCCGTCGTCACATCCGTCACCGTAATGGCAGCAATACCCTGGAACTGGAAGTCCGCTATCGGCAGGTGCTCCATCAACCACAAGACGATCTCCGATGCTGGCCGGTGTGAAGGAAATTGCTGCCAATCGACCACCGGCAGCAGTCCCTTCGACACAACATCTACAAACCGGGTATCGATATTCAACCGGTAAAAACTCGGCAGCCCGGTACGCTCATTGGGCAGCGAACGGATCAGACTGTCACCGGTAGAAAAGGAAATACTATATAATCGGGACAGGATCACCGAATAGATCAACTCCAGGTTCAGCTTCCTGCGTTCCCTGTCCTCCTTGTCGACCATACTGGCCCTGACCTGACCAGTGACAGGATCCAGCAATAGATCATAGAAGGCATTCGTGCCATAGACGATCGACGGTTGCATCGGTATCGATAACGCCCACAGATTGTCCCGCTCATCGGCAATCGCCGGGAAAATACTGGAATAGACCAGTTCCATCAGATCCGCGTAGTTCTGCATCTCCTCCGGCTCCAATAGGTCCTTACCTAGCAAGCGCTCTTCAAAATGATGGATCAGGAAATCGAAATACCGCACCTTCTGCGTTTTTTCACGCTGCCGCCGCTCCTTCATAAACCGGATGAAAGCGCGGAAAGACAACCGGGTGTCCAGTTGACTACCTCCCTCCGGATCTTTTATAATATGAACGATGGAATTCTTCATAACAGCCGTCAATAAAGTGAATCACTCATTTTTGTGGATAGACCAACGCAGCGATCAGAAAGGAAATCACCGATGCGATCAACCCATACATGAACACGTTGTAGGACAACCGTAGCCACCGATATTTTTTGCCCAACGCAATCCCCTGGTAATAAACATCCCGGATAAGGCTGCCGTAAAGGAAATCCCGGTCTTCCATCAGTTGCAGCATCCCCCCCGCATATTCTTCCAGGCTCATCTTGTAAAAATTACCGAAAAACAGCAGGTTGACCTTCTTTTCTTCCAGGTCCTCGGGAGTGAACTTGCCCGGCGGAATATGCGGCCGGGTCGCCAGGATGGAAAAAATGATGGTCACCAGATTGACAGTGAGTAGAATGATGGCCGGAACGGCCAGGTTAGTATGATCTTCGATCTTCCGCAGCAACAGGCTCAACAGGACAGAAATGATGATCGAGTTGACCTGTATCAGGATATGCGCCTTGCTGTCCGCCTGCGAGCTCAGCCGTTGATTATTATTCGAGGTGATCCGGAAAACCGTATCGATCCCCCGACCCGGATCTTTTTTCTTGACTTTCTTCCCCTTCTCCGCCGTTGTCGGCAGCTGGCTCTCCTGTGCGTCTTCTACCTGCAAATGCTTGCGCACCAATTTCTCTACCCCATCGGAGGAATGGCCTCCTCCAGGCATCTTTCCTCCTCCGGGCAGCGTCCCTCCCCCCGGGCCTCCCACACTTGCCTGCTCCCCTATGCCCATACCCTTCTCAGTGGCCGTCGTCACTACGCCGCCCCGCTCTTCTGCCCCATGTCGCTCATGCTCATGCTCATGCTCCTCCTCCTTATGCTTCAACTGCGCCAGATTCTCCCGCTGCTTGTCATTTAGCAGGAGCCGGCAGAAATCCGTATAATATTGATGGCCTTCCAGTAACCGGATGGCAGATTTCCGCCAATCCTCCTTACTGATCTTGTCATGCCGCAACGCCTCCGCCTCCTTTCGCATCAGCTTGTTACGCTCCTCGAAATCACTCGTCCCCAAATGGACGAGATCCGCGTCGCAAACAATTTGCTCAGTCAGGCTGACCGCCCGCTGCGGTATTTGAGTGGCCAGAATGCACTTCCGGATACCATCGACTACAGTCGGTTCCACCCCCGTCCCCTTCATATAGTCCTCCGCCAGTTTCGCCCCCCTTTCCTCATGACCCGCAGCTCCGCCCGTAAAATACCCGATATCATGGAACCACGCGGCTACCTGTACAATAAAAAGATCCGTTTCGTTTAAGTTATAATGCCGCGCAATCTGCGTAGCGGCCTTCTCGACCTGCTCGGTGTGGTATAAATTGTGATAGATAAGGTGGTCGTCGGCGTGCGTATCAAAATAAGTCCTTACATAATGCTGTGCCTGTTCTGTTATGCTTCTATAGTCCATGGCCCGTGTTTTTCTGAAAAGGTTCGTAACAGCTAAGACCCAAGTTAACGAATATTATTCCTTTTCGAAAATCCCTCACCAGATCGGGGCCCCAAGCGTTGCGGCAGCCTATTCCGCAGCCAGCTTATTCCTGCCCGCCCGACCGCAGCGCTGTCGCTTAGAGCTTCGGCACTGAACTTCGTCGGGGCGTCGTCCCTTGCCCCGTCCTCGTTCGTACCCTTCGAGACTCGGGTACGTCCCTCGCCTTCCCTCGCTCGTACCCTTCGGTTACCTCGGGTATATCGGACGCTCTCGCGTCCTCTCCCCGAAAACCTTAGCACCAACCGCCGCCCTGTATTTAGCCAGATTGATCAGCAGCACACTGATCAGGATCACCAACAATCCCCCCAGCTGGATCAAAGACAAATGCTCACCGGCAAAAAATACCCCCAGCAGGACCGCCACAACCGGATTCACATACGCATGTGTGCTGACCTGCGTGGCAGGCCGTACCTGCAGCAGCCAGGTAAAGGCGCTATACCCTACCAGCGACCCCATCGTCACCAGATAGGCAATGGAAAGCCAGGAAGACAAGGGCACTTCCTGCGGACGGAATGACACCCACTCGCGGCTACCCCAGCTCAATAAAATGAAGCATATTCCTGCCGACATCATTTGCCACCCCGCATTGACCGAATTGGAATTCCCCACAGCCTTGTATTTCGAATACAGCGACCCCGCAGCCCAGGAAATAGCACACAACACCAGTACAACCAGGGCGACCATCTCGCGGTGACGACCACCCGCAACGGATCCGTCCTGAACGTCACTACCCCAGAGCTTTTCCCCAAATAACATCAACACCCCGACGGAACCGACCAGCAAACCCACAATCGTAGCCTTACTCCTGAAATTCTCCGCCCATTTCCCTTTGTCCAGCACGACGAACCAGATAGGGCCTGCGGCCAGAAGGATCGCTGCCAGTGAACTGGAGACGTATTGTTCCGCCCAGATCAGCGCACCATTGCCGCCAACCAGCAACAACAACCCGCTCACAATGGCAGGCCTGATCACGCGCCAGGAGAAGATCTTTTCTCCGGTGATCACACACCACAACAGCATCAGGATACCCGCGAGAAGATAGCGCAGACACCCTACCAGCATCGGCGGAATATGCTGAACCGACAATCGGATGAAAAAATAGGTGGAACCCCAGACAAGATAGACAGTAGTAAATGCAGCCGCCACCTTCACCGCTGAAGGCGTCTGCCCGACAGTAGATGACATAAAATTATTTTTTAATGATAGGTATAACTACCTTTTGTTGTTCTTTGATCGTCTCGAGCACGATCGTCGTTTTCGTAGATTGTATAGTAGGAATCTTCGCGAATTTGTTCCGCATCAACGCCATCAGTTCCGCCGAATCGGCCGTCCTCACCTTGACCAGCCAGCAATCCTCGCCCGCAATAATATGCACCTCCTGCACTTCCTCTATTTTGGCCAATGCTGCCCCCATCTCTCCCCTGTCGAACGCTTCCGAAGTACGGATGAACACGAAGGCCAGCAATCTTTGCCCCACTGCGGCCGGATTGATACTCGTCGTATAATGCTGGATCACCTGCTTCTGCTCCAGCTTCTTCACTCGCTCCAGCACAGCGGATGGCGCCATCTCCAGCTGCTTGGCCATATCCACATTCGAGATCCGGGCATTCTCCTGCATCAGCCGCAGGATCCGCAGATCGATATTATCCAACGCAAATTCCATCATTATGCTATAAATATACTAATAATTAGAATTAAATTCCAAATAAAATTATAAAACAGAATTTAATTCTGTTAAAACTGCGCCACAGACGCTCCTCAGTGCTCCGCAGCCCCCTGCACTCCATGCTCCGCCTTGAAACGCTTCCGGTTGCTCAGGTACACGATCACCTTATGCTCCAGCCAGTGATGCAGCGGCACCAATACTGCCGCGAGCGCGACCTTGATCAACAGAACCTTCCACGGCTCGTCATTCGTCCAGCCCTGGATCTGTTTATCTGTCAGGAGAATAATAAATTCGAAAAGAAAGATAAAGGACAAAAAACCCAGCGTCCGGATCACAGAAGGCGGTACCGCCAGCCAGCCCATCATGACCAGTGCGATGAACAGCACGACCAGTCCCACGGTAAAGCCCATATATTGCACATTGTGCCGGTGCTCCCGTGCAAGTTCCTCCTCCCGTGCCTCCCGATCCCGCCGCCTGTTGTCATTATCCACTTCCAGTTTCAGCAGGTCCGCCTCCCGGGCCAGGCTCCGCAGACTGTCCGCATTCCTGACATATTCCACATGATACACATAAGCCTGCTGATAATCGTGCACTCCCGAATAAAGGCTATCCAGATTTTGCGCCGCAGTCTCTATTAACCTCAGGCTACCGGTTGCCTTTCCTATAGCCTCTTCCTTCAGGTAATACTGCGCAGCCCGCTGCCCATCCAGTTTTTTCCGGTAGAAATAACCTGCATCATCATACAGGGATGCCCTGGCGTAAGGGCTGCCCTTGCTATCCATCTCCCGCTCAGCCTTGTTGAAATAAAAGCCCGCTGAATCCAGTCTCCCCATTCGCACATAAGCATCCGCGTAACACTGATCGATAAAATAGCGCAGCCCCGCCCGATCTATATAATCCAGAACCAGCGGATGCACATTCATGTAGGCCATCCCCTTCGCATACTGCTGGCTGTTCAAATACAAACTGAAAATATCGAAATAGGCCTGGATATCTGCCAGATCATAGTGAATACTATCTCCGATCGCCGCCTCATGTTCATAGGCGCCCAGCGCGATATCATATTCCTTCTTCTCCGCAAACAGTTTCCCTATCTGGCTATAGTCATTCGCCAGATCGTCGAAATGGCGCATTGTCCGGTCCAGCTCCTCCATCCTTAACGCATAGTCGATCGCCTTATCATCCGAATGAATACTCGCATAAAAATAAGAAAGACGTTCCGCCACACACCGTATCAATGGGTCCTTTTTACTTTGTTCCGCCACATCCAAGGCTTTCAGATAATTCCTGAAGGCAGACAATTTTTCATTCCTGGCATTATACGAATTACCAAGCGACGCATAAGCCAACACCTTCAGCGAATCATCCTCCCCCTCCTCCGCCAATACAACCGCCTGATTACTGTACCCAAGCGCCCGCGCATCATCACCCTGCAGTCGGCACACCCGCGCTAACGCGCAATAACTGTACACCAGACCCGCATCCAGTTTCTCCTCCTGGGCAATATCTTCTGCCCGGTGAAAATTTTCCATTGCCCGTTCCGGATCACCTGCCTGTCCCCCGTTCTGGGATAACCGCTCGCCATTGCCAATATAAGTCCTGATCATCAGCATCCTGTCACGGCTCATCTCAGCCGCTTCAACAGCCTGCCGCCCATATGCCTCCGATTGCATACTGTCCTGCCCATAATAATAAGTGGCCAGTAAAATAAACCACCGAGCCTTCTCAGGCAGTGTCGTCGCATGGGACAGTTCCCGCCGGAGGCTATCCGGCCAATAATCGAATAATATCGCTGAACGTGTTTTGGGCTGAGCGTGTATTCCCTGGCCCATTAAAAGAAAGGCAACCGGCAGGAACAGGATAAAGTACCCCGGGAACCGGAAGGATAGCCGGCCGATCCAGGAAGATAAGATGGACATAGTATATTTTTTTTCAATAAACGATTAAAGATACTAAAACCATCTTTTATGCAACGGATGCCCGGTAAAAGACAAAACTCAGGAGCTTCGCGTAGGAATAAGCAGCTCCCTGATGTCCACATCAAGCGCCAACGCAATCTCCCGCAACAGTTTTAATGTAGGCTGAAATTCATTGTTGCAAATCCGCGTAACGCTGTTGGGCGCTATGCCTACTCTGATCGCCAGGTCTTTATGCGATATATCTTTTTCTGCTAAGACAGCCTTGATCCTGTTAATTTTAATCTTTTTTTCCATTTCTTCTGGCAGTTTGAGGGGCAAGACAATTTAGGCTATTTCTGGTATAACCAACACGCAAAAGCGAAGATAAGCTTCTATGAATCAACGCCTTCCAAATTTAAGAAATACGTTATGCGTATTTTTCAATCAGTACAAGGTATCATAAAATGATTTTTACGTATCTTACGATCGACACAAAAATTTGGTTAAGGCTCTGGGATTTTATTACACTTCTATCAGGGGAGGGCCCCGCTTTCCCCTGATCTCTTTCCATTATCATCGCAGCAAAAAATCGGCCCGGCAGCGATGCCCCTGGAAGGCCTTTGTCCGGATAGGGCTGATAGGCCCGGCAAAATTGCTTAAAATCTTTCGCCTTTCTTCCTAATAATAAGATTAGTAGCCCGAACAAGATTAGTAGCTCACAAATCTAATGCAGATCCCCCGACTATTATACTCTCAAAATATTTTTTTACAACCGAAGAAATAAATGTTATTTTGACGGATATTAATTGCATCTTATATAATAGCAATATGCAAAAAGAGAACTTTGTACTCGGCGTAGATTATGGAACAGATTCCGTCCGCTCACTCCTCGTCAACGCCGCCGACGGCGCCGAAATCGCCTCAGCCGTCTTTTACTATCCACGCTGGAAAGACGGCCTGTATTGCAAGCCTTCGGAAAACCGCTTCCGCCAGCATCCCCTCGATTATATTGAAGGTCTGGAACAGACCATCCGCGCCTGCCTCGCTCAGGCCGGCCCCGCCGCAGCCCGCAACGTAGCGGCTATCTCCATCGATACTACCGGATCTACCCCCGTCGCCGTAGACGAGACGGGTACCCCGCTGGGACTACTGCCAGAATTCAGCGACAATCCCAACGCCCTTTTCGTGCTGTGGAAAGACCATACCGCCGTAGGAGAAGCTACCGCCATCAATGCCCATGCCGCCACTTTGCCTACTAACTATCTGCAGTTCGTCGGAGGCATCTATTCCTCCGAATGGTTCTGGGCCAAATTACTGCACATCCTGCGTGCCGACCCTGCTGTCAGGGCAGCCTGCTATTCCTGGGTTGAACACTGCGACTGGATACCCTTTCTGCTGACCGGCGGCCACCATGTGTCTGAAATGAAAAGAGGCGTCTGCGCAGCCGGCCATAAGGCCCTTTGGGCAAAAGACTTTAGCGCAGGAGGCTTCCCCCCCGATAGCTTCTTCTCCTCTCTGGACCCATTACTCAAGGGCTTTACGTCCCGTTTATATACTGAGACTTATACTTCCGATCAATCCGCAGGCACTCTCTGTCCCGAATGGGCCAGCCGTCTCGGCCTTTCCACCAACGTCATCATCGGCGTAGGCGCCTTCGATGCTCACATGGGCGCCGTCGGCGGCCAGATCGAACCCTATCACCTCAGCAAGGTCATGGGCACCTCCACCTGCGATATGCTCGTCGCCCCCCTCCACGAAGTGGAAGGCCGCCTCATCAAAGGTATCTGCGGGCAGGTACCCGGTTCGGTCATCCCCGGCATGATGGGTATGGAAGCCGGCCAGTCCGCATTCGGGGACGCCTACGCCTGGTTCAGAGATCTCCTGTCCTGGCCCTTGCAGCAGCTACTGCCCTCGGAGTCCGGTATCATCGACCGTATCATCCCTGAACTCGGCCGCCAGGCTGCTGCCCTCGAGCCCGGCCCACAGGACGAACTGGCCCTCGACTGGTTCAACGGCCGCCGTACCCCCGATGCCAATCAATGGCTCAAAGGAGCCATCACCGGCCTAGACCTGGGTAGCGATGCCCCACGGTTGTTCCGCGCTATCGTCGAAGCAACCTGCTTCGGCGCCCGGGCCATCGTCGACCGCTTTACCGAAGAAGGCGTCCCCATCCGCGGCCTCATCGGTCTCGGTGGCGTAGCCAAAAAATCCCCCTTCATCATGCAAATGATGGCGGACGTCATGGACAGACCCATTCGCATCCATGCTTCAGAACAAACCTGCGCCCTCGGCGCTGCCATGTTCGCAGCCACTGCCGCCGGCCTCTATCCGAAAGTAGAAGATGCCATGGCCGCCATCGGCCAGGGTTTCGACACCACCTATACGCCTGACTCCAATCGCGCGGCCATCTATGCCGGCCGCCTCCGCGACTATCAGGCATTAGGACAATTTATCCAATCGACAACCAAAGAAAAATGAGTAAATACACCCACATCCAGGAGGAAGCCTATGAAGCCAACCGGCAACTGCCAAAGCTCGGCCTGGTCCTCTTCACCTTCGGCAACGTCAGCGCCGCCGACCGCGACCTCGGCGTTTTCGCCATCAAACCCAGCGGCGTTCCTTATGAAGACCTTTCACCTGAAAAAATGGTCATCGCAGACTTCGAAGGAAAAACCGTCAAGGGCAAACTACGGCCGTCCTCAGATACATTGACCCACGCCGTTCTCTACAAACATTGGGAAAAGATCGGCGGCATCGCCCATACCCACTCCACCTACGCAACAGCGTGGGCTCAGTCGCAACGGGATATTCCCATCTTCGGGACAACCCATGCCGACCATAACACAGTCGACATCCCCTGCGCCCCTCCCATGAATGACGAGATGATCCGGGGTGACTACGAATACCAGACAGGATTTCAAATCATGAACGTCTTCCGCGATAAAAAACTCGACTACAAAGAAGTGGAAATGGTCCTGGTCGGAAATCACGCTCCCTTCACCTGGGGCAAATCAGCGGAAAAGGCAGTCTACAACTCTGCCGTGCTGGAATCCATCGCGCAGATGGCCTACCTCACCATGCAGATCGACGTCAACGCCCCCAGGCTAAAAGACGCGCTGATCAATAAACACTATCAACGCAAACACGGCCCCAACTCTTATTACGGACAATAATCACCAACCAGTTAATATGGACTTAAAAAAATTCGAGGTCTGGTTCGTCACCGGCAGCCAACACCTCTACGGAGAAGAAACCTTACAACAAGTAGCACAACATTCCCAGACGATTGCATCGGCACTCAACAGCGCCGCGCAAATTCCCGTTAAGGTCGTGTACAAACCCACCGTCAAGTCACCGGAAGAGATCTACCAAATCTGCCAGGAGGCCAACATGACCGCCAACTGCATCGGCATCATCGCCTGGATGCACACCTTCTCCCCCGCCAAAATGTGGATCGGCGGCCTGAGAGTGCTGCAAAAACCACTGGTACATCTGCACACCCAGTTCAATCGCGATATCCCCTGGAAGGACATCGATATGGATTTCATGAACCTCAACCAGAGCGCCCATGGCGACAGGGAATTCGGCTTCATCATGAGCCGCATGCGCCTCGACCGCAGGGTCATCACCGGCCACTGGAAAGACCCGGAAACCCTCGAATCCCTCAACACCTGGGCCCGCGCCGCCGCCGGCTGGCATGACTGGCAGGGCGCTAAATTCGCTCGCTTCGGTGACAATATGCGCCAGGTGGCCGTCACAGAAGGCGATAAGGTCGAAGCAGAGCTACAATTCGGCTACTCGGTCAACACTTACGGCATCGGCGACCTCGTAAAAGTCATCAACGATACCACCGACACCGCAGTCGATAAACTCGTCAAAGAATATGACGAGACCTACACGCTTGCCCCTTCCCTCCGTAAAGGCGCCGCCGCTCATTCCTCACTGCGCGATGCAGCCAGGATCGAATTGGGCCTCCGCCACTTCCTGCAGGACGGCGGCTTCAAGGGCTTCACCGATACCTTCGAAGACCTCCACGGCATGACGCAGTTGCCGGGCATCGCCGCCCAACGTCTCATGGGCAGCGGTTATGGATTCGCGGGAGAAGGGGACTGGAAGACAGCTGCACTCGTGCGCGCCATGAAAGTCATGGGGTCCGGGCTCCAGGGCGGCAACTCCTTCATGGAAGACTACACCTACCATTTCGAACCCGGCAATAACCTCGTTCTCGGCGCTCACATGCTGGAGATCTGCGAGTCGATCGCCGACGGCAAGCCGTCCTGCGAAATCCATCCCCTTGGAATCGGCGGAAAAGCGGATCCTGTCCGACTGGTCTTCAACTCCGCCGCCGGCCCCGCCCTCAATGCCTCGATCGTCGACATGGGCAACCGCTTCCGGCTCATCGTCAACGAAGTGCAGGCTGTAACCCCAGCCCATCCTTTACCCAAACTGCCCGTCGCACGCGTCCTCTGGCAACCTTATCCCGACATGCGGACGGGCTGCTCGGCCTGGATCATCGCCGGCGGCGCCCACCATACCTGCTATAGCCAGAACCTCACTACCGGCCACCTGCGCGATTTCGCCGACATGGCCGGCATTGAACTGGCCCACATCGGGAAACATACAGAACTGTATAGGTTCAGGGACGAATTGCGATGGAATGAGGCATATTATCAATTGAAAAAATAGCCGAAATGTACTACATTCACTAACCTATTGAAATATCACCTTCGTAAAAAACCTATTCGCATTCCATGAATCGCTACCCGGGAGAAACCCGCACACTTATCGCCGTCGACTGTATTATTTTCGGCTTCGACGGCAGTGCTATCAAGCTATTGCTCATCCAGAGAGGACTCAAACCGGAGAAAGGCAAGTGGAGCCTCATGGGCGGCTTCCTGCAACCCGACGAAGACCTGCAACAGGCCGCCGACCGCGTCCTTAAAAAACTCACCGGCCTGGAAGGAGTCTACATGGAACAGATGAAGGCCTTCGGTGACCCCAATCGCGACCCCGTAGAGAGAACCCTTAGCGTCGCCTATTTCGCCCTCATCGATATCCATCGGTACGAAAAACAACTCAGCGCCGACTACCACGCCGAATGGTTTCACGTCAATTCGATGCCGGAACTCGTCTTCGATCACAATGAAATGGTCGAGATAGCCAAAAAACAACTCCGCTACAAAGCCGCCCTCCACCCCATCCTCTTCGAACTGCTCCCCCCACGATTCACTATCCCCCAGCTGCAAATGCTCTACGAAGGCATCTACGGTACGAATTTCGACAATCGCAACTTTAGCCGTAAAGTGCTGTCCACCGAATTACTCATCAAACAAAAAGAAAAGGATAAATCCGGCTCCAAAAAAGGCGCCTACTTCTACCGGCTGGATAAAAGGAAGTACAAAGCCAATTTCCACGCCTTCCTCAATTTTATACCCAACCCGGACAAACTCCTGCTCTAAACAGCCAAATGCGTACGAAATACACATCTCTGCCCTGCCCGACCACAAAGCTGTCCTTAGAGCTTCGGCAAGGCTTCGTCCCTCGCCTTCCCTCGCTCGTACCCTTCGGTTCCCTCGCTCGTACCCTTCGGTTCCCTCGCTCGTACCCTTCGGTTCCCTCGGGTATTTCGGACGTGACCCCTCCATCCCACCGCACGGAGCTGGCGCTTCTAATATCGACCGGTCCCTCGCCCGGTCTCTTCTCGAACGTCCTCTTGCCCGTAATTAGTTACTTAGTAACGCGCAAAACTTGCATTTTCCAACGAGAATAGTACATTTGACAGTTATCTGACCCGACAACACTTCCAACTTCATTTATATTTTTAGTTTTGAATGGTCACAAGTCGTGACGCGAGGGGAATGTCTATTCCCCTCTTTCATTTTTTATCCCCACACATCGCAGTCGCTCTATTCTCAAAAAGCCCCCCAAACCTCCCCCATCCGCCCCCTCCTCTCCCGACCCGAAATCTCTCATTTTCCATCTCCCCATCCCTCGCTCTTACCCCCTGACGCTAACCACTCGAATCGCTGAAACCCGCGCCAGTCCAATTCTGAAGCGCATCTTCAGAATTATAAGATAATTTTTTTATGTGACTTAAATAAGAGTCAAACGTTACCAAATCGTTACGCTACCATTATCATAAGATTACCAATCACCGAACACGACATTCCGTTTCTCCCACCAACTAGTTTTGCCGAAAATCTTTTCAAAATGCTTTTGAGAAAAAAGACGATCCTCATTTTTTTTATCTGTCTCTGTCTCGGTTCTCTTTCCTACGCCGGCACTATCAAGGGAAAGATCCGCGACGCCGCAACTGGCGAACCCATGACCGGTGCTACCGTCACCCTCGCACACACCCACTACACTACCACCGTCCAACTCGACGGCACCTTTACCTTCCGCCATATCCCGGCTGGTAAGTACCAGGTCGTCGCCAGCACCGTTGGCTATGAACAACCTGCAGAAGTCGATGTCGAACTTACTTCCGACAACGACGTCAAAGAAGTGGGTTTCGCCATGCGGGTGAACGCCAGGTTCCTCGAGAACGCTTTCGTTACGGTCGGCGCTGACGGGAAAACCGACAGAGGAGCACTCCGACTCGAACAACGCGCCGATATGGTCCAGAACGTCATGTCTGCCCGCACCATCGAGCTATCACCCGATATCACCGTCGCCAACGCTATCCAACGCGTCAGCGGCGTCACCATCCAACGCGATAATACAGGCGAAGGCCGCTATGCCATCATCCGCGGTATGGACCAACGCTATAACAGCACGCTGGTCAATGGTATCAAGATCCCCAGCCCTGATGATAAATACCGGTTCGTTCCGATGGATATATTCCCCTCCGAAATGCTCGACAGGCTGGAAGTCATCAAAGCCCTCACCCCCGAAATGGAAGGTGATGCTATCGGCGGCACCATGAACCTCATCATGAAAAGCGCCCCCGATAAATTCCTGCTTTCTGCCAATGCTTCAGGCGGCTATTCCACGATCTTCAACACCCGGCCTTTTACCGCCTTCCTCCACAGCGGGATCAATAAAAAGTCTCCTGCCGAACTCAATGGCAATAGTTACGCAGCCACACCAGCCAACTTTTCTCTCGGCAACCTGCAGTATTACAATAAATCCAATCCCATCAACAGTACGATGGGACTGACTATCGGCGACCGCTTCGCTGGTGGCAAACTCGGCATCATCGTCTCGGCCAGCTATCAGAACCTCTACAAAGGCACTATCTCGGACCGCCTGGTACCGGACGCACAGCCCCTGCCCAGCCCATCGGCCAATACGCTGAACCCCTCGGATTCCTACATCAGGCAATTCAATACCCAGACGAATAGGCTCGGCTTGCAGAACAAAATCGATTATATCTTTAATGCGCGCAATAAGATATCCCTCTTTAACCTGTATCTCCATCAAAACGTATTCGAAACGAGGTTTACCCCGGATAGCGCCACAGCCGGCCTAAACTCCACCGCCACGCAGACAAACGTCAACCCAGAATACCGCAGCACCTGGCAGATCCAGAACATCTACAACGCCACCCTGCAAGGCGATCACATCCTCAGCAGCAGAGTCAATGTTAACTGGAGCGGAGTATACTCTATCGCTAAACAAGAAATGCCCGACCAGGCTACCTATAACTGGAACGAACAGGTCAACTATGGTAGCGGCGGCAAAATAGACAGCATCTCCAACACGATCCCCGTCGGTACCCAGAATGTCCTCACCCAAAGATGGCAGCATAATACCGATCAGGATTGGGCCGGTTATGGCAACCTGACCTACAAACCCAATCTCTTCCAGCGGGTAGTCGAATTCAAAACCGGCGGCCTCTATCGCTACAAGACAAGGACGGATTATAACAACCAATACGATCTGCAGTCGTCGGCCCCTGCTAATACGCCCTTCACGACCATCAATGCCGTTCCGCTGTATTTTCAGGCCACTGGTCAGAATGAAGGTCTCAACACTGCTGACAATGCCAATACCTATACTGCGCACGAGCAGATCATCGCAGGCTATCTCCAGGCTAAATTCAACCTGCTGCAACCGTTGCAGGTGGTCGGCGGCGTTCGCGTAGAAAATACCCAGGATGCCTACAATACCGCTCTCCCGCCAACTTCTACCGTCGGCGCTTACGGCACCATCCATTACACAGACGTATTGCCCAGCGTCCATTTCAAATACACGCTGACCCCTGATCAAAGCATCCGCCTGTCTTATTTCAAATCCATCAGCCGTCCGGGATTCGGTGACCTGGTGCCCATCACAGACAATTCCAATAACGAATTCACCTTCCTCGGTAACCCCTACCTCAAACATGTCCGTGCCGACAACCTCGACCTTCGCTACGAATGGTTCCCCGGTCTGCTCGATCAGATCCTGGTAGGTGCATTCTACAAGAAACTGGAAGACCCCATCGAATACTTCGTCACCAACCTGAACGGTCCCAGTTCTTTATATCTTAAGCCCCAGAATACCAATGAGGCAACCAATTACGGTGCAGAGGCTGTCGTAACCAAATATTTCGGCATGTTCGGTGTTTCCGCAAATTACACCTACACTCATTCCCGCATCACCACGACAAAACTGTTGTACACTTATGTCGCCGGGGTCGGAAATCAGACCGAGACCGTCAACCAGACACGCCCGCTGCAAGGCCAGGCCAACAACATCGGCAATGTCTCTCTGCTGTTCAAAGACCAGAAGATTGGCCTCGATGTACAACTGGCCCTGTCTTACACCGGCGACCGGATAGCTCAGGTTTCTCCCTATGCCAACCTGGACATCTGGCAGAAACCCTTCACCCAGCTCGACCTCTCGCTGGAAAAGCGTATTACTCACCATTTCACCTTCTTCGGCAAGCTCAACAACCTGACCAACGCACCGAATAAGGAATACGTCAAATTCCCCTATCAGTCGGTCAACGCACACCTACCGCCAGGATATACTATTCCTTTCCAGGATGCAGGCAGCAACTATACCATTGCGGAGAAAGACATCTATCACCTCAGTTACCTGGCCGGTATCCGGTATAAATTTTAATTACAGCATCAGTAATCTATCAACTATATGATCATGAAGAAATTAATCATCCCTTTTCTCATCCTGTTTGGCTTTGGCAGCTGTTTCTTATCCGGTTGCACCAAATGGGCCGATGATAAAACAAATATCTATACTTATAAGGCCCCCCCGCCGCCGGGTGGCGCGATCAGCGACTCTACCCCGCTTTGCGGCTCTATCAAAGGCGTCATGCTGACCGGCAAGACCTATACGCTGGGTTGTACGATCAATGTCCCTGTCGGCGATACCCTTATCCTCGAAGCAGGCGTGACAGTCAACGCCAATATCAATTCGGGCATCATCGTCCATGGGACCATGATCAGCCTTGGCACCCAGACCCAGCCTAACTATCTCACCGTTCCCGGTGTGACGAAGAACCTGACCCCTAACCTTCCCCTGACATCGGACTCCGCCCATATCGGGCTGTGGAAGGGTATCATGTGCGATACTTCCTGCCCCATGCTGGTGCTCAAATGGACTCACCTCGATTTTGCAGGCGCTGCCTATGGCAACGTAGATGGCCCCGCTGTCGAACAATCCTCCGGCACTTCCTATAATCTCCTCTTCCAGAACCCTAACGGTTACTTTATCATGGAAGATTCCTGGACCTGGGGCGGGACGGATGACTGCATGCGTATCTCCGATGGCAAGATCCACGTGTTCCGCAATACCTTCGAAAAACCCGGCGGTAGCGGCGGTGATTGTGTGAATAGCAAAGGCGGCACCGTGGGAACAGTAGCTTATAACTTCTTCATTGGCACAGCCTACAACGGCCAGAAAGCATCCAACAAAGGACAGCCTGTGGGCGCCCCGGAGACGAACATCGTTATGTATAACAGCACCTTCGTCAATGGCGGCATCCAGATCGTGGCCGGACAAAGAGCCGGCGGCATCGACTACGAACAGGGAGCCGAAGGCCAGTTCTACAATAACGCCTTTATCAATTGCCGCGTCGGCTACCGGGTCGTCAACAATCCCGTCGCAGATACGGCCAACATGTACTATGGCAATAATTACCAATGGGCTGATTCCCTCGTGATCGCCGACCAGTTCTTTACCTTCGGCGGCGTCTGTACCAAACCTATGCCGACGGATATCCCCAATCCATCGCTCTATCTGCCGGCCAATTTCTATTATCCGGACCCGCAGGCTAACGCTTACGACGGTACGCCTGTCGTCCAGTATGACAACCCGGAGTTCGTCAATTATCCCCTGCCGGTACCCGGTGGCCTCCCGCTGTTCTCCATTACCGCCGTCGGCTCGTATAATTTCCGGTTGCAGCCCACTTCACCTTTCATTGGCAAGGGCAATACATCGATTATTCCGCTCACCGTGGTGCCGATCGACCCGATTTATGGCGCCACTGAAGTCACACCGCCGGGAGCAGACCTTGGTTGCTACCAGTTCAACGGAACAGGTAATCAACACTGATCGGACCAGCGTTCTACTCTACTCCTCATACAAAGGGGGGCTTCAAATGAAGCCCCCCTTTTTGTTTATTAAAATATACATTCATCCCCTTATATGATACGCCTTCGGCTGCACAAAAGCCCTGATCCCCTGATAAGACAACGTCATCCCCAACCCCGAATGCTTGCGGCCGGACCACGGTACATTCGCACTCACCCGGTCACAGCAATTCCAATAAACAGTCCCCGTATTCAGCTGCCGCATTACCTTTTCCGCCCGCTCATAGCTAGCCGAATACACAGCAGCCGTCAATCCATATTCAGTATCCGCCATCAGCGCCACGGCTTCGGCATCGTCTTTCACCTTCTGAATGCCCACCACCGGCCCAAAAGATTCTTCCATCATCAGCTTCATCCCATGATGCACATCCACCAGCACGGCCGGTTCGATAAAATAACCCTTCCGGTTCACCCTTTGCCCCCCATATAAAAGCTTCGCCCCTTTCCCCACCGCATCGGCAATCTGCCCCTCCAAAAATTCCAGCTGGCCCGGCCTGCTCAAGGGACCGATCTCTGTCCCCGCCTCCCGCGGATCCCCCACCACCATCTTCCGCAGCTGTTCGACATAAGACTGCACAAAAGTATCGTATACGGCTTCCTGCACATAGATCCGCTCTACCGCACAACAGCTCTGTCCATTATTATACACCACACCTTCCAACGCCGCCCCCGCTACCGCGGCAATATCCTTTACATCATCCATCACGTACAAAGGATCTTTCCCGCCGAGTTCCAACTGGCAGGGCACCAGCTTCGACGCCACTTTCTCCGCGATCAGCCGCCCCGTCCGGTAGCTGCCTGTGAAAAAATAGCCATTCAAGGGCAGTTCCAACAGCCATTCCCCCGCCTTACCCTTGCCCGTCACTACCTGGAAGACATTCTCCGGTACCCCTGCATCATACAGCAACCTGCGAATGTGCAGCCCCGTTATTGTCGAATATTCCGAAGGTTTATAAAAGACAGCATTCCCGCCGATCAAAGCGGGTATAAATACATTGACCCCCACCAGGTAGGGATAATTCCAGGCGGATATATTCGCTATCACCCCCAGTGGTTCATAGACAATCTTCTCCCGCGTAGCCCCTTCCGCTACCACCCACTCCTCGGCCAGCCACTGCGCCGAATGATCCAAAAAATACCGTATCCGGCTTCGCGCACCGTTCAGCTCATTATAAGCTTGCTGCAGGGGTTTGCCCGTCTCACTGGTCAATGTCTCCGCCAGCACGGTCTTCTCCCGATCCAATGCCTCGTAAAACCAGGCTATACACGCTATCCTTTCTTCCACGGGCTTCGCCGCCCAAACCGGCTGCCCCGCCCGTAATAAAGCCAACTTTTCCCGAACCGATGCCTCCGTATCCTCCGGAACCTCTCCGATGATTTCCTCTGTAGCCGGATTGATGATCTGCATATATTTAACCTCTTTTTTTCACGATCTCCTGAATAAACCTTTCCCTGATTGCCCGATACAACCCTGAATCCGACATCCCCTCCATGAACATCCGCTCCGGATGCCATTGCACGGCCAGCATGAACGACTTCCCCGCCGGATCCTCCCACTCTATCCCCTCGATCAATCCATCTTCGGCTCTGCAATTGACGACCAGCCCCTCACCCAATCGATCGATGGCCTGGTGATGTGCACTGTTGGATTCGGCCGTCTCCAGACCCGTCACCTCTGCCAGTAAAGTACCAGCCACCAAATGAACAGGATGCTGCTTATCCACCCCGTCCCGCTCATGTATTGCATCCCCGGCATCACTAAGATCCTGCACCAGTGTCCCTTTCAATACAACGTTGATCAGTTGCAACCCCCGGCAGACACCCAGCACCGGCAATCCGCGCTCCCAGGCCTGCTCCAGGGCAGCCTGCTCGAACAGATCCCGCTTCTTTTCCCATCCCTGCTCCGGCGCCTTGGGATATTCCAGGCTGCCGCCATATAATACAGGGTGAATGTCAATCCCGCCCGATAACACTAACCCGTCGCAATGCTGCAATTCCTCGAAGTTATCCTCTCCCGCAGATATTCTGATCACCTCCACCGGCTCCGCAGGCTCATGCAGAGGGCGGACCACGGCACGCTTGCCTCCCATGCCGATCACCTGGCTTTCATCGACAGCAGTCTCTTGCGGCCGCGCTTCAGGAGGAAGCCCTCTCCTCCCCTGTAGCCACCGCACATAGTTCTCGTGCTTCCACTCGGTTCCCGTATAGGTAAGTCCTATCCTCATCATGTATGATTTTTACGGCTCGCTGCCGCAAGCCTAAAGGGCTTCTATATACAATTGTTTAAAATCTTCCCGGCTCACCGGCTTCGGATTATTCGGATGACAAAAATCGGCAACGGCAAGGTCGGCCAATGTCTCGATATGCTCCTGTCTGACACCCGCATCCCGCAGCCGCGTCGGCAACCCCAACTCCCCGTTCAACGCAAACAACCGCTCCACCACCGCCTCCCCGCTTTCGTCCGGAAGACCCATCGTCCGCGCGATCTGCCGGAACTTGTCTTCAAAACCGGCGATATTGAACCTCATCCCATAAGGCAGATTCACTGCATTGGCCAGCCCATGATGGGTATCCAGTAAAGAAGACATCGGATGAGCCAGCGAATGCACAACTCCCAGTCCTTTTTGGAAGGCAACCGCACCCATCAAACTCCCGATCATCATCTGGCTCCTGGACTCCAGGTCTGGTTTTAACACCGCCCGGGCAATCGCCCCGTTGATCAACGTCACCCCTTCCAATGCTATCCCTTCACACATAGGATGAAACATCTTTGCCAGATAAGCCTCCAGGTTATGCGTCAGTGCATCCATACCCGTAGCCGCCGTCACAAAGGGCGGCAGCTCCATGGTCAATAGCGGATCCGCATACACGATCTTCGCCAGCAGCTTCGGCGAGAAAAGGATCCGCTTGCGATGCGTATCGTCTTCGGAAATAATAGCGCTCCTTCCTACCTCACTGCCCGTCCCACTGGTCGTGGGCACGGTAACGAAGTAGGGCACCTCCCCCGTCACATACTGATCCCCGCCGATCAGATCATCATAGTCGAAAAGATCCCGGTGATGATGGATCCGCAGCACGATAGCCCGCGCCACATCCATCGCCGCACCCCCACCAATGCCGATGATCGAATCCCGCCCGGTACCCACAAAAGCCTCACCGCCGTTCAGCACATCGGACTTCACGGGATTTTTGTGAATAGCCGAAAACACTTCCACCGACAACCCCTTGGCCTCCAGGGATCGGATGATGTCCTTGAAAAAGCCAAGCTGCGATACCATCGGGTCTGTCACCAGCAAAGGCCTGCTCAGCCCGGCTGATAAAAGATGATCCGGTAGTTCTTTAATGGCCCCTGCCCCAAATCTGATCGTCGTCGGAAAATTATATTGCCTGATCGTACTGAAGTCTGTCATAAAAATCGATCCCGTTAAATGATTTCAAAATATCGTTTCAATTCCCAATCTGTTACCACCTTGCCAAACTGCCGCCATTCCCATTCCCGCGTCCGGACAAAATGATCCGTAAAGGCCTCACCAAAAAGCTCCCGTGCCAATGAAGACTCCTTCATGGCCTCCGTCGCCTCCCAAAGGTTACGGGGCAGGATACCGTGAGATTTATCCGCATAACCGCTGCCCTTCGTGGCCGGTATCGTCAGCTTCAAACCATTGCGAATTCCATATAGTCCCGCCGCAAGGCAGGCCGCCATCGCCAGATAGGGATTAGAGTCCGAGCCTACCACCCGCGTCTCCAGCCGCGTAGAAGATGCTCCGCCGGGCAAGGCCCGTAAAGCAGTAGTGCGGTTGTCGACAGCCCACGTCAACGTCGTCGGCGCCCAGGCACCTTCCACAAGCCGCTTGTAACTGTTCACCGTCGGCGCCACCATCGGTAAAATATAAGGAAGGCAATGCAGTTGCCCGGCCATGTAACTTTCCATCAATGGACTCATGCCCGTGGCTGTACTGGCATCGTAAAAAAGGTTGCGGCTCTCACTCCCCCAAAGACTCTGGTGCACATGCCCGCTGCACCCCGGCAATGTCTCGCTGACCTTCGCCATAAAAGTAGGCAGGATACCATGACGATAGGCGATTTCCTTCACCGCCGATTTGAACAGCACTGCCCGGTCCGCCGCCTCCAGCACTTCCGAATACAGGATGGCCGCTTCGTATACGCCCGGCCCGGTCTCCGTGTGCAACCCCTCCAATGGCACCCCGAATTGTTTCAGCCCGTCGAACAACTCGTGAAAATAGGCGCTTCCCTGAGAAGCCCGGAGAATGGAATAACCAAACATTCCCTGCGAAATCGGCTTCAGGTCCTGGAAAGACCGCTTTGCCGGATCAGAATCATTCGATGGTGCTATAAAATTGAACCATTCGAACTCCTGTGAAAAATACGCGGTATACCCCGCATCCGCCGCCTGCTGAATCACTTTTTTCAATAACCCCCGTGGGCAAACCGGCAACGCATCGCCTTCGGCCGCCGAAGCTTTAGCGTAGGCGGCCCCTTCACCTCCGGCTTCTCCACCCGAAGCCCTGAAATCCGCCAGCAAAAAAGGCAGTCCCCCCTCCCAGGGCACCCGCCTCAACGTCCCCGGGTCGATCACCGCCATCGCATCGGGATATCCCGTATGCCAACCCGTAAACGCCCCGTTGTCATAGGCCTGATCATTCGCATCCCAGCCGAACACGACATCACAAAACCCAAAACCCTTCCCGGCAATGGACTTGAACTTTTCAAAGCTCATCACCTTGCCCCGCAGCACTCCGTCGATATCCGTGATGGCCAGCTTGACCTTCTCGGTCTTCTCGGACTCCAGCTGATGCAACAGCTCACCCAGCGATAGTTTGTTGCTCATAACCCTCCGTCTTTTTAACAAAAAAATGAAACCAAATATAGGCCACCCCAATGATCGAAAAATAGATGATGGATAATTTAATATTCAGTGATACCAGCGCCACCAGGCAGACCACCGCGATCACCAGCGCCACGACCGGGAAATAAGGATAGAACGGCACCCGGTAAGGACGGTCGAGCCCCGGCTCCTTACGCCTCAATGCCAATACGGTGATCATGGCAAATACATACAGGGTCAGCGCACCCAGACAGGAGATGGTGATAATATCCCCTGTCCTTCCCGTTAACAAAGCAACGATCCCGACGACCATATTCAAGAGCAACGCATTCACCGGTGTTTTCCGCCGGATATTCACCCGTCCCAGCGCCGCCGGCAGATAACGCACCCGGCCAAACTCCAGCGTCGCCCGCGAAGCCGCCAGGATGATGCCATGAAAACTCGCGATCAACCCCATCAGGCCTATCGTGATCAGTAAATGGTATACCCAGCCCTCCGACCCCGTTATCCTCGACAACGCCATCGATAGCGGCCGGTCTGAAGGATCCGCTCCCGGTGAAGGATACACGATAGCCTCCCAGCCAGCCACTCCCACCGAAGAAAGAAATACCAGGATGCACAGCACGATCAGTGTGGCCAGCGCCGACCCGAACCCCAGCAAAATATTGCGCTGCGGCCTTACCGCCTCCTCCGCCACATTGGCTACACCCTCTAATCCTAAAAAAAACCATACGGCAAACGGTACTGCGGCCCACACTCCCGTCCACCCGAAAGGCAGTGCATTGTGTGTTACATTGGCCCACGAAAAATGCGGAAAAGTCACGCCGGAGAAAATCAGCAGCTCGACAACCGCCAGCACGGTCACTGCCAGCTCAAAACCTGCAGCAGCCCTGACCCCATACATATTCAGCGCCGTAAAGACCACATAGGCGCCGATCGCGATGGCCATCACAGGAACATTGGGCATAAAGAGTTGGAAATAAGCTCCGATGGCCGCGGCAATCGCCGGCGGGGCAAACAGGAATTCAATCCATTGCGCCACCCCCGCGATGAATCCCCAATCCCGGTTTAATCCCCGGTTGGCATAATCGAAGACCCCACCGGCCTTCGGGATGGCACATGCCAATTCCGTATAAGAGAAAGTGAACGTTATATAGAGCAATATCACCGCCGCCGTCGCAATGGCCAGTCCACCCGTGCCACCCGCTGCCAGCCCCAGGTTCCAGCCGAAATACATCCCGGAGATCACATAACCTACCCCCAAACCCCATAACATGACCGGACCCAGGCTGCGCGAAAGCGCCGGCCCCGCCGCCCCCGACGATTGTTCATTCATTGACATTTTTAAAGATAACAAAAAAATAGCGAGACCGCCCTTCGAAAGGGCGATCTCGCTTCTATAATGATAACAGCGTTATTACTCTAATAATATCGGAAGAACCACCACATAAACTGACTGCTATTATTAGGATACGTGGCCCCGCTGATCAGCAACCCGCCACCGTTGGTAATTTTCAACGGCAAAGCGTATGGCGTATACAATGGCAGTTGCGACAAATATAACGTCACCGGTATCCTTCCAACCCGGTAGCCCGCCGGTATGGTAATAACCGTATCAGGCAAGGAATACATACTGGAAGGCATCATCGTGAAGGTCAGCGTATCCTCGGACGTCTGGTTGGCGATGTTGGCGGCGTTGAAGGCGCTGATCTGCGTCGTATCGATGCCGACCGTTATCGTATAGGGCTGCGACAACACCTGCGGACTGGCAATGAGCAGGCCGATGGCCGTGTCTACGTCGGTCTCCAATGATGAGCCGGAAGAATCATATTGCAACGGCTGCGTAACGCCATTAGCCGTCGTCTGTCCGAATTCGATGATCGGTTGTGTATTGCTGACATCCAAATAAGGCGTGTCTTTCAGACAGCTGCTGAACAGCCCGATGGCGAGCAGACAGGGAATAAACAATCTTTTCAATTTCATATAAGAATGATTTACGTTCTTTTGAATAGTGCTCCTGACGACGACGATCACTGCGCCCAGAATATAGCCGTGTACAAATCGGTGGAAGTCTGGTTCTGTGCGTTTACATTGGCGGCATTCTGCGTATATTCCGTTTCCGGATAAAGTAGCCGGGAAGGGATGCCAGTACCAGGCACTGCATACGATGGAATAGCAATATACGGAAAGCCTGTACGGCGCCAATCGCTATAAGCTTCCAATCCGTCCAAAGCGCATTCCGAGATCCATTTCTGATACATAATCGTCTGCAACGCATTAGTCGACACAGAAAAATTGACCATGCCATTCGTCGACGCAGACATATAGCTGTCCGCAGCCGGTATCGCATTAGTCACACCCAGATAATGGAAGGAAGCCTCTACCCCCGACTTGTACAGCGTAGCCGCACTTCCGGTTAACAACCCGCGCTGCACGGCCTCAGCCTGCATGAACAATGATTGGGCGGCACTGAACAGCAGTGCAGGCGCGCTAGGGCTTTGCAACAACCCCTTGCCGAAAGGACTCGTCCCTCCGGCCGTGTTGAAGTTGTTGTTACCGAACTGCTCACCACCATAGGCCGTGTCCTGAGCCAGGTTGAAAAAATATGCTTGCCGCGGATCGTTGATCGAATCCAGGTAGTTCAGGAAGACCTGGTTGGCGACGAAAAAGTTGTTGTTCTGGTAAGGCGAACCCCCATTAGGTCCAAACCCATACACACTCCAAAACGGAGTCTGCTTCGTAGGCACGTCCTGGAACCCCGGCTGTACCAGACAATCCTGCGTGAGGAACCCGCTGCCCTGCTGTACGATCGCAGCTAACTGCGTAGCCACATAGGTCTGATTCCCGTTGGGAACCTGCCGCAGCAGAATGCGCAACTTGATGGTATTGGCAAACTGCTCCCACAACAGCTTACTACCCTGGAACATCACGTCCGACGTATCGTCCACCGTAGGCTGCGAGGCCGCAATCACCGTCAGAGCTGTGTCCAGCTGATTGATCAGGTCCGCATAGATAGTCGTAGCCGAATCATATGTCGGCTGCAGGATCCCCGGCGGCTGCAAGGCCTGCGAATAAGGAATGTTGCCGAACTGATCCACGAGATCCTGGAAGATCATCGTCCTCAACGCCCTGGCAGCGCCCGGCAAAATAGAATTGGCCGAGCTGTTTCCTATCACAAAATCCAGATCATAAATATTGTGATATAAGGAGGCCCAGTTACCATCGCCAAAACTGTTCGGCAGTTGGAACGTCTCCATGTATTCCTGGCTGCCCGATGGAGACCAACCGTTATTTCGCGCATAATACTGCATCCATTGATTGGCATAGTCATAGTTGTCCGCCGCGGTACTCACGTTTTCACCGGACTTATTGAGGACCGCCTCGGTCAGTGATCCCGCAAAAACATCCTTGCCCGTCAGTTGGTTGATCGACGGACCATTAGGATCATCGGAGTTGGTATTGAGTTTCTTCGTACAGGAGGCCAGGACCACCAAACCGGATAAAACAAGAAATAGAACTTTTTTATGTTTGATTGACATAATCATCTGTTTATTAGTTATAGGATAGTCGCCCTGATAGTGGCGCTGATTACACGAGTGGGCGGTGTCTGGTATTCCGTGCTGTATCCCACCGCATTGCCATTGGCATTGGTCGAAAACTCAGGATCGCTCCACCGGTTGGTTCCCGGTCTCCACATGAAGAGATTCCTGCCGATCACACTGACATCCAATTTCTTCACGACATCTTGTTTGCCAAACCATTTCATCGGCAGGCCATATGTCAGGGCAAGCTCCCTCAATTTCCAGAAGTCAGCGCTGGTTACGTACGGCATGCCCTGTTGGCTATAGAAATCTGACCACCAGTAAATGGCCGTCGGCAACCCGCCTACAGAAGTAATAGGCACATTCGTATTGGGAGCATAATGCCCCGGCGACGTTTGAATCACCGAGTTGGGGATCACGAAAGCCTGCCGGTTGGTCGCATCGCTGGACGAAATGCCGGCGAAATCCAATGCATTGGCTTCTTCGTTCAGTATCTTGGCGCCGCCACGGTAGTCGAAGACAGCCCGCAGCGTCAGGTTCTTATAGCTAAAACTGGGCGACAAACCCAGAAAATACTTGTAATTCGCACTGCCCGCATCCACCGGATTGGGATTCGGTGTCGGCAAACCCGTACTGGGATCGACGATCAGCTGGCCCTTGGAATTCCTGAAGAAATCCGTCGCCAGGATCTGCGGAAACGACTTGCCGGCGATCGCATAAATACCCCCCAGCACCGACGTACCGAAATTCATCTGGTCCAGTTCTGCAGATCCTCCGGCAATATTGACCACTTTGGAATTCTGATAACTGAAATTACCCGAGAGGTCGAACCGGAAGTCCCTTACCCGGATAACCGGATTCAACGACAGGTCCACTTCCACTCCATAGTTATTCATCTTTCCGTCATTCGTCAGGTAACTGGTAATACCGCTGGCAGTAGATGCCTGCAGCGGTATCGTCTGGTTGGTGGAATGCTGGTCATAATAGTTGACTTCCAGGTTGATCCGGTTCTTCAACAATCCGAGTTGAAATCCGACTTCCTCCGATCCTGTTTTTTCCGGATGCAGGTGATTCTGCACCAGTGTCGTGTTTTGTGTATATCCATTCAGTCCGCCGAAAGGAAAACCGGGGATAACCTGCGCCGTCGGATAAATCCCATAGGCGCCAAAATTAGGAATCGCTACGCTGTGGCCGCCCGGATTTTGACCCGGTACATTGGTGCCCCCGGCAATATTCCCCATGACCCCCATATCCTGATAACCGTCGAGGCTCACATTTCCCGTGCCGGCATAACCGACCCGGACTTTTAGAAAGCTGATCGTCTCGCTATTCTTCAGGAACTCCAGCTTATCGCTCAGCACGGCCGACAGATCCACAGACGGATAGCTGAAGCTTCTGTCCTGAGGATCCAGGATAGACGTCCAGTCGTTGCGAAAACTACCGTGAAGGAACAACCAGCTGTCATATCCTATCGAACCATCTGCATAGACCGATTGATCATACCGCTTGTATTGATAGGTGGCACTGGCGGTCCCGTCATCATTCGTTGTTTTCGTAGGTCCGCTGGGAATGACGTTCTGCCCGACCACCGGCCCGGAATTCACCTGGTTGGAATACCATAGCCCGTAACTGTTCCGGACCCGGTAATTTCCACCCACGATAAGATTGAACTTAAAATCTCCTGCCTTCTTTGTACCTGTCAGGTACAGATCCGTGTTCTCATCAGAGTAATGGGAATGGATGTCTTCCTGCTGGTAGCCCTGGTTGCCAGGGACATTGGCCAGGTTACTCTGTCCCCATGGTCCACCGTTAGCCGCCAGCCACGCAGGAAAGGAAATGCTGTCTATATACGATGGCGCGCTTTCCGATGTCCGGCTATACCCCGTCCGTACCGTAGCCGCCAGCCAGGGAGTTACCTTATAGCTCGCCGTTAAATTAGTTAACAGCTGATCGGTACTGGTCTTAGACCGCGAATCGAATACCTGTACCCAGGGATTGGGAAAATAAGCATTCACAAAACCCTGGTTATACTGGAAAAGGTTGATATCCTTTACATCCTTCAGGTTGATGGTGGGCAGCTGGTTCATGGCATTCCAGTATACCGGCCGGTTTTGATCGTAGGAGTTACCCGAGACATCCGTGGAGACATTATAATAGCTGACCCCGGCACTCACCGTGAACCGGCCGAAATTTCCGTTCAGGTTAATTCGACCGCCATTGCGATGGTAAGTGTCATAAGGCACAACCCCTTGCTTGGTGCTGTGATCCCCGGAAAAGAAAATCCCACCCCATTTATTCGATGCCCCACCCGACAATTCATTCTGATCACCTACCCCTGTCTGGAAGAAATCCTTCCGGCCATTGGGGACATCCCTGTAAGGCGTAAAGATCCATTGCTGGTTGGCCGTCTCGCCCAAAGGAACAGAGTCCAGGGTAAAATCCAGGCTACTGTATGGCGCACCATAGCTTTCATTCTCGAACGGAGCGGTATTGGGCTGACCGGACAGCGGATTGATGAAATAGATGGTGCCGCCCGTGGACGGATTCGTATAGCCACCGGGCGACTCACCGCCATATCCGCTATATTCATTCTGTAAAGCAGGGAAGTACGAGATAGACTCAAAGCTGACCGTATTCTGGTAAGTCAACGAAAAATTTCCCCTTCCTTTTTTCGTCGTGATCAGCATCACCCCATTGGAGGCAGCCATCCCATACAATGCGGCCGCATTCGCCCCCTTCAATATGGTGACATCGTCGATGTCATTGGGATTGACATTCGGCAGATAACTCTCATCCACCGGAACCCCGTCGACGACGATCAGGGCTTCATTATTCCCTTCGATCGATCGGTTCCCCCTAAAAGTCACCTTCACCTGCGGATTGACACCATTATCAGCCAGCCGGATATCCACCCCGGATACCTTGGCCGCCAGCCCCGTTGCAGGATTGATGACCGCCGCCTGGTTCAGCTCCGCCGTTTTGACCTGGGCCGTTGCATAACCCAGTTCCCTGGCCTGACGCTTGATACCCAGCGCCGTGGTCACCACCACTTCTGAAAGACTTTCCGAAACACGCGTTACTCCAATAGTAAAACCTTTGGTTGAACTTCCAACCGTCACTTCTTTTTTGGTGATCCCCGAAGAACTGACCACCAAAACATCACCCTGAGCCGCTTTGATAGTGAAATTACCGTCAGCATCCGCGACAGTTGTGGCGTGTCCGCCTTTAACCTGAATGGTCGCATATGGTACCGGAGCTCCCGTGTTATCGGTGATCTTCCCGGTGACATCGCGGGTCTGGGCGTGTGCCACCACCAGACTGCCGCACCACATGCATAGTAGCAGTACGATTTTTCTCATTTGAAACAGTTTAGATAGATAAAAATGTTGACTAGAATAACAACAAAAAGTCCCCGCCACCGCCATAGCGGTGCAGTGGGGTTTTCTTGTTAGTGATTGTTCTATGCGAAGGACATAAAAATTAACAGAAATAACGCCTGCGCATACCCTGTTTTCAACCGAAACCGGAAAATTCTCAACCGAATCCGATTTAATTAACACCAAAGCCGGATATCAAATGTTAATGCCGATCTGAAAATGGATAAAATTGCGGATCTTGAAGATGGAAGAAATACCTGACGATGGAAGAAATAAAAAAGCAGGTGGTAGAAACCACCTGCGGGTCACATGAGAAAACTTCCGTGGACAGCTATAAGAGGCCCGGGGAAGCTGTCCGCCAGAAAATGTTATTTCCCCGGGAAAGAAGTTTACAATTGGCAGAAACAAAGTAAATACATTTTTACGCAGACCGAAAGTAAACTAACTCAAACGGGATATTTCATGGCCCAATGGTTAAATAAGCAGTACGAACGCGATCGCTTACCCTCATGCACTAACCGCGCAGCAGGCCCTACACCCTTTTGCAATAAATTAACTTTTCTATTACAGCACAATATTGGTACTTACCGTTATTCCAGCCTACTACACAACGACATTCCCAATTTAACTTAAAATAACAACCGGTTAGCTCCCATCAAGGGACTGATCATACACTGCTATGGACAAACAACTGGCTTTCCACGACCGAACCATTAAGATCATCGGCATCCCCGCTCTGGGTATCCTGATCCCTAATCTCTCCGGTCTGATCACTAACCGCCTCTACCGGTTGTCCGAATTAATTGGATCGTATCTGTATTTCATCGCCCTCTTCTTCCTCATCTGGGAAGGCAACGTCCGGCTGCTCAATTTCATCCGGGAAAAATACCCCTGGAACAGAAAATCCTATCCCCGGATCCTCGTCGCCCTTTTCTTTGCTAACATCATTTACTCCAGTCTCCTGTCCTTCCTCTGGCTAAAAGCATGGAAAATGTGGTCCCTCGAACCCGACGACGTCCAGGCTCAAATGGTTAACTGTATCCTCCTGATCATCATCGCCGCCTGTTTCATTACTAATATATACGAGATACTTTTTCTTAACCGCGAAAATGAACAAAACGAATCGCGGGTCGAACAGCTTAACATCGCCAAAGTCCAGGCCGAACTCGAGGCCCTTAAGAACCAGATCGACCCCCACTTTATCTTTAATTCTTTGAATACCCTGTCCTACCTCATCACCCGGGACCCCCTCAGCGCCAGACGGTACAACGATACCCTCGCCCGCGTCTATCGCTACATCCTGGGTAATCGGGAAAGAGACCTCGTCCTGCTACGGGAAGAAATCGAATTCCTCAGCAATTACTTTTATCTGCTTAAAATAAGATTCGCCGACGCTATCAGCATGGTCATCGAGATCACCGACCTGTCCGCAGAAAATTTCCTTATCCCGCCCATATCCCTGCAGGCGCTCGTGGAAAATGCCATCAAGCACAACGAATTCAATGAAAAGACCCCGCTGATCATCTCCGTCGACATTTCGGCAGACCATGTCATCGTCAGCAATATCATCCACCGGCAGACCAACCCACATCCCGGGTCCAGGATCGGCCTCAGCAACCTGGACAATCGTTACAAATTGTTAACAAAAAGAAATATTATTATTGAAAATAACTTTGAATCGTTCATCGTCAAATTGCCCATTATCCAGTTCTGAATTTTTTATTAATGGTGCAACATTTGCTGTTTACGTGCGTCTTATTATGTGTAGTTCATCAAACGGGCATCAATTAAAAGAAAACAATTAATTGCATTTTAATCTTGACAAAAAACTAAATCATATGAAAGTCCTGATCTTAGAAGATGAACAACCAGCCTATGGCAGATTGGTAGAAGAATTGCAGGCCCTTGATGAAAAAATAGACGTCGTAGCTGGCTGCAGTACTGTCGAACAGTCCATTCGCTGGCTCAATGACAACCCCCAGCCTGACCTTATCTTCATGGATGTCCAGTTATCAGATGACCTTTCTTTCTCCATTTTTCAATCCTGTAAAATAACCTGCCCCGTTATCTTTACCACCGCCTATGATAAATACCTGACCGAAGCCTTTCAATATAGCAGTATTGATTACCTGCTAAAACCTATTAGCCCAGATAGATTGGGCAGTGCGCTCCGGAAATACCAAACTCTTAGGGATCATTTCGTCAATAGCCATGATACATCCGCTAATCATTCCATGCCCGAATTCTGGACCAAAAATGACAGGAAAAAATCCCGCATCCTCGTCAGGAAAGGAGTGGAATTCCAAACCGTCCGCGTCGAAGACGCAGGCTATTTCTTTACCGAACATAAATTGATCTTCCTCGTAGATAAGGAAAACAGAAAGTATATGGCTGAAAAAAATAATCTCAGCGAACTGGAAGAAGAACTGGATAAAAATCTATTTTATCGCGCCAATAGAAAGTATATTATTAACGCCAATTACATTAAACGCTTTAAACCTCTCGAAAAAAGCAAGATCAGCGTCGAACTAACCCTCCCGGTCAATGAAGAGATCATCATCAGCCAGGAAAATGCTGCCTCCTTCAAAAAATGGATTGGGGAAAATTAACCCCACTTTTAAAAATGTAGCGAAAACGCACTGCCTGTTCCCTCTACAGACTGTACCTGGATATTCCCCTTGTGCAATAAGAGTATTTGCTTACAAAGGCTCAGCCCGATCCCGCTCCCATTCTTCTTGGTAGTGAAAAAAGGAATAAAAATATTCTCTATCACCTCCGGCGACATTCCAGCACCATTATCCGCTACCTTGATCACCGCCCGCCCATTGCTGCCCGCATTCGCAGACAAAGTGATCAATGGCTCTTCCCGATCCTTCACCGCCTCTATCGCATTCACCACCAGATTGATCAATACCTGCTCGATCAGATTGGTATCCGCATCCAGTGACAAGTCCGGATCCAGCAACAAGATGTCGAGCTCGATACGCTTTTGTTCCAATGTGGGCTCCATCAGGTGATGCAGATTCTCAAACAAGTCCCTCGCAAATACCCGGCTCATATTCAGCGTCGTGATCTTATTCAGATTACGGTATGTCTCGGCAAATTTCAACAACCCCTCACTCCGCCGCCTGATTGTCCCGATACCTAATTCCAGATCCTCCAGCGCCCCCGGCTGCCCCTCCAATATCCGGCTCGATTCCTGCAACCGGTGCAACATCGTCTCGGCCAGCGAAGAGATCGGCGCCACCGAATTCATGATCTCGTGCGTCATCACACTCAAAAGCTTCTGCCAGGCCTTGGCCTCCGTCTCGTCCAACGCCTCATTCACATCCTGGAACGCAATCAGCTTGTATGTCCGCGAATCCGTCTGGAAGGCGGTCGCTGCCATCAAAGTCTTAAACACACTCTTGTCCTTATCTGTCGTCAAGGAAATGATCTTGCTTTCCCCGGGCCGCAGGTTCAGGATCTCCTGGTATAATACCGGATCCCTCCGCTCAAGACTGCCAATCGTCTTCAGATATGGCACCCCCAGCAGGTTTTTAAAAGATTCATTCATCCACCCGATCTCCCCGCTCTTATGTTCGTAAGACAGGATTCCCGTATTCACCAGCTCTAATATCTTTTGCAGATATTGATACTGCGTCTCCTTCTCCCGGCTGATCAGCTTGAAAGTAGAATTGATCTCGTTAAAACCCTGCCGCAGCGACTGTAACTCCAGCGGCGCTTCCTTGACATCGAAGTAACGGGAGAAATCCCGGTAGTGAATGGATTCCACAAACTGTTCCACCTCCATCTGCGCCTTGCGATGGAAATTATAAAAATCTACCAGCTGATAGATCACTACCCCTAACAAAAAAGCCAGGTAAGCGTATTGTCCGGTGACAAGCAGATAAGAAGCCAGCGATAAAGTCAGGAATAAGAACAACACCCTGATGAGGATTCTCTCCTGATAACGTTTAAATACCATAAATTAAATATCATATTTGCTCAACCTCCTGTACAAGGCGGTCCGTGTCAATCCCAGTTCCTTGGCAGCCTTCGAGATATTGCCATTGTGTTTTTCGATCACCTTCAGGATCGCATTCTTTTCGATCGTACTCAACTTCAGCTCCTGCGGTTCATCCGCCTGGGCAGGTGCTGACTCGATCGGCGAAAAGATCAGGTCCTTGGCCTGTAATACATCCCCCTCCGCCATGATCACAGCCCGCTCGATGGTATACTGCAGCTCCCGGACATTTCCCGGAAAATGATACGACTTCAACTTCTCGACCGCCCGCGCATCGAAGTCATGCAACGGCTTCATATACTTGTTCGTATAAATTTTGTCGAAATGCCGGGCCAGCAGGATAATATCGTCCTCCCTCTTCCTCAGCGGCGGCACCATGATCTCCACCGTGTTGATCCGATAGATCAGATCCTTCCGGAAACGGTTTTCATTGGCCAGCTCCGTCAACGGCACATTCGTCGCACAGATCAGCCGGATATCGATCGGTACAGGTTGGTTAGCCCCCAGCCGCGTTACCATCCGGTTCTGTAATACCGATAACAGCTTCGCCTGCTGATGTAAGGAGATATTCCCTATTTCATCCAGGAATAACGTTCCCCCATTACCTGTCTCGAAACGCCCCATCCGGTCCTCCCGGGCATCCGTAAAAGCCCCCTTCTTATGCCCAAACAACTCACTCTCGAACAAAGTTTCCGTCAATGCCCCTACATCCACCTTGACGTAGGGCTTTTCCGCCCGCAGGGAATGCTGGTGGATCGCCTTGGCAATCAGATCCTTCCCCGTGCCATTTTCCCCCAGGATCAAAATGTTGGCATCCGTAGGCGCGATCTTCTCCACCTTGAAAAAGATATCCCGCATCACCTCCGATTCACCCAACAGTTCCGACCCGATCACCGAATCGGACGCCCCCTGCTGCCCCGCCTTCTTGGGATCGTTCCGCTTTAACGCCTCCTTGATAGTCGTGATCAGCCGCTCATTATGCCACGGCTTAACGACGAAATCCGCCGCCCCTTCCTTCAGCGACCGCACCGCCAGATCAATGTCCCCATAGGCCGTGATCATGATCACCGCCGCCGTCGACCCGAACTCCTTGATCTTCCGGAGCCAGAAAAGACCCTCATTACCTGTATTGATAGAACTGTTGAAATTCATATCCAATAAAATCAGGTCAAAAGTCCGTTTCGCCAGGATAGACCGCATGTTCTCCGGATTCTTCTCCGTCACGATGTCTGCCGCCTCCGTCTTTAATAATAGCCTTACCGCCGTGAGGACATCCGGATCATCGTCGATAGCCAGTATAGAAGCATTTTTCAAAATCATAAAATAATTGTGTTTCGGTGCAACCAAAGACGCTGAAAGCGTCAAGGCGAAGCCAATTTTAAGACAATGTTGCCGAATGCTTAATTTTTTTGGGCATTCGTGCAACATTGCATAACTACAAGTATACCTTAAATATAAAGGTATGGCAATTAATTTTTTACGTAATAATCGCTAAAACACCAACTGTATCAAAACCGTACAGTCCTTGTATCGAAAATGAACTATGAAGCCGGCATATTGCTCCTAATAAACTGTAAATCATACACCTTGCATTCTGGCATGTGTTTGATAGCATACGATTGGAATTTTCTCATGTGTAATCCGCCCTGGTATCTTTATACCGGGGGCTTTTTAAAAAAATGTGCCGGAGACGCACTTTTAAATAAATTTAGTGCGTCTCGGCAAAAAATCAAATTATTGTCCTTCGGACAAGCCCCTTCCAGGGGCTTACCGACGACCAAACCATTTAAAAAAATTCTTAATCGTGGACAGAGTAATACCAAAAAAGAGATGGAGTACCAAACGCCTGTTGACCATTGGCGGCATATTGGCCTTAGCACTATTGATTTTCGCCAGCTTCTATTTTGCCCGCGGCGGAGCAAAGCTGAACGTAGACCTCGATCGCATCACCATCAGTGAGATCAAACAGGACAAATTCCAGGAAACCATCCCTGAGAACGGCACCGTACTCCCCCTGATAACCGAATATCTCCCCACCCCGGATGGGGGGAAGGTAGCGCAAATATACGTGGAAGATGGCGCTATGCTTAAAGCAGGCGACCCTATCCTCAAATTGGTCAACACCGAAGTGGACTTGTCGATGGCCAATACGGCCAATAGCGTCTCCGCCGCACTGGCAAACATCCAGCTGGGTCAGATCAATGCGGAACAGAACACTGTTCTCAAGCTCCAAACCCTGGCGGACGTCGAACAGCTCTATTTGGAGGCGGAACGGGTATACAATGTGGACCAGAAACTCTATGCCCAGCATGTTATCGGTTCTCAGGAATTCGTTACCGCCACCAACAATTATAAAGTACTGAAACAGAAATATGCGCTTCAGCAGGAGATCCTCCGCCAGGATACCCTCGACCGCGCTTCGCAGGCTAAGCAGGACCAGGAGTCTTATGTAAGGGCCAAGGCCACCCTCCAGGTCATGCAGGAAAAGGTCGACGGTCTGATCCTTCGCGCCCCCATCGACGGCCAGCTCACCTCCCTCGATGCTGAAGTGGGCCAGGTCAAGACCGCCGGATACAGTGTGGGGCAGATCGACGCAGTTAACGGCTTCAAAGTCAGGCTATCCGATGTGGACGAGCATTATCTTAACCGCGTATTCACCGGCCAGACAGGCACCTTTACATTTTCTACCAACGATTCGCTCTACAAGCTCAAGATCTTCAAAGTCTTTACAGCGGTAGCCAACGGCCGTTTCCAGGTGGACATGAAATTCGTCGGCAAAGTACCCCAGGGCCTCCGTAAAGGACAAACCCTTCAGGTCACCCTGGCACTTAGTGACGAACGTACCTCTATCCTCGTACCCAAAGGCGGCTTCTTCCAGCAGACCGGCGGCAACTGGATCTTCAAAGTCAGTGAGGACGGCAAAACCGCCTACAAGGTCGATATCCAGCTGGGACAACAAAATATCGATTATTTCGAAGTAGTTTCCGGTTTGAAGCCCGGCGATAAGGTTGTAACTTCCAGCTACGAGAATTATGGGAACATGACAGAACTGGTGCTGAAAAAGTAACCTTCATGTGGAATTGAACGTCTTAAACGTCTATAAAATAAAAAAGTATGAACCTGAAACTCCTGTATACCGCCTGCCTGCTCCTTTGCCTGAGCACCATTGCCTCGTCTAACGAGTGCCCTCGGTTCTGTCATCACGCTGCAGGCAAGATTGCCATTCCCGGAGTTTCTGCGGCCCCCGCGGCCCCCTCCGACCGGCGCATCGTAGTAGCTACGGAAGAGGCCGACCCGGAAGCATCGCAAAATACCGCTCCGACCCTCATTAAACTTTTATATATCTAAAATACTCACCTAAACAAAGCCTCAATTATGATCAAGATCAGCGAACTCCAAAAAACGTACCGCACCGAAGAAGTGGAGACTATTGCCCTCAACCGGCTCAGCTTCGAAGTAAAGGAAGGCGAATTCGTCTCCGTTATGGGCCCCTCCGGTTGCGGCAAGTCTACCCTCCTCAATATCCTCGGTCTGCTCGACGATCCCGATGGTGGTAGTTTTTTATTCAACGGCACCGAAGTGGCGCATTTTAACGAGCGCAAACGGGCTGACCTGCGTAAAAGGAACATCGGCTTTGTATTCCAGAGTTTCAACCTGATCGACGAACTGACCGTATTTGAGAATGTTGAATTACCCCTCATCTACCTCGGCGTAAAAGGACCGGAAAGAAAACAACGCGTCGAAGTCGTCCTCGACAAAATGCAGATCATGCACCGCCGCAACCACTACCCGCAACAGCTCTCCGGTGGTCAGCAACAACGTGTCGCCGTCGCCCGCGCCGTCGTCAATAACCCCAAGCTTATTTTGGCCGATGAACCGACCGGTAACCTCGATTCCTCGAACGGTAACGAAGTCATGCAGCTGCTGACCGATTTGAACGAACAGGGGACGACCATCATCATGGTCACGCACTCCGAACACGACTCCCGCTACAGCCATCGCATCATCCGCATGCTGGACGGTCAGACCGTGACGGAGAACATCCTGGTCTGACACTCGTCGCCGCTGGCTCGCCATCGCCGGGCCCCGAATCGCGGCCTCCGCACCGGGCCGTATCTATTTTTCCAAATTGGTCAGTAATGACCCAAATGATTCTCTATGCTTAAAAATTACCTCCGGATTGCGTTCCGCAACCTGTCTAAGTATAAGTTCATTTCCTTCATTAACCTCTTTGGACTGACCGTCGGCCTTGCCTGCTGCCTGCTGATCCTCACCTATATCCTGCATGAGACCAGCTACGATAAATATAACCGGCAGGCAGGCCGCATCTATCGCGTCACCCGCAGCTTTAACAACGACCAGGGCGTGGTCTCCCTCCACCTCGGCGCCGTCGCCCCACCCTTCGGCCCCCTCCTGAAAAATGATTTCCCCGATATTCAGCAAGTCACCCGCCTGCTTCCCATCGGCCACCAAATGCCAATGCGCTACGAAGACAAAATCTTCAATGAAGGCGACCTCTTTTTCGCCGATAGCAGTTTTCCCGGCATGTTCGATATGACCGTACTCAAAGGCAACCCCCGGACAGCACTGGCCGATCCCTTCTCCATGATGCTTACCCCGGCTGTCGCCCGCAAATATTTCGGCGATGCGGACCCGATCAATAAGGTGATCCGAATGAATAATCAGTTCAATGTCAAGGTTACCGGCATCTTCCAGCCCTTCCCTTCTGCGGCCCACCTGCATCCCGAGGTCCTGCTATCCTTCAATACCTTGAAAGATAGCGCCGTCTATGGCGAAAAGAGCCTCCAGACCAACTGGGGCAACAACGCATTTTATACCTACCTCCTTTTGCCCGAACACTACCCCGCCCGCAGCCTCGAGGCCCAGCTCCCTGCTTTCCTCGACCGTCGGATGCATCCCAATGACGCTCCTGCCGATTACAAGGCATCGAAATATACCCGGCTTTTCCTGCAGCCCCTGACCGCTATCCATCTTCACTCCCACCTCGACGAAGAAATTGAAGAAAATGGCGACGCCGGCCGCGTGACAGTTTTCGGCGCTATCGCCCTGTTCATCCTGCTCATCGCCTGCATCAACTACATGAACCTGTCCACCGCCCGGTCCTCCCTCCGGGCCAAAGAGATCGGCATCCGCAAAGTCTCCGGAGCGTTACGGCAGGAAATCATTATCCAGTTCCTCAGCGAATCGATCCTTCTTTCCTATATGGCTCTACTGCTCGCCGTGGGCCTGACCTGGCTCACCCTGCCGGGACTGAATTCTGTCACCGGCCTGCAACTTTCCATCTACACCCTGCTGCAACCCCTCGTGCTGCTGCCTCTCCTGCTGACCCCCTTAGTGGTCGGAATTCTTTCCGGGCTCTATCCTGCCCTCTTCCTGTCCTCCTTCCAGCCCTCTAAAGTGCTGAAAGGTTTATTGAAGGTGGGTAACGGGAATGTCTCCTTCCGAAAAGTACTGGTCGTCACGCAGTTCGCTATCACGATCGTCCTGCTCATCAGCACGGCTATCGTCTTCCAGCAGCTGCACTACATGCAAAATACTTCTCTGGGCTTCGACAAAGAGCATGTCGTTACCCTGGGCTATAACAATGGTCTCGACAATGCTTATGAGTCTTTTCGTACCGCTCTTCTCCGGGACCCGCATATCCGCCAGGTTACCCGCTCATCGCGCATCCCCAGCGGAAGACTACTCGACGATAAAGGCGCCGCATCCACCGAAACCGGCGACTCCCTCCGCCCTGTTAACGCTACCATCAAATATGTGGCCGTCGACCAGGACTTCGTCTCTACCTACAGCATTCCCATCGTCGCAGGCCGTAATTTCTCCCGCGACTATGCCACCGATACGACCGCTTTTCTGCTGAATGTCGCCGCCACCCAAGCTCTCGGCATCCGCCATCCGCAGGATATCGTTGGCAAAAATTTCCGCTATGGCAAGGTCCTTGGCAAGGTCATCGGCGTCATGGCAGATATTAACTTCGAATCATTACACCAGGCTATCGTCCCGCTCATTCTCATCCTGCCCGACAACAAGGACGCCGCTAACGCTTTCGGCCGCATCTCCATCAAGATCGCCGGCAACAAAGACAATATAACCGCCGCCCTCGCCCATCTGGAAAAGACCTGGAAGACCTATTTGCCGGAAGTGCCCTTTGACTATACGTTCCTCGACGAAAAATTCCAACAGCTATACGTGTCCGAACAGCGCCAGGGCACTCTCTTTACAGCCTTTTCCGGCATCGCCGTCTTCATCGCCTGTCTCGGCCTGCTGGGGCTCTCCTCCTTTTCCATCTCTCAGCGTATCAAGGAGATCGGCATCCGTAAAGTCCTCGGGGCCAGCACTACAGGTCTCGTACGACTCCTGTCGGTCGATTTCCTCCGGCTGATTATCCTGGCCGCTCTCATCGCCTTCCCCATCGCCTGGTTTGCTATGCATAGCTGGTTGAGCGACTTCGCCTACCGGATATCCATCCAATGGTGGGTCTTCGGACTGGCCGGCTTGCTGGCCGCAGTCGTAGCCCTGGTGACGATCAGCTTGCAGGCCCTGAAGGCAGCCCTTTCCAATCCGGTGAGGAGCCTTCGCTCGGAGTAGCGAGCTTCGGCTCCCAATGAGAGCCTGAGATCGGAATGATCCGTCGGCCCAACGTTCAGATAAATCGCTAACACATCCGCATATGCTGAAAAATCATCTCAGGCTCGCCTGGCGCGGCCTGCTCAAAAGAAAAGGCTACTCCGCGCTGAATATCCTCGGCCTGGCCATCGGCATCACCTGCTGCCTGCTGATCTTTCATTACGTCGCCTACGAAAGGAGCTACGACCGCTTTCAACCCGATGCCGGCCGTATCTTCCGCCTCCGCCTGGACGCATACCAGCAGGGAAAACTGGCCTGGCAGTCCGCCACTTCCTATCCCGCCATCGGACCCGCCATGAAAAAGGAATTTCCCGAAGTACAGGAGTTCGGCCGCCTTATCGACGCCAACCTCCTCCTCACCAACCCGGAGAAAAATATCAAATTCACGGAGAACAAAGGCTACTACGCCGATCCCTCCATGCTCAGTATGCTCGGCATCAGGCTGGTAAAAGGCAACCCATCCACCGCCCTCGACGGCCCGGATAAGATCCTGCTGTCGGAGACCATGGCCCGCAAATATTTCGGCAACACAGACCCTCTCGGAAAACGCCTGACCGCCCTGGGCGAAACACTGGAAAATTGCGAAGTTACCGGCGTCTTCAAAGACTATCCGGCCAATTCCCATCTCATTCTCAACCACCTGTTATCTTATTCCACGCTAGGCAAAGAACGCCGGCAGCAAGGCGACTCATCCAATGCCACCGAAACAGCCTGGGGTTGGTATGACTTTTATGTCTACGTGCAATTAAAACCCGGCGCTGACTGGCACGCCTTGCAGGCCAAGCTGCCGGCTTTTAGCGACCGGCATATGAACAACAATGAGTGGGCTAAGAAAAATAACGACCATAACGAGCTGTACCTGATCCCCTTGCCCGACATCCACCTCTACTCCAATTTCCTGCAGGAGGCCGAAGTCAACGGCAACGGAAAGGCTGTCAGCTTCCTCTTCCTCATCGCCCTGCTCATCATCGGCATTGCCTGGATCAATTACACCAACCTCGCGACGGCCCGCTCGCTCGAAAGAGCAAAAGAAGTCGGACTTAGGAAAGTTCTCGGCGCCCTTCGCCTTGACCTGGTCCTGCAATTTCTCATCGAAAGCCTGCTCATGAATATGCTGGCCCTCCTGATCGCCATTGGAACAGCCTGGACACTGGCCCCATCCTTTGATACGCTCATCGGCACCGACGCCGGCAATTTCAGCCTTCCGCTTGCCTGGGCCCTCGGCTTCGGAGGCATCTTCCTCGCCGGTGCGCTTCTGTCAGGTCTCTATCCGGCCTTTGTGCTCTCCGGCTATCACCCCATCACCGTATTAAAAGGTCTCTTCAAAAATTCCACCCGCGGCCAGATCCTCCGCAAAGGCCTGATCGAAGGCCAGTTCGCCGTCTCCGTCATCCTGATCACCGGCACGATCCTCGTCTATCAGCAGGTGCAATACATGCGCCGGCAGCAACTGGGTATGAATATCGACCAGACCCTCATCATCCGCGGCGCCCAATCCCCCGTGGATTCAACCTATAAGAATATCTATCAGCCTTTCAAAACAGACCTGCTACGGCAAACCGGCATCCACAGCGTCACCGCCTCCACCAATGTCATGGGGCAGGAGATCTATTGGACCAACAACGTCGCCACGATCGGCCGCCCCACCAAAACGGATGTTACCCTCTATCACCTGGCCATCGACTACGACTTCGTCACCACCTATGGCCTCAAACTGGCAGCCGGTAGAAATTTTTCCCGCCAGTTCAGCACAGACAAAAAAGCCGTCCTGATTAACCAGGCAGCCGCCAATATTCTCGGCTTCAAAAACGCCGCAGATGCCGTTAACAGTCTGTTGCGGGATCGCGACACTGTTCAAATCGTGGGCGTCCTCGCTGATTTCCACCAGCAGGGATTACAAAAGGTGATCAACCCGATGATCATCCAGCTCGCCTCCGACGCCCGAAATTATTATTCGGTAAAACTGACCACCGCCGCCCCCCATCTCACCATCGCCGACATTAAAAAATCATGGGATCGTTATTTTCCCAATGATCCGTTTGATTATTACTTTCTCGACGAATCCTTCAACGAACAATACAAGGCGGATACCCGTTTCGGTGAGGTTTTCGGGCTGTTTGCTTCCCTGGCCATCCTGATCGCCTGCTTTGGCCTGCTCGGCCTTTCCGCCTACAATGTCCTCCAGCGAACCAAAGAGATCGGTGTTCGCAAGGTACTCGGCGCCTCCGCCCAAAGTCTGGTCTTCCTCCTGTCAAAAGAATTCCTGGTACTCGTGTCGGTTGCCTTACTGATCGCCATCCCTGTCACCTGGTGGGTCATGTACAGCTGGCTCCAGGATTATGCCTATCGCATTTCCATACAATGGTGGGTCTTCGCCCTCGGCGGCGCCCTTGCCCTGCTGATAGCCCTGACCACAGTCGGTCTGCAGGCCATGCGGGCAGCACTGACTAATCCAATTGACAGCCTTAGGACTGAATAACCAACGCGCACAAGCTGGCCCTTCCAGGATCGGCCGCTCTCGCGTCCTGTTGAACCGAATAACAACACATATTCCTATGCTCAAAACCTTTGAAAAATAATGTAGCTTTATCGGCATGAACTCGCAGCTTAAATCTATCCTTCGCAGCTTCCGGAAATACCCCACCTTTTCCATGATCAACCTGGGAGGACTTTCCATCGGCATCGCTGCCTCCTTTATCCTGCTTGTTTACTCGCAACGCGAGCTCAGCTGCGATCGCCATTTCCGCGATGCTGACCGTATCGTCCGGGTCGGCACCGACTTCTACCAGTTAGGACCCTTCGCCGCCAGCCAGCCCATGCTGCGCGATCTCTCTCTGGCCAGTTGCAAAGATGTGCAAGATGCGACAGCCATTGATGTCGGTGACGAAACCCCCATTCGCACCAGCACGGGCGACCGCGCCTTCACCGGCATCAAACCGTACTATATCGACTCTTCGTTCTTTAATATCTTCCCCTATGAGACTGCGTCCGGGGCTATTCCTGCCCATGGCCTCGCTCCCGCAGAAGCTATCCTGTCAGCCTCCGAAGCCTACAAATTCTTCGGTAAAGAAGATCCGGTTGGAAAGACTATCTATGTCGGAAAGGAAACGACTCCCTGTAGGGTGGTCGCCGTGCTGAAAGAAACCTTCGCCAAATCTCACCTTGACCCGCAGGTGCTGCTCTCCCAGGCTCCTGACCCCGATGCCGGGTCCTCCCTATGGATCTCTCTCAGTAAATATAATTATATCAAGCTCAAACCGCAGGGCTCCGTCGCCGGCCTCAATGCCTGGCTCGATCGCGTTCGCGAAAAGCTCGCCTATCCCGCCAGCCACTCCCTCAAGAACTATGCAGAGTGGAAAACCAGCGGCGAATCCGTCTCATTTATCGTTCAGCGGCTGACAGATATCTACTTTCATTCTGACGTAAAATTCGACCTTACCCCCGGTGGTAACCTCATCCAGGTCCGGCTGTTGGAAGCCGTCAGTCTCCTGCTGATCACCCTGGCTGTTATCAATTACATCAACCTCGTCACAGCCAGATCTTCTGTCCGCGCTAAGGAAATAGGGTTGAAGAAAACATTCGGCGCTGCCCGCCTCCACCTGATCGGCCAGATGCTCTCCGAGTCCCTGCTGTTCAGTGTCTTCGCCATGATCCTGGCTTGCGGCCTCATCCAGATTATCCTCTTCGGCTATAGCTACTTTACCGGTAGTGCTCTCACCGGCCCCATTCCATTTCTGTCCGCCAACTATGCCTGGCTGATACTTTTTTCTCTCGCCGTAGGTCTGCTGGCAGGTATTTATCCCGCTTTCTACCTCACGAGTTTCCGGCCGGGTCTCATTGTTCGCTCTACCGCCGGATCAGGTCGCAACAACCGATTGCTTCGCAATAGCCTCGTCACCCTCCAGTTTGCCATTGCCACCGGCCTGCTCTTCGTCACCTTCGTCGTCTATAGCCAGCTGCAATACATGAAGAACAAAGACAAAGGCTTCCGGTCCGAAGGAGTCGTCGTCATAGACAACGCCGGCATACTCAAAGACCGCCTTCCGGCCTTTCAACGGCTTGTCGAACAACAGTCGCAGGTGGCCTCCACCAGTCGCTGCATCAGGATGCCCGCCGGCAATACCGGGGCCATAGGCACCTATAACAAGCCCGGCACCGCGGCAAACGCTTTTGTCTTCATCCAGGAATTCCCTGCGGATGAAAAATATATCGCTACACTCGGCATCAGGCTGGCTGCCGGCAGGAATTTCGACAAAGATCTCTTGTCCGATACCAACTCTCTTATCCTCAACGAATCCGCCGTAGCCGCCCTGGGCCTCTTTCATCCGATAGGGTCCATCATCGGCGGCAGTCAACGCGTCATCGGTGTCGTCAGGGATTTCAACTACACCTCCCTCCATGAAAAGATCGGCCCCGCCATCCTGCGCTATACACCCGGAGGCAGTACCCTTGCCATCCGGCTGCGGGGCGGACATCTCGCAGATTTCCTGGATTGGCTCCGTCGCACCGGGAAGGAATTCCTTCCCGATACCGGGCTCAACATCAGCTTCCTCGATGATAATTTCGGTCGCCTCGCAGAGAAAGAGCGACTCCTTGGCCAGGCCATCACTTTTTTTACCATCCTGGCCGTCCTCCTTGCAACATTGGGCCTCATCGGACTGACCTTATTCACAATAGAAAGACGGACCAGGGAGATCGGTATCCGTAAGGTCCTCGGCGCAGACACGATCAGCATTCTGCGCCTGATGTCCCGCGACTTCATCAGGCTCGCACTTATCGCATCGGCCGTAGCCTTGCCCATCAGCTGGTGGCTGATCAACCGCTGGCTGACGAACTTCGCCTATCGCGTAACTGTCAGCGCCTGGACCTTTTTGGCCACCGAATTCCTTATCGGGCTCATCGCCCTCCTCGTCATCGGACCGCTGACCCTCAGGGCTCTTCTGGCCGACCCGGTCAAAAATCTAAGGACGGAGTAGCCGGAGGCCAGCGCACGCTTGCGAACGAGGCCTTGCCGGCTCACGCGTATAGGTTTTGCCGGACGAGTCAACCTGTATCAAAACCGGACAGTCCTTGTATCGAAACCGGACTACCGTTTGCTCAATTGTCGTATAAGCAAATGATAGTCAACGAATTAAATGCTGGCATGTGATTGAAAGCAACAAGGCGGTTCTGCTGCCAGAGTGGAATTGTAAACTCTAACAAAAATGATAGATCTCAAACGCATTTCTAAATGGGTTAATGTCGGCGGAAAACCGAATTTCATTCTCAAGGATATCAACCTCCACATAAAGGAAGGCGAATTCGTCTCGATCATGGGACCCTCCGGTTCAGGTAAGTCCAGCCTGCTTAATATCATCGGGATGCTGGACGATGCGTCCGAAGGGGAATATTTCTTCCTCGGCAATCCCGTCCATACCATGAAAGAAAAGCAACGTTCGCTACTCTACAAACAATATATCGGCTTCGTCTTCCAGGCTTACCACCTCATCGACGAACTCACCGTGTATGAGAACATCGAGACCCCGCTCATCTACCAGAACATCAAGTCCTCCGAACGCCAGGCCATGGTCGCAGATATCCTCGACCGCTTCCAGATTGTCGGGAAAAAAGATCTCTTCCCCACCCAGCTGTCCGGCGGACAACAGCAACTCGTAGGCATCGCCCGTGCCCTCATCGCCAAGCCCAAGCTGCTCCTCGCGGATGAACCTACCGGTAACCTCAACTCCCGGCAAGGAGAAGAGATCATGGACTTGTTTAAACAATTGAATAAGGAAGGCGTCACCATTATCCAGGTGACGCACTCGGAAAAGAACGCCGGATACGGCTCTCATATCATCAACCTGTTGGACGGAAGAGTGGAGCTTACTTAAACCAATCAACTATTCGCAGCCAAAAATGTCTATGACCATGCAACGACGAACACTATCGATAACAGCAGCTTTCTTCCTGCTGTTCCTCTATCATTCCGTAACCGCTCAGACCTCGGATTCCCTCGCCGGCCAGCGTGCTGACTCCCTGACCGCGCAAGCTAGTTCCGGGCCGGCCATCATCTTTAGCATACAACAATGTATCGATAGCGCCATCAGGAACAATGCAACGGTTAAAACAAGCGAATTCACCGCAAGGACAGCCTATGAGCAGTACATTCAGAATATAGGCTATATGCTGCCGACTCTGTCCGGTACAGGTCAGTTTTACAACAGCGGTGGTAAGAGTATCAATACCTTCACCAACTCATATGTGACGGAAAATTATAACCAGGGTTATGGCGTTCTCTCCGGCTCTCTCCCCATCTGGAATGCCGGTAGTATCCAAAACTATATTCGCCAATATTCGCTGGCCTATCAAGCCAATAAAAAGGACTGGCAATATCAGAAGGATCTCATGACCGTCAACATCATCCTCGATTATCTCACCATACTGAGCACCGAAGAACAGCTTAACCTGGCCATTAAGCAAGCAGCCGATAACCGGGCGCGGCTTAACTTCATGATCATCCAGGACAACCTCGGCGTCATCTCCCCCAGCGCACTTTCTGACCAAAAAGGCGTGCTGAATACAAACGAGCTCACCATTGTCAACACCAAGAACACCCTCGAATCCAATAAGCTGAAACTGGCACAGGATATGAACGTCCCCTATTCACCGAATATGGACCTCGTCCCATTGAATGTCGATCCCACGCCGGTCATCTATAACGCATCCGTCGAACAGGTCTACCAGAATGCCACCAGGAACATAGCCGCCATCGAAGCCGCCCGGCTACACGTAGCCAGCGCACTCAAAAGCGTAAAAGCCTCCAGGGAAAATATGGCGCCTACCCTTTACTTTTTCTACGATGTACAGACCAACTATTCTACCGCCGCGACCACCAATCCACTGTTAAGTACCTCCTATGTTCAGGATGGGTCCTACGTTACCGTCGGTGGCAACCAGGTACCCGTGTATGCTCCGCAAGGTAACTATGGAAGCAAGACCATTCCTTTAAATACGCAATTCAAGAATAACGTCTACACGTCCATAGGTCTGCAATTGAACATCCCTATTCTTAATAACCTGAACAAACGGGTTATTTACAAACAGTCGATTATCAACCGCGATCAGGCGCTATTCAATCAGAAGACTATTAACGCCAATCTCCGGCAGGCTGTGGAATCAAGCTATGTCACCATGATGCAGGCTTTTCGCACCTACAATGTCACTTATCACGAAGTACAGAATTATGAAGAATCTTATCGCGCAGCAAAAATCAGGTACGATGCCGGCGCGCTCTCATCGCTTGATTTCGTGATCTACAACACCAATAAGAATAACGCCGAGCTCAGCTTGATCGCAGCTAAATACAGCTATGTCCTGGCCGCCAAAGTACTCGATTACTACCAGGGTCAGCTGACCTGGTAACCCGCCTTCGGTCGCCGAAGCCCTGGCGTAGGCCGCATCATCGCCTTATAGCCACTCCCGCAAGAGAGTGGCTATCTTTTCTCCCTCCACCATAAATCCGTCATGCCCATAGGCGCTATCTATTTCCACCAGCTCCGCATCCGGCAGATGCGCGGCCATGAATAGCTGCTCTTCTATCGGACAGAGAATATCACTCGTCACTCCTACCAGTAAGGTCTTCTGCCCGATACTCCGGAGGATCGCTTCCAGATCACCACCCCGGCCTCGCGCCAACTGATGACTGTCCATTGCCCTGGTCAGCAGCCAGTACGAATAGGCATTGAAACGGGCCGCCAGTTTCTCCCCCTGGTAGTTGATATACGATGAGGCCCTGAAGCCGTCCAGCTTTTCCTTGTCAGGATCCGTCTGCGTCCGCACCATGATCCCATAATTGCGATAAGTCAGGATGCCGATAGCCCTGGCCGCCTTCAATCCATTGCGGCCTGCCTCCGGAGTCTGTAATTCCCAGCTGGGATCTGCCTCGATAGCCAGCCGCTGTGCCGTATGAACAGCTATCCCCCATGCACTCTCCGCCGGTGAGGTGGCAGTCAGGA
>JAMFSL010000086.1 GCA_026225275.1 Puia dinghuensis
CAGGTTTTTGTAATACTGAGCGTTGCCTTTGTTTTCGGTCAACTTGCCCGATTGGTGAAGCAGCCGGGGGTGGCCGGAGAAATACTGGCGGGGATATGCCTTGGGCCATCCTTGCTGGGTTGGCTATGGCCTTCAGGCAGTCATTGGCTGTTTCCCGCGGAAAATGTGAAGGTATTATTGTGCTTCAGCCAGATAGGGTTGGTGTTTTTTATGTTTATCGTTGGTATGGAGCTGGATACCATAAGTATGAAGAAGAGGACTCAGCATGCAGTTATGATCAGTCACGTCAGCATCGTTTTTCCTTTTTTTCTCGGGGTATGCATGGCCTATTATATCTATGGGTATTTTGGCTCTGCCCACAAAGGGTTTTTATCCTTTGCCTTATTCATGGGAATAGCGATGAGTGTTACGGCCTTCCCGGTGCTGGCGCGTATAGTACAGGAACGGGGTTGGAGCTTTACCTCGTTGGGCACCCTGGCCATTACTTGCGCTGCGGCAGATGATGTCACGGCCTGGTGCATACTGGCATTGGTGGTTGCCATAAGTAAGGCCGGATCGGTTGGTTCCGGGCTGCTTTCCATCGGGTTGGCATTAGTTTTTATTTCGGTGATGTTATGGCTTGTAAAGCCCTGGCTGATGAAAAGGACGGCAGCAGTCGCACGTGCTGGCCGGGGCGGTGTTGCTCTAGCACTGATACTGGTGCTTTTGTCTTCCTGGATCTCGGAGAGCATAGGGATACACGCGCTGTTTGGCGCCTTTCTCGCCGGTGTTATTATGCCTGGGGATGTCAAATTCAAAAAAATGCTTACCCAGAGGCTAGAAGGGATCAGCATGTTGCTGATGCCCGTGTTTTTCGCCTGTACGGGTATGCGAACTCAGGTAGGGTTGATAGCCCAGCCTCAATTATGGCTTGTTTTTGGCTTGATTATGGTGGCGGCCGTCGGTGGCAAGTTGGGGGGAAGTATGATTGCCGCGAGGATAATGGGCCTGCCCTGGTCCGAATCATTTTGTATCGGCGTCCTTATGAATACCAGGGGCCTCATGGAACTGGTCGTTCTGAATATCGGCTACGAGATGGGGATACTATCTGCTGAAATTTTCACCCTGATGGTTTTAATGGCATTGGGTACAACATTTATGACCGTGCCCTTGCTAAATCTGGTGTATCGTAATGATAAACAGTCAACAAGGCAATCTTCAATCCAACTGCGGCCATAAGCAAACGCTTAGCTCAGATTTTTTGATTATTGAAACCTTTTCAGAAGATTTTCGCGGTACACTTTGCCGATGGGAATATTCTTATTACCTATTGAAACCTGATTCCCCTCAATATATTTTATGGCATGTAGAGAAACGATATATGATTTATGGATCCTGATAAATTTGTCGGACGGCAAATGTTTTTCAAATTCCGTAAGAGTTTGTTTTGAAATAATCTATTCTCGCCTCTATGGATAAAAATATAGTTGCCGTAAGCCTCGACAAAAGATATTTCTTTGCAAAAGATCTTTGTCAATTTCTTGTCTGATTTGACCATTAGAAATGACTCGTCTTTTTTGTCTTCTGTTCGGGCCGTTGGAGTGGAACTTGCCGGCTGATAGCCTGATGGATGAAATGAGCAATACGGATAGCTATAGTTTTATGAATGAAAACGTGCCTTCGGTTTTACTGTCTTCCGGCGGATTTGATGAGCACCATACGGTACTGGATAAGATTGACCTGATCGATTTTGAACATCTGAGGAAAGCGACGGTGCTGCTGGATTCGATGGTGGAAAAATTGGGGAATCATTTTGCACCTTATGGGAGATAACCTGATTGAAAAAAACCTGCCTTTCCTTATAAGCAAAATATTGATAATTTTGCAGGGGCTTTATCAATATATTTACAAGAACATTAGGATATTCTAATTTACTGAGAGCAGGAATTTGCTGGTCGACGAGAGTAATACTAATTAAATCAAAATGCTTGGGAGCGCTAGACGCGGTTCGCTGAATGCATACATCGGGATTTATTATGGTAAAGGCAGGGGTCTGGATTGGGGGAAGACATATGGAAGAAAGGTGTCAAAGAATTGAGATTTGAAATATGTGATGTAAACTTCAATAATTAGACTTTATGTAAAATAAAATAATATCTGATATGATAGGTTTATGGCAAAAAGTAGGCAGTAAAAAATTACCCGCGGCATCTATAGCTAATTGCCCGTTTTCGATTTTGAAGCCGGAAAGTGTTAACCTATATTGGGAGCAAAGATCAGCGATAGCTTCGCGGAAGCACTTTATATTTTTGATAGCTTTATTCATTTTCATTGATCCAGCTCATTCATGCGGCCAGGATAGCAGCAAGTATCATTTGGATGCATACATGCAAGCTGCTTTTAAAACCGGGTTCAATGGAAATGTACTGGTTGCAAAAAAAGGAAGGATCGTCTATCAACAAGCTTTCGGCTTCCTCAATTTTGACACTAAAATATCCCTGGACAACCAGTCCGTTTTTACCATGTGCTCCGTCAGCAAGCAATTTACAGCCATGGCCATTATGCTGCTAAACGAGGCGCATAAACTAACGCTGAACGATACATTAAGACAATATTTTCCTGAACTGCCTTACCAAAATATCACGATAGCGAATATGCTGAGCCACACCTCCGGCCTGCCTGAGTATCAGCTATTGATGGTGCACAACTGGGACCATAACCAAATTGCAAATAATGCTGACCTGATAAAAATGCTGGTTGCTAAAAGGCCGTCGGTTTTTTTTAAACCCGGTGAAAAATACCGTTACAGCAACACGGGCTATGTATTATTGGCATCCATTATTGAAAAAGTATCCGGGCAATCTTACCAGGATTTTGTCACCGATCATATCTTTAAACCGCTGGGAATGCAATCGTCCGCAATTTATGCGCAGCCAAACGATCATCCTGCCGGCCGGATAGCTGATTATGCCGATGGCTTTATGTATTCTGACAGCTTGAAAAAATATGTGCCTGCGGTTAACGTTTATGGACTTGTACGTTACCTTGCCGGGATTTACGGCGACGCCGGAGTTTCCACAACGACAGGCGACTTGCTGAAGTGGGACAAGGCTGTAAAGCACCATGCGCTGTTAACTAAAAAAGATCAGGACGACATGCTCGCTCCGCGTACGTTAATAGATACCGCCGGCAAAATATATTACGGCTATGGTATCGAAACAGGAAAAAACGAATTGGGCAGCTATATAATGCATGAAGGGATATGGCCCGGTTACCGTACCTGTTTAACGCGGTACGTGGGACCCGATATCACTATTATCGTATTTTCGAATAATGAGTCGAACGCTGTAGGCTTATCGCGGGCGATTGGCTTTATCGCATCTGGCAGGGAGGTGGTCCTGCCTTACCTGCACAAAGAAATAACATTGCAAGCCGAGGAGCTAAGCCGCTATACCGGGACTTATTTGAGTCCGGCACCGGTCAAATTGATCAGCCGAGATGGGAAACTTTACAGGCACAGGGACGGTACGCCCGATATCGAGCTCAAGCCAGAATCTCGCACCAAATTTTTTTATGCCGATGCTTCGGACAGGCAGGTGGAATTTGTCGTGGTCAATGACAAGGTGGTAAAAACTTATCTGATCTCCAATGGCGTAAGGTCTGATCTTGTCAGACAAGACTGAGACTCTGGCGGTCCAAGGCAGGTTGTATTCACTTTAAAAGATGAGGGAATGATGAAATACGATGGATATTATGTGATAGATCTTGCCGAAGAAACAGATGGTGTGCCTATGTATATCGCATTAGAACAGGACATCCTACGGTTTTCTATCCCGCAGGGCCACCTTATTGCCACCCGTCTCCTTCCTGGAAATCTCCAGTAACCCGGCACTCGTAGCACACCAGATATTTCCATCCCTGTCTTCAGAAATCCCGAATATTACGCTGCTCGGTACACCCGAATTGTCACGGGTAAATAGCGACCAATCATTATCAAGGTTGTAGCGAACCAGGCCCACATTTTCCACGGACAGCCATAAAGCATGGTCGTTCCTGTGATACAACAACGCGATGATATGGTCGGCAGGCAGTCCTGAATTGTCGGTATTATAGACCCTCCACTGCCCGGACGCGTCTAATTCTGCAAGCCCGGATTGGTGTCCTTTCTTATATGCATGCGCGGCGAACCACAAATTACCGGCCTCGTCCTCTGCCATGCCATAAGCAGTCAGTCCCGTCAGCAAAGACGAAGTATCGGCTGAATAATCCACTGTTTTATCACCCTCCATCATGACCAACCCCTTAAACGAGCCGATCCAGAGTCTTCCTTTCGAATCGAAATTAGCAAAATACACCTTAGCCGAAGGCAGATGGAGATCCGCCTTGCCCATAAAACGCCAGCGTTGCCCATCGTAAATCGAAATCCCATTAAACCCGCTGCATATTACGTTGCCGTTAGCCGCTACCAGGATGCTAAGCACCCTCTCCAATCCGGTTTGAGAAGAATCAAATACGCTCCACTTGGTATTATCGTATTCATAGACTTTCTTATCCGCGGAAAACCACTTATTATTGGCGGAATCCGCAGCTGCCGCTTTTATAAACAAAAGCTGGGTGTCGGAAGCGTCAAATATGGAATCTCCCCGGTTATAGACTTGGATATTACCGTTAGAATATTCTGCGATCCCGTTGAATGTGCCCTCCCAGACCACTCCGCTTTTGTCGATGGCTATGGAAGCGCCCAGATCATAAGGAATGGCGGAATTTGCCTTTACCCACACTTGAAAAGTATATTGTTTCGAGGGCTTGTTATGGTATTTATATTTTGTGTTCGTGATTTCTATTAGCCCGGGATGGTTGAAATTGTCCCGTACTTTGTCCCAATTGGGGCGTACAATGGAAAAGTTCACGCCTCTATCCCCCCATTGAAACTCCGCGGTAAAAAAGACGGCCTTTGCCTCGCCATTTACGTAGGCGGGTTGCCATCCATTATAAGCGGAGATACGTCTGGCCAGTTCTTCCAGCTCTGAATGTGCCTGACCTTCCTGATAGCTGAGCGAAGCTGCATGGGCGAGGGTGCCCAAAGCGAACATCGTTCCATTAAAAAAAATGGTCGTTGCCACCCCACCCACATAGGTGGGGTACCATCCTTGATAGGCGGAGGCGTTCTCCTTCAGTGCCGTTAAGAACTTTGAGCCGGAATGACTTCCCTTGTAGGCGAGCACGGCGGCCCTGCCTGATTTCCCCACCACGATGTGAAAGAAATACGATCCCGACAGGTGCCGGAACGCTCTGTCCTGCGCAAGGCTATCCAAAAAATAGCCGAACGTGAGCGAATCCACGTATTCCTGGGGGGCTCCGCAGTCCCTGCAAAACCTCGAAGGATGGGAGCCCGCCTGCTCGTTTTTAATCCAGGGGGATTGCCCGGAAACTTCCTGGAAAACCATGGAGCAGCATAGTGCCAGGACGGTTGTAAAGGAAGCAACACGCATATAGGAAAATTAAATAAAAGGTAAAAAAAATAACGATCGCCTGTATGGCTTCCTCCCTATTTTAATTCCCCTTTAATTCTCAGGCCAAAGGGTAAAAATCCTTGGTTACTCATACTGCTAGCTGCTATAAACAAAAAACCCTCTCGGTTTGAGAAGGTTTCGATGTAGCGCGAAGGGGACTTCGTTTGAACACCTATTACTATTTATTGAAGTTATAGAATCAGTTATAGATATTCATAATTATAATACGTAGATCTGTTTCAAGATTATATAGGCAATATCAGGGGTATCCGGAGGCAATGCGAGACGGTGACTTCTTTGGTTTATAATAGATAGAATAGAAGTACTAATAGTACTACAGACGGAAATATAGTAAACTTAAGGCTTGAAAAAGTTTAAAATATATGCTATATTTGTACTGTGAGTACTGAAAATGGATCTAAAATAAACCGACTTCTTCATTTACAGCCGTCGGGCGTGGTACTGCAGTCCTCCTGGCTGGTACAGCAAGGATATAGCCATGATTTGCAGCAGCGGTATAAGAAAAGCCAATGGCTGCATTCCATCGGGACAGGCGCCTTTATTCGCACAGGCGATCAAGTCGGCTATGAGGGAGCGCTATATGCTTTGCAAAAGCAAAGCAGCTTAACTATCCATCCGGGTGGAAGAACGGCGCTTTCTCTGTTGGGTAAGGCGCACTATCTGGAATTAGCGACCAACCGGATTATGTTGTTCGGTGGTAGCAAAGAAAAACTTCCGGCATGGTTCAGAAACCATGATTGGAACACAAAAATAGACTATTGCGAAACTTCTTTTTTACCATCTGAAATGGGACTTACGGATGTGGAGATAAAAAATCTTTCGATAAAGGTTTCCGGGTCTGTCCGTGCGATCCTGGAATGTTTATATCTAGCACCGCAAAAACAAGAACTCATGGAATGTTTTGAACTAATGGAAGGGCTCAATAGCGTTCCGCCGCGACAAGTTCAGGAGTTGCTCGAGAACTGTCATTCCGTGAAAGTAAAACGCCTGTTTCTCTATATGGCCGAAAGAGCGGATCATGAATGGGTTAAATATTTGGATTTGAAAAACGTGAATTTAGGTAACGGCAAGCGCAGCACAGTCAAGAATGGAGTCTATGTAGACAAGTATAAAATCACGGTCCCGAAAGAACTGGAACAACATGGAAGTCAACTATAGAAGGCAAGTAACGCTTTTATTGAATGTACTCCCAGAAGCGGCAAAGGAAAAATGCTTTGCACTACATGGTGGTACGGCAATCAATCTTTTTGTACGCGATATGCCCCGTCTGTCCGTCGATATTGACCTTACCTATCTCCCGATAGAAGACCGGGCAACTTCGCTCACGCATATTTCTGAGGCATTGGAAAAAATAAAGGGAGATCTTGAGCGGGTTATACCGGGTGTTCGCGTCAACCATCGGAAGGATGCCGCAAAACTACAAATTGCGGCAAACAAGGTGGATATAAAACTGGAAGTTAACCTGGTTAACCGGGGGGCACTATCGAACCCCAGAGAAATGACGTTATGCACGAAGGCCCAAAACGATTTTGAAGCCTTCTGCGTCATGCCAGTCGTAACCTTTGGCCAGCTTTTCGGCGGTAAAATAATCGCCGCTCTGGATCGCCAACACCCGCGTGATCTCTTTGACGTCAAATATCTATTGGAAACCGAAGGTTTTACCGAAGAAGTAAAAGAGGGTTTTATGTTTTATTTGCTTTGCAGCGACAGACCGATCAATGAAATTATTATGCCTAATTTTCAGGATCAACGCGCTGCAATGGCTAATCAGTTTGCTGGAATGACCGACGATTTATTCACTTATGGGGAATACGAACGAGTCCGTGAAAGGTTGGTGCGAACGCTCCATGAAAATCTGACCGAAGATGACAAAGCGTTTCTTTTAAGCGTAAAAAATGTAACACCTGACTGGAGTATCTATGATTTTGAGCGCTTTCCTGCAATCCGATGGAAATTGCAGAATCTGCAAAACCTTAAAGATAAAAAACCGGATAAGCACCGCGAGCTATATGAAGCGCTTGAAAAAAAATTGAAAGAATTTAAGAGATTATAGATCAATTGAAGAGAGCATTGAGATTTGAATGAAGCAGTGTTCAAAACCGGCACCATTCCTCCCCCCTGAATGAGACTTGAACCTTTTTGGATTGTAAGCCGTTGATTAAAAATAAAATAGGTTATTCCGAGGAATAACCTATTTGCTAATAAACTCAAAATCAGTGTCTGTAGCCAGAACGGGACAATTATCTAACCAAATGCTCATTGATTTACTGAGTTTTAGCGATTTGCCGGGGTGATTAGTTTAGGAGTTCAACATACCATCCTTCTTTTGGTGTGGCCTTGTTCTAATCGTACGCCCGCTGTATCGTTAGCGTACAGTTTTAGCCGGGCACGTCCCGCAATATATTAAATGCCAGCGCATTATACGCTGGCATTTTTTTGGCTGCCCAAACGTCAACAACACCGCTATGTTCAAGAACTATCTGACAGTCGCCTGGCGCAACATGCGCAACAACAAAGTCTACAGCGTCCTCAACATTCTGGGCCTTGCCACGGGAATGGCCGTTGCACTGGTGATCGGTCTGTGGGTCTACGGACTACTGTCCTTCGATCGGTTTCTGCCACATTACGCATCTGCCTATCGTGTGATGTACCGCATGAACCGCAACGGGCAGATAGACGTACAGCCTTCGACCAATTTACCCCTGGCCGAAGTACTGAAGAAAGATATCCCGGAAATCAAATATGTCGCGCAAGCGGACTGGATGGGCTCGCACAGTCTCGTCGTCGGAGATAAAAAAATAAATGTCACCGGAACCGTCGCCGGCAGCGACTTTCTGAAAATATTCCAATACCCGCTGCTGAAAGGGAATGTGGCGTCGGTATTCAGCGATCCCTATACCATCGTTCTGTCCGAATCAGCGGCGACGGCGCTGTTCGGTAAGGCAGACCCGATGAACAAAGCAATACGGATCGATAATTTCCACGACCTGCGGGTAACCGGTATTCTAAAAGAGGTACCGGCCAATTCAACCCTGCAGTTTAGTTTTGTGATGCCTTTCTCTTATTACGCAGCGACCAATGACGAAGTAAAAAGGGATGCTACCGACTGGAACAACAATTCCTACCAGACTTTTGTGGCCCTGCAGCCTGATGCCAATTACGCCGACGTGGCACCCAAAATCAAAAACCTGTTGGTCAAATACGCTCCCCAGTACTTTAAACAGACCAAATCCGAGATCTTCTTCATGCCCCTGAAGGACTGGCATTTATGGACAGATTTCAAGAACGGAGCGGCCAGCGGCGGTCTGATCGATTACATCAAAATGTTCGGGCTCATTGGCATTTTAGTACTCCTGATTGCCTGCATCAATTTTATCAACCTGTCGACAGCGAGTTCTGAGCGGCGGGCACGGGAAGTAGGCATCCGAAAAGCGATGGGCTCGCGGCGCAGGGATTTGATCGTACAATTTTTAATTGAGTCATTGGCCATCACGGTCATCGCGTTTGTCCTGTCCTTAGGACTGGTTGAGTTGGTGTTACCGTTCTTCAACAGAGTAACGCAGACGAGTACCCGTATTCCGTATACCAGCGGCTGGTTCTGGCTCGTCATGCTGATCTATGTGCTGTTAACCAGTTTACTGGCCGGCAGCAGACCCGCATTTTACCTTTCCTCCTTCAACCCGGTGAAAGTGCTGAAGGGCGGTAATATGCAAACGGGACAGGCCGGCGCCCTGCCGCGGAAAATCCTGGTGGTATTGCAGTTTAGCTGCTCGATTGCGTTGATCGTCAGTACCATCGTCATTTACCGGCAAATCCAGTATGGTAAAGACCGGCCGGTGGGCTATGATCCCAATCGGTTGCTGATGACCGGCGCTACCGACGATATCAATAAGAATTACGATGCGCTGAAAAATGAGCTGCTGCAAAGCGGCATGGTCAGCAGCGTGACCAAATCTTCCAGTCCGGTGACAGGTTTGTGGGCCAGTAATAGCGTTTCAGATTGGTCGGGGATGCTGCCCGGCGAAACACTCGATCTGGGCATCATCGGAGTTTCCGATGCCGATTATTTCAAGACGTTAGGGATAAAGTTCAAAAGCGGTAACAATTTCAGCGGTAATCTCGGGGCCGATTCTTTGAGCGTTATCCTGAACGAAGCCGCGGTGGAACGGATGCGGTACAGGGATCCTGTCGGCCAGCAGATCATATGGCACACCATTCCGCAGCGGGCCACCGTCATCGGCGTGGTAAAGGATGCCCTGATGAACTCACCATTTTCGCCCGCTGCGCCTACTATTTTTATTTATCAGCCAAGCTGGTCCGGCATAGTGACCTATCGCCTGTCACCTACGGTCAATAGTCATACTGCGATAGCCAAACTCGCGCCGATATTCAACCGCTATAACCCTTCGGTCTCTTTTGACTACGCTTTTGTGGACGACAGCTATGCCGGCAAATTTAATTTTGAAACACTGCTCGGACAGCTCGCCGGTTTGTTTGCCTCGCTGGCTATCCTGATATCCTGCATCGGCCTGTTTGGGCTGGCAGCTTACCTGGCCGAAAAACGCAGCAAAGAGATCGGGATCCGCAAAGTCATGGGCGCCTCCGTGGCGCAGGTATGGCTGCTGTTATCCAAAGAATTTATCATGCTGGTGATCAGCAGCTGCGTCATTGCCGCGCCCGTCTCCTATCATTATTTACATGAATGGCTGCTGAAATACGATTACCGTATTACCCTCGGCCCGGGTGTGTTTGTCCTGTCGGGCATCTTATCGCTGGTGTTGACTTTAATGACGGTAAGTTTCCAGGCGATAAAAGCAGCCGTGGCCAATCCGATAAACAGTCTTAGAACTGAATGAGCTTATATCGGGCAAAAAAATAGCAAGACTCCCACTCTAAATTTTAGGAATCAGATTTAACGATCATTTATTATGAAAAATAACTTAAAAAAAACGATCAAATTGTTTTACAGCGGTGTTTTTGCACTGATACTTTTAGCTGGTTTTAGTAATTCAGCGAAATCACAAAAAGTCAATTTTTCCGGACTTTGGAAGATTGATTCACTAAAGAGCAATTTCGGGGGCTTTGTGGCGGCGGTAACATTTAAAATTGCACAGACAACAGATACAATCAGCATTGAACGGACAATGCGCACAGGTCGGGGTGATGCTCGTTCCTTTACAGACAAACTACCCCTTGATGGGAAAACGATGACGAACACGAACGGTACTACGAAGAGCAGTGTGTCGATCAAATGGTCTGGTCAGGCGCTTGTCGAAACGTCCTGGGGCCATGAAGATACGCACAACACAACATACCAGGCGACTGAAACCTGGACGCTATCGCCCGACGGTAAGACGATAACTAATGACCGGGTAGTAGCAAACGATGGAGATGGTGGTCACGGTACCTCCAAGGCAGTTTACCATCGGGAATAATTGGTAAGCTCATCATTATGTGGATCGCACGAGGCAGCCAAAAGAGCTGGGATGATTTTATTGAAAAGGTCAATCGAGAGGGAGTCTATTGACCCTGGTCATTTAAATCTGAGTTTCATTAGACTGGGATTTGAACCGTTTCGAACTTGAAAATGAATGCTTTGGGAATTTTTACAAAATGGTTCAGTGAATATTTAACCGGTATTGTTTTATACAATCTATTGATAGATAATAAAAAAGGGCCACATTTTTAATGCAGCCCTTTAGGTGTAGCGAGAAGTCTTTGGTTTCGGACCTGATAATATCCGGGGGTGCGTATGTGCTTTTGTTTACAGGAAGAGAGAAAAACAGCCATTGAGAACAGCGCAAATAATTTTACAAATTTTTTCATCTTTTATTTATGATTTACTATCGGGCAGGTTTAACAATGTGACTTCATCTGTATAGCATAAATCACGTTGCCGTAAACAGATAATTTGAACATCTTTCCTTTTACAGAAGGAAGTAACAGTTTCCATGTTTTTCCCTTGTCTGATGACCTGTAAATGCCGTCAGAATGACCAGAAAAGAAGTTTTCACCCACCTGGATAATGGTTGTAATGTACGCTGGCACCGGAAGGATCGTAGTATCCTTAGGATGCCAGGTTGAATCGGAAAAGCCTTGCGCCGGAAGGTTAGCATTAACCGGCGGCAAGATTGGGTCAATAAAACCATGCGCCTGGAGGCCGGCATCAATAGCCTGCCAGGTTTTGCCGCCGTCGTAAGATGTTCGTATTCTCCGGGTCTTCGAAACGGTGCTGTAAGTAATAGCGGCGAATCCACCTTGAATAGTTGCTACATCAATGCCCACGCCGCCCTCACTGATCACCAAGGCCCAGCTTTCACCATTATCGGTCGATCTTAATATCCCTCCCTGGCTGGTCGCAAGGAGTACACTATTTGATTCTACCATTTTCCCCCAGCCTACAGCATGCAGTTGTTTCCAGGATTTTCCACTGTTAGTGGATTTAAAAAGACCTCTGTCGGAGCCGATGAAAATTGTGCCTCCGGCAGTTTCAAAAACACCGAGTACCCGTTTCTCCTGGAAATTTGTGAATACCGGCGACCATACACCCGTTCCGTTTGTTTTTTGGAAAATTCCACTACCCCAGTAATTGTATGCAAAGATCCCGGCCTTACCAGGGGCAATACTGTTATGTTCGTCAGGGAAAATCTCTTTTTTCCAAAAAGGAGTTTTAGAATTTGGTTTATTGTGATATATCCCATTCCCAGCAGATAAATAGAGCCCATTATCATCTGCAAAAAAAGCATTTCTACCGACACCATAAACATCTATCACAGGTTCTGGTAGCCCTTCGCTAATGTCCTGCCATGTTTGCCCACCATCCATAGATTTAAATACGATATTGGCTTGCGCCGGTTTATTCCTGTCTACTGTAGCAACACGGACTGAATCTATCGACGGCTTATCACAAAGACTGGTGCCTTTACATAATTTAGACCCTTCAGTTGTTTTCTCCCCCGCTTCCTTTTCTTTTAGTACAAAAGAATTTGTCAGAAATAATATCAGGAGGATGGCCGGAACAAACACAAATAATCTTTTCATTTTTTTAAATTTAATTGAACAATCGCTTACAAAATTTTGAAATAGCAAAAAGAGTGGGAGAAAACGTTTCTTTAATTTTTATATCCTGTCAAAATTAACTGCACGATTCCAATAGCGGTCAATGCTGCTTCATCTTTCATTTTTAGCAAACACTAAGACATTTCTTTTATTTTAATATATATCAAATTGATCCAGTGAAATTACTTTGATATCTTTCAGCGCGGGAGTTTGGATTGTAAATAATAATGTAAACTTTGTAAATAAATCGTAAATGGTATGCCTGATAGCCGAAATCTCCTCTCCGGGAAAAGCAAATACCTGTGCGGATTGATATTACTTTCGTTTGGCTCTGTGATCTGCGCGGCTTTCATTATGACCGGAGGTGACGACTTTGATATCGCCAGAAGGGAAGTTTTGCTTCGCAGGATCGGGCATGAACTGCTCTTACAGTCGGGAGACAGTACATCAAGAGTGCTCCCGGTAAAAAAGATCGCAGAAAATGAATACCAAATCGGGTTTGAGAATGAGCTTACTTTTCAATCGGACTCCCTGGTGAATACTACCCGGCGTTTGTTGGCCAAAGACCCGCTTGCAGGGGATTATGTTGTCAACGTTCTGAACTGTGGCAACTCCAGCGTAGCCTATGGATACGCTATATCCAAAAATAAAAAAGATGATATTGTTGCATGTATAGGAAGAAAGCAACCCAAAGCATGTTACATGATCAACGTTAAATTCAAACCGACGGGCTTAAATACTGCAAAAAAAGGATATCTTCTGGGCAGCTTGCTATTTTTAGCATTTGTTGGTTTTGTTTTTTTGAGAACGGTTAAGCCGCGGAGAGCCTTGTCTAACGATCAGTGCACCAAGATATTTACTTTTGGCCCGGTCTTGTTTAATGCGCAGGAACGACAACTGATAATAAATAAAAAGACCATAGACCTTACTGAAACGGAAACGCGTCTGCTGCTCATTTTCGCGTTGTCTCCTAACGAGATCGTAGAGAGAAGTCGCCTACAAAAAGAGATATGGGAGGACAAAGGTGTTATTGTGGGGCGCAGTCTGGATATGTTCATATCAAAACTTAGAAAAAAATTGGAATTTGATCCCAATATCAACATCGTTGTTATACGCGGCAAAGGATATAAGCTTGAAATTAGCTCTTAAGAAGAATCTCCTACCAATG
>JAMFSL010000087.1 GCA_026225275.1 Puia dinghuensis
TGTTCTTCCATTGAACTATAAGCCAATGTCCTTTTTCAGGTTGTCTCCGGGTTTCGAGCCCTGAAGACCTTCGTCGGAGCTGCTTCGCCACGCTCCTCCTCGTTCGCAACCTTCGCTTCGCTCGGTTATCTGTACGGGAGTCGAACCCGTATTCCAGGAGTGAAAGTCCTGGGTCCTGGCCATTAGACGAACAGATCAAAAAAAAGCCCGGTCTTTTTGAGACCGGGCTTTGCTATTATGAAGATCCGTTTATTCGGATCCCATTCGGCTATGCCACGGTCTTGTATTCAGATTGATCAACTCTATACTCCAATCGCCTTCGGACATATTTATCCCCTCCCGATTCTGCTGCGCAATGAACGGGACATCGATCCGATATCGATCTGAAAACTCTTTTTGCTTAAATAGAATAATCTTTTGTCTCAGCATTTTATTTATAAAAAAACCCCGCAATCTCTTGCGGGGCTTATGTTTTATTGATTTAGTCTTTTAAACTTATTCAGTAGCAAAACATGCCCCGCGAGCGGTATAATCCCCATTGGGACTAAACCTTTTCTCTGTTGCTATATGTGATTGCATCTGTCGCATGTTTGTTTTTTTGCATTGCAAAGATGGTGATAATTTTTTGATCATTCCAAATTTTATGAAAACTATTTTTTTAATTTAATATCGGGCGATAGTGAAAAGGATTGACGGAACTCGCCAGGAGAAAGGTTTGTATTGCGTTTGAATAGTCTATTAAAAGATTGCGGATGTTCAAAGCCCAGGTGGTAAGCGATTTCGGAAATATTTAATTTACTGGTGCTCAAGATGTCTTTAGCATTTTCGATCAGCTTGTCATGGATATGCTGTTGTGTACTTTTCCCCGTCAACGATTTCAGCATATCGGTCAAATATCTTGGCGAAACGTTGAGATAGTTAGATACTTCCTGAACGGAAGGTAATCCGATCAGTGACGATTTACCTGAATCAAAGCGATCCGAGAGCCACGCGTCCAGTTTACCAATCAGGTCGTTATAAACCATTTTACGTGTGATGAACTGCCGGTTGTAAAAGCGGTTGCTGTAATTCAGCAGCAATTCAATTTGTGAAACCAAAATGTCCTGACTAAAATGGTCGATGCTATTTTCCAACTCATTCGCTATGCCTTCAAAAAGTCCGGCAATAACAACCTTTTCTTTGTCGGACAGGAATAACGCCTCAGAAACAGCGTAGGAAAAGAAACTGTATTGCTGAATGTTCTTGCCTAACTGATAATTCCTTATCAGATCAGGATGAAAATAAAGAGCATAACCGTCATAGCTGCTTTCTTCACCAGACATCGTCACAAGCTGGTTTGGAGACAAAAAAGCCAGGCCGCCCTCCTCGAAATCATAATAGCCTTGCCCGTATCTTACCTGGCCCCTAAAATTCTTTTTAAATGAGACCTTATAAAAATCAATCAAAATGCTTTGGCCGACATATTCCCCTCCGAAAGCAACCTGGTTATAATTCATCATCGCAGCCAAAGGATGCGTAGGCATTGGGAGCCCGGCGGCACGCATCAGCGCCGAGATACTTTTAAAAACAATAGGTTGCGTAACAGTTTTCATCGCTACCGGTAAAGGTAAATATTAATCTTGCATCGTTGGGCGTATCACTATGTCGCCCACATCCACACTGTCCGGTTGCTCCATGGCATACACTACCGCAGCCGCTATAGCATCGGGCGAAATGCCGATCTTAGCCATCCTTTCTTTCATAGCCGCATTGACCGCCGGATCTTTCACCCGTTCGGCAATACGATCGACCAACTCCGTTTGCACAAAACCCGGCGATATACCCGTAACGCGGTACTGCCCGCCCGATTCCTGCCGCATCGCCTCGGCAATGGTGCGCACTGCGTTTTTAGTACCTGCATAAACACCCTGCAAAGGCACGATCTTAATTCCCGAGGTAGAGATGATATTAATAATATGTCCATAGCCCTGCTGTTTAAATACCGACAGCGCCGCTGCTATGCCGTATAAAGTACCCTTCAGGTTCACATCGATCATTTCTTCCCAATCTTCCACCTGCAATTCATCCACGCGGGAAAGATGGCTGATGCCCGCGTTATTGATCATGGCATCCAACCCGCCGTAAGATGCCAAAGCCAAATCCACCAAATTAATCACATCATCACGCCTTTTGATATCGGTCACCCGGTAAACTGCTTCGCCGCCTGACTCGCGGATACCATGTACTAAAGCCTCCAGCCTATCGCTGCGCCGGGCGCCCAAAACTAGTTTACAGCCGCGTGCCGCAAGCATAAGCGCTATGGCCTCGCCTATGCCGCTGCTGGCGCCTGTAATGGCAGCTACTTTTCCTTTTATATTGTTTTCCATTACCCAAAGGTTGACAATATCGCGCAGTAAAAGTTAGCCGAAAAAGTAAAAAGTGTAACCGAAATGACAAACGCGGAGTGGGAGCAGGGGGAATCCGAAAAAGAAAACCTCTCTTCCGGACCGATTCAGCCAGCCCGGAAGAGAGGAGAAGGAGTTAATACCGCAATATTATAGTGCCTTCGGCTTGCGATAATGACCGAGGATCCGGTAAGCAAGGCCTAAATCCCAAAAAGCATTACCGGCGTTAACGTACGAGGTGTGCCACATACGGACAAA
>JAMFSL010000088.1 GCA_026225275.1 Puia dinghuensis
CCTCTTTTGAACCTTTAGAAGGCACATATCGCCAGCTTGCTTCTTTTGTCAACTTTTCCGTAAGTCCGAGGCCATTTTTGATTTGATTAATATGCTTCAGGCAGACGGCTTCAAATGCCATTCCACTCCATATTTTGTAAGAGGCACCTTCGCTCAGCGTGGCCAAGCTTGTTGTATCATCGGCCTTGTCCATGAATTTTAGATAGAACAATGAAAATTCATCAATCAAACGGTAGATGGAATCTTTAGTCTCTTTATCATACGGCATATTTGATTTAATGAAGCCGGATTGCTCTAATTCATCCAGCATCAGTGTCGTACGACCACCTGAGCTAAGCCCGCATTCTTCAATAATCTCCTGACGCGTCAGCCCTTTGGGGGTAGCTGCCAGAGCTCGCACCGCCTTTAGGTGATTATCTGCCTTGTCAAAAAGTGAGTTATAGAGATTATTGAATTCGCCATTTAATAAACCATTTTTTGTGAAGCAGGTTCTTTCGATCACTTGCGAAGCGCTATCTCCCTTTCTGACATTGTTCAGGTATTGAGGAATACCGCCCAGTGCCATGTAAATCTGTAGTATCTGGTATCGGTCCAAATTGCTCCCTTTGCTTTTCAGATAAGTTTCGGTTTCTGCCAGCGTGAATGGTAATAGCCTCATTTTTTGTGTTATCCGATGGTGCAATCCTCCTCTGTTATTTACAATTTTGCGAATCATCCAAGAGGCGGCTGAGCCGCAGATAACGAACAACAAATGAGCCTGCTGGCTCGCCCATGAGTTCCAAAAATGTTCAAAGGCTGAGAGAAAGCCGGACTTTCGGCTGTCAAGCCAGGGGAATTCATCCAGGAAAATAACTAACTTTTTTCGCCTGGGCAGCCTATCCAGGAACTGTTCAAGTGCGTGAAAGGCTTCTACCCAGGAGTTCGGGGGAGTTAGAGACAACGTAGATCCTGTTGCTTTCTGTAAGGACCTGCTAAATTGTAGTAGTTGCTCCTTCAAAGATCCTCCGTACATTCCTGTTAGTTCAAATATTAATCTGTCGGCATAAAAATTCCGTATGAGAAAAGTTTTGCCGACCCTACGTCTGCCATAAACTGCAATCAAGCCCGCATCCTTTGTTTTCAAGACTTCCTCTAGTATTATCATCTCATCCTTTCTGCCTATAATGGATTCCATAAAGATATAATAAGGCTTAAAGGTATACTTTTGGCCGCATATAGTGATGTTATAAGTGGCCAAAAGTATAAATAATGGGGAGATTTGGCCGGATATGATGATGGTATAAGTGGCCAAAAGTGATATAAATGAGGATATTTGGCCGGCAGGGGCTCGTTTCCGGTGACCAATTGAGCGTCTTGCAGCCGTCTTCCCAGTTCATCGTCGGTGGCCAGTTTCAAGAAATGTTTTCCATGAATTGCAGCGCCAATTGTACGATTTTTGACTATTTTTCTAATAATCAATTAGATAGCGGTATGTAAGCTATTTGCCTAACTTTAAATATGAAATCAGCGATCCTATTCGGGGCCAGCGGGCTTGTCGGCTCCAGTCTCCTCGCGCAACTCCTGGATCATCCCGGGTATGACAAGATAATTATAGTCGTCCGAAAGCCGCTGCCTATAAAGCATGCTAAGCTCATGATGATCATTGGCGATTACGCTTCCTTACCTGGTCTTAAGAATCAGATTCGCGCCGATGAGGTTTTTATTACCCTGGGCACTACAAAAAAGAAAACGCCCGATCAAAGTGAATACTATCGCGTAGACCATGACTATCCCGTTTTGGCTGCGAGTATCGCCAAAGAAAATGGCGCCAGGTCCGTCCTCCTGGTCTCGGCAATAGACGCCAATCCGAATTCGAAAATCTTTTACGTGCGGACAAAGGGAGAAGTTGAAGCTGATATCATTGCACTTGGATTTGAACATACCTATATCTTCAGGCCCTCCATGCTCGCAGGCGATCGGAAAGAAAGCCGGCCAGCAGAAAAATTGTTTATAGGACTTTTTTCGATCATCAATCCCCTCTTAACGGGTAGTTGGAAAAGATATCACAGTATAAAGGTAAAAGATCTTGCTGCGGCAATGATTAATGCAGCGGGTGACCAAGGCGTAAAGGTACAGCGGTATCATTGGCAGGATATGCACCGATAACCCCTACGCGATCGCAATACTCTGCACGCCTTTCTCGAAAGCAGTCTCCTTGACTCCTTCCATCTTCAACCCTTCGGCCCGGACAAAGGAGATATCGGTAACGCCCAGAAAGCCCAATATGAATGTTAAATATGGACTGACATGGTCGAAGGACTGCATCGGTCCGTCTGAATAGACTCCGCTGGATGCCGTCGCAATGTAGGCGGTCTTATTTTTCAACAATCCTTCCGGCTTGCCCTGCTCATTGTAACGAAAGGTGATGCCGGGCCTGACAATATGATCCAAATAGGCTTTTAAAGTTGACGGGATCGCGAAATTGTAAAAGGGTGCACCAATGACATAAATGTCGGCTTCCTGCAGGTCCCGGATCGCTTCGTCGGAAGTCTGAACCGCATGGATCTGGTCGGGTGTTCTGGCGGCCGCCGGAACGAACCATGCACCGATCTGGAGTTCATTCAAGTGCGGGAATACGTCAGCTGCCAGATCCCGTTCCGTTACTACCGCGTCCGGATACTTCGCTTTGATCTTCTCGATAATGGCATCCCCTAACTTTTTGGTGACGGATGCCTCGCCGCGCGGGCTGGAAAGAATATGCAATATTTTCTTCGACATAACTACCTGGATTTATTTTTTAGATTCCACAAATCTATGTATACTTACTAGTAAAAGATTAGTAGTAAACAAAAGGTTAGTACTAACCAATGGGTTAGTATTCCGAAAATAGAACACCTTGAAAGAGTTAAAACCAGTTTACACAGAAGTACGTTGCAGCCAACACTTGTCTGCTACGGAAGACGCCTTATACGTCCTGGGCGGCAAATGGACGCTGCGAATCGTCATCGCTGTAATGAGCGGCCACCGGCGCTTTAATGATCTGCAGCGCACCATAAAAGGGATATCCGCCAGGGTGCTTTCATCGGAATTGAAGGATCTGGAGCTCAATGAGCTGGTCAAACGCGTTGTACTCACGGATCAAAAACCCGTTGTCACAGAATATGTACCGACCGAATACACAAGGACCCTGAAGGAGGTGATTGCCGCGCTGGCCGAATGGGGCGAACGGCACAAGAGGAAGATTACGAAGCGGGAGTAGATTTAAAAATAGGGGGGATGGACTATGCGTCCACTGTCACTTCTTTTGCCAGCGCTATGGCCCGTTGCCTGATGGCTTCCACGTCTGTCCCAAGCCGGTCATACGCCAGCACTACTCCCATACGGCGATAGGGCCGAGTAGTAGGTTTGCCAAACAACCTGATATCTGCTTTCGGGTCGCTGAGGACTTTTTCCACCCCCGTAAATACAGGATCGCGGCCTTCTTTATGGGCAAGAATGACTGCGCTGGCCCCAAAGCGTTTTTGCGTAATTTCCATGATCGGCAGGCCGAGTACGGCGCGGGCATGCAGTTCGAATTCGGACAGGTTCTGCGTACCCGCCAGCGTCACCATACCCGTATCGTGGGGGCGTGGGGAAAGCTCGGAAAAATAGACGCCTTCGGCCGTCAGGAAAAATTCGACGCCCCAGAGGCCCGCGCCGGTCAATGCGGCGGTTACTTTGGCGGCCATATCCTGTGCTTCTGACAGATCACCGGCAGACATCAGGATGGGTTGCCAGCTTTCCTGGTAGTCCCCGCGTTCCTGGCGATGGCCGATAGGCGGACAAAACAGGGTAGGGCCATTTTGCTGGGTTACGGTGAGCAGGGTGATTTCCGAATGGAATTTTACAAAGGCTTCCACGATCACTTCCGTCTGATCACCCCGTTTGCCGCTTTGTGCATAGTTCCAGGCGTTGTCGATATCGGCTGCCGTTTTGATCACAGACTGGCCCTTACCTGAAGAGGACATCAGTGGTTTTACCACGCAGGGAATACCTACAGCCTCTACC
>JAMFSL010000089.1 GCA_026225275.1 Puia dinghuensis
ATTGATTGAGTAATAGTACCGAAAGAAATGCCCAGCAACAACCCCGTCACAATAGATACGACCAGGAAGGCCAGGAAAGCATTGACCTTCCCCCAGGAGATCAGCACCACCAATAACAGAATACCAAACAATACGATGTATAGGTGCATATTCAGACGCCTTTTTAATGCGAATCCCTGCTGACTTCCGAACCGGACCCGCCATTGAGGAAATCCAGATCGGCCCCTTTATCCGCCTGTTGCACATGATTGACGTATAAATGGACATATCCCCGATCGGCACGCGGCGGCGCCGGCTGCCAAAGTTCCCGTCTTTTCTGCAGCTCCTCTGCTGTAACGTCCAGGTGCAACCGCCGGCCTTCGACATCCAGCTCGATCCAGTCTCCATCCTTTACCAACGCCAGCACACCACCGATCGCGGATTCCGGCGACACATGCAACACCACAGTGCCATAGGCAGTACCACTCATCCTTCCATCGGAAATTCTCACCATATCCGTTACCCCTTTCTCCAGCAATTTTTTAGGCAACGCCATATTGCCAACCTCCGGCATCCCCGGATATCCTACCGGCCCTACATTCTTCAGCACCATGACGCAGGTCTCATCGATATCCAGATCAGGATCATCTATCCGCAGGTGATAATCTTCTATATTTTCGAATACCACGGCTCTTCCCCGGTGCTGCATCAGCGCAGGAGTGGCGGCAGAAGGTTTGATCACGGCGCCATTAACCGAAAGATTGCCCTTTACCACGGCAATACCCGCATGCGGCAACAGCGGTTGGTCATAGGCGGCTATGACCTCCCGATTATAGCAGGTCTCCTTACCCTTTACATTGTCGGCATGGGTCTTCCCGTTGACGGTCATCGCATTCATGTCGAGGAGGTCCCGCAGCTCGTTCAGGATCACCGGAAGACCGCCGGCATAATAAAAATCTTCCATCAGAAATTTCCCGGAAGGCATCAGGTTTAGCAGGAGTGGTATCCCGCTGCCCAACCGGTCGAAATCCTCCAATGCCAGCGGTATGCCGATGCGACCGGCGATAGCCGTCAAATGAATAATGAAATTTGTGCTTCCGCCGACAGCGGCATTGACCTTGATGGCGTTCTCGAAAGCCTGCCGGGTCAGTATTTTGGATAACCGAAGATCCTCTTTCACCATCTCCACGATGCGCCGCCCCGAAAGATGCGCCAGCACCTTTTTACGGGAATCGACCGCCGGAATAGCTGCTGCCCCAGGTAAGGTCAGCCCCAGGGACTCCACCATGCAAGCCATAGTGCTGGCAGTGCCCATCGTCATGCAGTGCCCGGGACTACGCGACATACAACTCTCTGCCAGAAGGTAATCTGCATCACTCAATTTCCCCGTTTTGCGGTCCTCGTCGAATTTCCAGACATGCGTGCCGCTGCCGATGTCATGCCCCTGGAATTTTCCGTTCAGCATCGGCCCGCCAGGTACCACCAGCGTAGGAAGATCGACACTGGCAGCCCCCATTACCGTCGAAGGAGTGGTCTTGTCACAACCCGTCAATAAAACGACTCCATCCAGGGGATTGCCGCGGATCGACTCCTCCGCATCCATACTCGCCAGGTTACGGAACAACATCGCCGTCGGCTTCAGCAACGTCTCCCCCAGCGACATCACCGGGAACTCTAGCGGGAACCCGCCAGCCTCATAAACACCGCGCTTCACAACTTCCGCGATTTCCCGTAAATGTGCATTGCAGGGAGTCAGTTCGGACCAGGTATTGCATATACCGATCACCGGTCTGCCATCAAACATATCTTCCGGAAAGCCCTGATTCTTCATCCAGCTTCGGTAGATAAAGCCCATCTTGTCGGTCTTCCCGAACCAATGGCGGCTTCTTAACTCATTCATATAGAAGTAATTTGTGGGAGCCTCCGGCGGCTCTGGCAGGGAAGTTATTCAATTATTCTCATCCATAGACGATAAGAATTTACTTAGCATTATTCACCCTTCATGTACAACTTAAAACAGTCATTGATATAGACAAGGATGTCTACTGGAGCCGCCTTACGGCAATAATCATAGGAAGGCCGGTATTTTTTCATGAACTGAATGAGACTGTCTCCCTGGAAATGGGTGATCTTCGTTACATATTCCTTACTATACCGGAAATTGACGTAATAATCCTGCTCCTCTTTCGACAGCCGTTTCTGCAGCTTTTCCCTTTGCCTCTCCGGCTTACCGGCATTGCGGAAAATATTCATTTCCACTCCGACACCATCCCCCGCCCGCTGATGTTCAAACCGGGGCGTATTGCCATTATCGTAGACCCAAGCGTATTCCTTCCGACGGTCCATCGAATCCAATTGATAGTTGCTGTATACTACGCTCACCGACTGCAGGCTTTGCGGCCTGACGGCCAGGGAGATCTGGTACGTATTGGTCAGCATGGATTCGGTAATGGTGACCGTATCTGCCTTATACCCCACGGAAGAAAAAGAAACATGGTCGCCGGCCATGACCTGGATACGGTAAGAACCATCCTCATCGGAAAGATCGTAACGCTGCTCGGTAATATTATGAATACTCACGGACTTCAGCGTATCCTCGCCATTTTTGGAAAAGATCCTGCCGGTCAGGAATTTCTGGGCAGATCCTTGTTCCGACAGCAACAACAGCAATAATGGTACAAATAAAAAGATTTTATAACGCATAAGTTTATCAGGAGTGCGCCAAGTTAGGTTTATTTCTGTTATTTGAAGGACCGTCGCTTTCAAGTTTTTGTTAAAACGTATTCCTTTTCTACATTTACCGACGGAATATCATTCCAGTTCCTCATTTTCAACAATTTATTTATGAAAAAGTTGTTCGCCCAATGGGCTAGCCCGGGACGTGCTTTCCTGTCCTCACTCCTCCTGCCCTTCCTCCTCCTGCTGACAGGTTCAGGGGCTTTCGCCACCCCTCCCCGCATTGCTGCCCTGCCCGACCACAGCCCTCTCCCCTCGGGCGCCAAAGCCTTTGGCGACGGCGCCCCCAAACAGGCATTCTACGCCATCCGCGTCTACCAGCTCAAGACCCCACAACAGGAGGCCCGCGTGGACAGCTTCCTCCAATACGCTCTCATCCCCGCCCTGCACCGCCAGGGAATATCTCAGGTAGGTGTCTTCAAACCCGTGGGCAATGACACCGCCGCCATCCGTAAGATGTATGTCTTCATTCCCCTGAAGAACCTTGACCAATACGTTACCCTCCCGGCATCTCTCGCCAAAGACATGCGCTTCCTGGCCGATGGCAGCAGCTATCTCGATGCCGGCTACAACGATCCCCCTTACGTTCGCATGGAATCCATTCTCCTCCAGGCTTTTCCCGATATGCCTGCTCACGCCGCCCCCTGGTCCGGTCAGCCCTACAGCCCCGACAGGATCTACGAATTACGCAGCTACGAAGGCCCTACGGAAAAATTATTCGCCAATAAAGTGCAGATGTTCAACCAGGGCGGAGAAATTCCGCTGTTCGCCAGATTGGATTTTCATGCGGTCTTCTATGCCTCCGTACTCGCAGGCGCCCACATGCCCAATCTCATGTACATGACCAGCTTCGACAATATGGCCGCCCGAGATCAGCACTGGAAGAGTTTCTTCGATGATCCCACCTGGAAGCAATTGGTAGCATCACCGGAATACCAGCACAATGTTTCGCATGTCGATGATATCTTCTTACATCCTGCGCCCTATTCAGAATTGTAAATCAGTAATTATTATCCAGTATTCTCTGCAGCACCTGCAGTGCCTGCCGTTGCTTCCTTGCTTTGATCGCCTGGTATAATTGCTCGTGTAGAAAATGGTTCATCGCAAACCGACTGATGCCATGACTCTCCCTCGCCGCAAAGAAATTCCGCAGGATCAATGTGAAATGAAAATAAAGATCCGTCAGCACCGGATTGCCCGCGGCCCGGGCTATCGCCAGGTGAAAAGCGATATCAGCTTCGGCACAGGCCTCCGGATTTTCCGCCTGAATGGCCTGCTTCCGCTTGTCCAGGTCCTGCGCTATCTCCGTCAACTGCGTCTCAGTATGCCTCTCCGTGGCAAGGTTCACGATCTCCTTCTCCAGTAAGAACCTCACCGCATTGATATCGTCAAAATCGGCACGCCGAAGCCGCTGATCTATCGTCATCGCTTCGAAATGATTGTTCACGAAAGTGCCCGACCCCTGCTGCACTTTCAACAGTCCGGACATGGCCAGGGTCTTGATCGCCTCCCGCACGGTCGACCGTCCCACCCCATATAACTTCATCAATTCCGGCTCTGCCGGAATTTTCTCCCCGGTTTTGAATTTGCCGCTTTCGATATCAGCCTTCAACCGGTCGACTACCTCGCTGTATAATTTCATGGCCGTTGATCAGATTAATTAGGTCTACAAACATACGATGTTTCCGCAAAAAAAGTTATAAATCAACCCCTTAAAAGCGTCATAAACCCGTCAGGCAAGTGAAAGCATGCCATTTTAAGCCCGTTATCAACTTGTTAAACATCAGATGTTTTACAAAAACATATGATGTTTATTTGGTTTTGGATTTTTTCTATACTAAGTTTGTATCGCAAAATCACAATCATCAGTATATGCCAACATCAAGACGTAATTTCCTATCTGCAGCCTCCCTGTCCACACTCGGCATGGCTGCTATCAGCTCGACAGTCGGCTCACTCCTTCCCAACAAAGCAGCAGCCTCCCCGACGGGGCATCCCGGATCTACCACTGCACCTCGTCCGCTCGAAGAATTCGAAGACTTCATTTACGATATTGAGAACGGAACGAAAGGCTATGCCAGTGAAGGCGGTACGGCAAAAGAAGCCACGGTCGAAGAATTTCCCGTCTCACAAAGCATCGCCGGCGTATCCATGCGCCTCAACCCCGGGGCCTTCCGGGAGCTTCACTGGCATTCGATTGCCGCCGAATGGGCTTATATACTGGAAGGCCAGGTACGGACGACGATTATCACCCCCGATGGCACAACGTCCACGGACGATTTCGAAAAAGGAGATATCTGGTATTTCCCCAAGGGCCACGGCCATATGCTGCAATGTTTGGGCGATAAGCCCTGCCATTTCCTGCTGGGCTTCGATAATGGCCACTTTTCGGAATTCGGCACCTTCAGCATCACCGACTGGATCAGCCACACTTCCCCCGACATCCTGGCCCGCAACACAGGCCTCCCAGCCAGCTTTTTTGCAAAGCTGCCAAAGAAAGAACTTTATATCGGTGTCGGTAAACTGGCGACAGAACCCAGACCCAAAAACATCAACCCATCCCTCCCCTTCAGCACCTCCTCACATAGATTCCGCATGGAAAAAGACGGAATCATGCAGGAATTCAAGGGGGGCTATACCAAATTGGTCTCATCACTGGAATTTCCTATCCAAAGTACCCTGACCGCCTTACGGATGGATATAGAACCCGGCAATATCCGCGAACTGCACTGGCATCCGAATGCCGATGAATGGCAATATGTAATGAGCGGTTCCGGCAATGTATCCATCTTCGGATCGCACGGCCGCGTAAAGACAATGCCCTACAGTAAAGGAATGGTCGCATTTATCAAGCAAGGCTATGGTCACTACCTCGAAAATACCGGCACAGAAACATTAAAACTCATCGTCCTTTTCAACAGTCCAATTTACCAGGAGCTATCGTTGAACGACTGGTTAAATTCCAATCCGCCCCAACTGGTAGCCGATCATTTCGGTATGACCCCGGATCAAGCCTCTTCGCTGGTTAATCACCGGCAGGGGATTTATTGACCCTCTTTCTCACATTATAATATATGATAACACTTATTATTTATTACAATTTTATAGCCTATTCGCCGCTAAAACTTTAATAAAACCTTTGTTTATTCATTTTTTTCCTAACCTTCGTCCCCGCTCTCTCTCAAACACGATAAGGCCCTGATAGCACGCACCGTTGCCATTTCCGGTATAAATGGCGCCATTTAAACCATTCCTGATTTTTGCCATGTTTGCACTATCAACCAACCCCGACTATGCTGCCTTTTCGGTAAGACCAGTCAACAAAGCAACAGACCGCCCCGTGGTCCGGGAAATCTTCCGGCGGGAATTCTATGGCGACAAAAGACTGTCTTATCCCGATGAAGGCTTATGGGAAATCTATGATCGGATGGAGATCGCCGGCTCCTTCGGCGCTTACTTCGTCTGTCGCGGTGAACAGGTACTCTTTCTGCTCGAAATCCATCCCCCCATTCAGATGGACCTGACCAGCGACTATTTCGCTGACCCGGGCGCCGTCGGGATCTACTTCTTCACCTTGTCCCGTGACGAAACTATCTGTTATCCGGCCTTCCGGGCCTGCATCGCTTCACTTTTCGCAGAACCCGCTATCACCCGCATCCTGACCTCCCTCGGTCAGGCATCGGAATACGACCCCAAGACGCGGCTACTGGAAAAATCGGGATTCTCCCGCCAATCAGCCTCCTCCGGCAGAACCACCGTCTACTGCTGTACCCGCGCCAGTTTTCATGCCGAAAAGGTTCTTTCCACCGGCATACTATTTGCCTTCCCTTCTGCGTTAACGGAATGAATATTCCTATCAAAACAACCCTCTTGTATGAAGAACGCAGACAAACCATTCATCGGCATCATTATCGTTACTATAGCCATCCTTTATGGCGTTATCGCACTCCTGAGCTAAACTATTTATCGCTCTGGAATTCCCTGACCTTTGCCCAATAGTTCGGTTACCGTCAGGTCTATATCGAGACCATGCCGGAATTGCAAAAAGCAATGTCCGCCTACGAAAAATTTGGCTTTCGGTATTTGCAGGGGCCAATGGGTGATACGGGGCATTACAGCCGCGCCTTCTGGATGCTCAAAGATTTATAGAGCACCTGCTGCAACAAAAGAAGGGAAAGAATTAAAAACGGGCTGAGCCAATGGAATAACACTCCTATAAACATGGATAAGTTACGACGGAAGGGTAAAAAGGGTTGTCCGATCATCTCACCTGCGGTAGAAAAAATCCAGGGGTCTGTAAAGTTCAGCCAGCCGGCTTCACTTCATAAATCGGACTGAAAAGATACAACTTTCCGGTGGCTACTTCGACACATTGATACCTTTTTCTTAATTTTTTCCCTTTTCGGAATAACCGTTGATCCTCCAGGATAAAAGATCCCCCCTCAGGGATTTGTTCCACCAATAATAACCCCTCCGTGTCCGCATCATATCGCCTCAGCACACGCATCAGATTCTCATCCGCACAACTGCTGGCCGGAAGATTGTGCAGGTTCTTCTTCAACGCCGCCAGAATATCCGCGGGAAAAACCGACAACGGAATAAACTCCTCCAGGACCTTCCGGTAAATTCCCTTCCACTCCTTGCCATGCGACTGCACTCCATTACCGAACTCCATGAACGTCACCAGATGCGCCAGCTCATGAATCAGCGTGATCAGGAAGGAATAATGATTCAAATTCCCATTGACACTGATCCGGTGATTCTGCGCCCGCGTGGCATGCCGGTAATCCCCCAATACGCTCTTGCGCTCCCTTGTAATAGTCAGATGCACCTGGTAATGATTCAGATACTCCAGGATCAACGGAGCTGCCGGACCCGGGATCCACCGGCTAAGGTATTCAAGCGGCGCTTCTTTCTTAGGCATTTTTGGGGGACTTCCTGGTCAGTTGGGTTAATATTCTGACTTCCAGGTAGGTATAGAGGATATATAAAATAAAACAACCGAAGATACCATTCTTATTGGGCGGCCCCGGTGTCAATATATAAGCGCTCATCGCCAGCAGGCACACCAGCATCTTAACCACCAGGCTGCCATACATCATCCTAACGAAGGAATAAGCATTGGCTTTACTTCGTAACCCCCTGGTATACAGGTAAAAAGAGACCTTAGTTACAAATAATAATACACTGTTGCCTCCCAGCAATACCCTGTAGTCTGTATTCCAGCCGGCCAATAACGGCCGCCCGGCCCATATCAATAATGTGGTAACAAAAAAAACGATCACTATAGGCAGAAAAGGCCTGCCGGTTTTATTTTCCATTTTTTCCTCCGGAACTTGCTTTGATTAATTGCACCAATAATAGTACAATGACCAGCAAAGGTAAGGCCCAGGAAAGAATCGGAAAAGTAAGCTTCAGCCATTTATCTGCCTTCACCCCAAGGAATAGGGATAGGCCCACCGATGCCGCCACCTGGGTAGAAAGTCCCAGGTAACGTGTCCACTCACGGCGGCCATCTCGATCATCCGGCCCCGTTGTCCCGTCCTTACCCTTATTGCTATCAGGCTGTGGCGACCTCTGCATGTTTAATCTCCCTCTTGAACTCGGCAGCAGCAGGCTTTCCGTTCGAAGCATTGGTTTCAACAGCAGGCGTCATATGACATTCCCCATTGAAATTCGCTGTCGGTTCGATCTGCAGCTTGGTGGCCTGTATATTGCCATTTACCTGGCTCCCACCCTTCAACTGCAACAGATCCTTCACCTTGATCGTGCCTGTAACCTTCCCCATGATATCGGCCTGCTGACCATTGATATCACCCTGAACTACTCCATTCGCGCCAATGACGACTTTCGCAGAACAGTGAATGTTGCCTACCAGGGCGCCGTCAATACGCAGATCACCGTTGCTGGTGATATCGCCTTTCATAGTGGTTCCAGCGCCGATCAGGCTGGTACTCGTGCCGACGGATGCTTCTACTGACATCCCGTCTTTGGTTTTTCCGTTGAACATAGTATCAGATTTTAGTCATTAATTTTCTCAGGCTTTGGCATCGTCAGGGTCGTCGTGTCCAGCTTTACCGTCGTATTCCCCCCTAAAACTCTGCGTATACTCTCCAGGTACTGATCTTTATACCTTACCTCCGTCTCTAACGAATCAGTCCGTATTTTTAGTTCACGAAGATCCCTTGTATTACTCACATCTCCATAACCCGGAATATACAGCTTCAACGGGGTGAAAACGATCAATGCCACCGTTAATCCCGTCAACAATACAAAAATCGTGCAGAGAAAAATATAGACGCTCAGGCGGGAGAGTTTGAAAGTCACCACTTCTTCATAGGTATCGTCATTCATGACAACCAGCCGGTAGCGGTTCTGAAGACGTTTCAAGGTGGAGTTGGCATCGAATTTGGCCATATATTGGATTGACAATGCGCAGCCCGGACCCCCGGTGCATTTTAGTAAAGATAATAAAATAAAATATCCAAAAACGAGTTATTGGAATATTACTTTTGCCGGCAATTCAAAGAGACGCGGAAGCGTCTCGACCGCGACCGGAGGTCGCGAACGAGGATTTGCCGGTGGCAAAGCCGAAGTTCATAATCATTAGCGTTTTGCTGGAAAGGGGTACTTTTATCTATAGCCCTTTCCAGCACATACAAAAGGACATCAAAGGACATCGTGACGTATAGTAAGATTTTGCTATCAGGGATACTCTCGTTTCTGTATCTGACCACCATAGGACAGGTAGGCGTCGACTATGACCTCAAAAAACCCAAAAAATGGGAAAACCGCACTCTCGCTTCCGAAACCGCCAATAACGGCAAAAAATTCAGAAAATTCCGTCACTTCGTCCAGAACAACATCACCCACTATAACTACTATTACAACAGCAACGAAAAGGTCAAGCTGATCATCGCCCGCGCCAAACTATCCTTTAAAGAAGACTATAGCCGCCTCCTCCCCTTCTATAATTATACCCTCGATGCCACGGCCGCTCAGAAAAAAGATCTCGACTCGGTCATCTATAAGTGCACGATGGGTATCCTCATCCATGATACCCGCAACGACTGGACGGATAACCTCTACCTGCTGATGGGCGAGACGTACTACCTGAAAAAGCAATACGACTCCGCCGCTATCACCTTTCAGTTCATCAACTGGGCCTTCGCCCCCAAGGAGAGCGACGGGTACGCCATCCCCATAGGCAGCAATTACAACGCCGACGCAGGAGGTAATAATAGTATCGTCAGCACCGCTGAAAAACAAAAGCCTCTCGAAAAATTTTTCCAACTGCCACCCCCGAGCCGTAATGACGCCCTGCTCTGGAAAATACGGACCGAGCTCGCCAAAGACGATTATATAGGAGCCGCCAGCCTGATCGAGGTCCTGGCCCGCGACCCTCAGTTCCCACCCCGCCTTCAACCGAATCTGCAGGAAGAAAGGGCCCTCTATTTCTACAAACAGAATGTCTACGATAGCGCCGCTTATTTCCTCGAAAGGGCACTCCCCGCCGCCGGCACCCGGGAAGAAGGCGCACGCTGGGAATACCTGATCGCCCAGCTATACGAAAGGCTGGGCCAGTCCTACGAGGCCAAAACTTTTTACGAAAGGGTCATCGCCCACACCTACGACCCTATCCTCGAAATCTACGCCCGGTTGAACGCCATCCGCCAGAATAAAGAAGGTGGAGCGGATTATATCCAACGAAACATCGATGCTCTCGTCAAAATGGCTCACAAAGACCGCTTTGAATCCTATCGGGATATCATTTATTATACGGCCGCCCAGATGGAGCTCGAACGGCACAATATTCCCGGCGCCATCACCTTCCTTAACCTCTGCACTAAAAACTCTGCGCGCAATGGTACCCAGCGCGACAAAGCCTTCCTACAGCTGGGCAATCTCTCTTTCGAAGCGAAGGACTACCGAATGGCTAAAAGCATGTACGATAGCATCAACATGATCAGCCTTACCAGAGAGCAGGATGTCAGCTGGCTGCCCGATCGTAAAGCCGCCCTCACTATCATCGTAACCCAGATGCAGATCATGTACCGCCAGGACAGCCTTCAGCGTATCGCCGCCCTGTCCCCGCCTATCCGGGACGCCTTCCTCAAAAAGCTGGCTAGATATCTCCGCAAACAACAAGGCCTCCGCGACCAGGAGGAAGAAAACGGTACCGGCTCTAACAATACAAATAATAAGCAAATCCCCGACCTTTTCGGCACAGGGGCTAACGCCTCGGCGGCAGACTGGTACTTCAACAACCAGAACCTGAAAACCAGGGGGTACAGCGATTTCAAATCGAATTGGGGTAACCGGCCTAACGTCGACAACTGGCAGGTCTCCTCCATCATGAAATCCAACCTTGCGGCGACGAATGTAAAGAACAATGCCGGCTTCGGCACTGATGCCCAGGCCAAAGGCGCTTCCTCCTCGGGCATCGATTACAAATCCCTGCTGGCGAACGTTCCGACGACTCCTGAAAAACTAAAGAAATCCAATGACTCTATAGAAAAGGCACTCTTTCTCCTCGGGAAGACCTACCAGGAAGGGATAGCTGATTACGCTTACGCCATCAATGCCTACGACTCCCTGCTGTCGAAATTCCCTGCTACCTTGCAAAAAGAAGAGGCCCTGTTAAACATGTATTATTGCTATAAGAAACTGGGGGATGAGGCAAACGCAGCCCGGATACTCGAACTGCTCAAACAGAAATTCCCCAAAGGCTCCTTTACCGCCAAAGCCGTCAATCCGGATTCCGCTAACGAGGCGAAGACCAGGCAAAAGGTCAACGCCACCCACCAATACGAAAAGATCTACAACGCTTTCATCGAAGGCAACTTCGACAGCGCTATCGCAATGAAAAAGGTGGCCGACAGCCTGTATGGCGACAAATACTGGACACCGCAGCTGCTCTACATTGAATCGGTTTATTTCATCCGCACACACCAGGATCCGCAGGCCAAAATGGTCCTCAGCCAGATTATCGGCAAATTCCCGCACACACCTATGGCGGACAAGGCTACCACCCTGCTGGATGTACTCAACAGGCGCCGGCAAATTGAAGACTATCTCACCCACCTGCAAGTGAAAAAAGCCGCCGATGACGACAGCATCACCATCTCTAATTTCCCCACAGCCAGAGATTCCCTGAAAGGAACCCGGCTTGTGCGTAATGATTCGAATATGCTGAAGCAAGACGATACTTCTTCATGGGCCAAGGCGAAAGCAAGAGAACAGGCTTTGGCCAAAACAACCACTAAGCCCACGGTCACCTTACCCGGCATGATCAAAGTGGATAGCACCAACGGCGCCAATACGATCAAAATGGACGACTTTCAGCTGGCAGCCCTGCACCGTTACCAGGATTCCCTGCAGACAGCCATGGCCAAATCCAGTGCCGACTCGGCTCAAAAGGCTATCCTGAAACAACGCGCCGACTCTGTCCAGGCTGCGTTGAAGAAACTACAGGCAGATACTGCCCAGCTGGCGGCCAAACTGCGCACGATGAACTCCGCCTTTGCCCTTACCCCGGACAAACCACACTCGGTGCTCATCGTCATGAATAAGGTCGACCCAGTCTATGTGTCTGAGGCGAAGAATGCCTTCAACGGCTATAACCAGGAAAATTTATACAGCCAGTCCCTGACGGCGGATAACGCCTCGATCAGCGATAGCGTCAAACTACTCGTCATCAGCGGATTCGCGACAGATGCAGACGCACTCACCTAACTGCAGAACGTCCGCGCTCTCGCTCCACGCCAGATCGTACCCTGGCTGCCGGCCGACAAATACACCATCCTCATCATCTCGGCCACTAACCTGTCCGTACTGATGAACAATAAGGATATGTCAGGCTATCGCAAATTCCTGTCAGCCGCCTACCCGGGGAAATTTTAACCCATCCTTCGGCCGCCGAAGGCTTGCCGTAGGCGCTGCCGAACCCTCATCCGGCACCCCATAACCCAGCACGAATTTTGAACTAATTAACACTGTTTTTAGGCCGCTTAACACTATTTTTACGAAGGCGACAAACCGCTATTACAAGAATAACTTATATGTCAGCTAAACTGGTCCCCGTATTCTGGAAGGTTTTTCTCTATGGTCTCGGAGCCTTTATCCTTTTCCTCGTCCTGATCAACCTGGGCGTATTCGGTTCCCTCCCCTCCCTCAAGGAATTGGAAAACCCCTCCATTACGCTCGCCACCGAGGTCTTCGCAGAAGACGGCACCCCAATGGGAAAATATTATAAGGACAAAGGCAATCGCAGCAACGTCGAATTCAAGGATATCTCCCCCAATGTCGTCAATGCCCTCGTAGCCACCGAAGACGCCCGCTTTTACGAACATTCCGGTATCGATGGATACTCGGTCATGCGGGCCGTCCTAAAGCTCGGCAGGGACGGCGGCGGCAGCACGATCACCCAGCAGTTGGCCAAGAACCTGCTGGAACAGGGTTCTAAGAACTTCATGCGGCGATTTATCGAAAAAATGAAGGAATGGATCATTGCCATCAAGTTGGAACGCAATTTCACCAAACAGGAAATCCTCGCCCTTTACCTCAACGAAGTGCCATTCGGCGATAACGTCTATGGTATCCGCAACGCATCCCGCACATTCTTCGGCAAGGAACCCGACCGCTTGTCAGTCGACGAAGCCGCCGTACTCATCGGTATGCTCAAAGGTAACACCCTCTATAACCCGCGGCGAAATCCCAAAATGGCCATCGAACGCCGGAATACAGTCATTAACCAGATGGTGAAATACAACTATCTCGATAATAAGGAAGCCGCCGCTGATAAAGTTCTGCCCATTGACATGAGCAGCTATAAAAAAGTCGATGAGAATAACGGCCTCGCACCCTATTTCCGGGATGTCCTTCGTGAAGACCTCCGCAAATGGTGTAGGGACCATAAGAACCCCGCTACCGGCGAACCCTATAACTTGTATAACGATGGCCTGAAAATCTATACGACGATCAATCCCCGCATGCAGCTCTATGCCGATGAAGCGGTGGCCAAACAGCTGCCCATACTGCAAAGGGCCCTCAGCGCGCAGGCTAATGTCCGCAAAGGACTCATCTGGAAAGATCACGCCAATACACTCGACGCAGCCATGCGCAACAGTGACCGCTGGCATGCACTGGAAGATGAAGGCAAGAGCGATGCCGACATCCGCAAGACCTTCTTACAGCCTGTCGCCATGAAAGTCTTTGCCTGGAATTCCAAGCGGGAAAAAGACACCGTCATGACGCCCATGGACTCTATCAAATACTCGCAGGCCATGCTGCAGACGGCTTTCATGGTCATGGACCCCGTTACGGGCGCCGTCAAAGCCTGGGTGGGCGGCATCGACTTCAAAACCTATAAATTCGACCATGTCAACATCAATACCAAACGCCAGGTAGGCAGCTCGATCAAACCCTTTCTGTATAGCCTCGGTATCGAGGATTTCAACATGACGCCCGAGACGCAATGCGAAACCAGTCAACAGTATTTCCCCGGCTTCGGTTACGTCCCCGCCCGGCCCGACAAACATGAAGGGGGTAGCATGACCATGGCCACAGGCCTCGCCTGGTCGATCAATGGGGTTGCTGCCTATATCATGAAGCAGGTCGGTCCCAAGCGCTTCGCCGAATACATCAATCAGATCGGCATCCCCACTAAGATTGATCCCTATCCTTCGATGGCCCTGGGCGCATGCGATCTCTCCCTCTTTGAAATGCTGTGGGGCTATACGATGTTCCCCGACGGCGGCTACAGCACGAAACCATACTATATTTCCCGGATCGAAGACAAGAACGGGAATGTCCTCGAACGCTTCGATACGCAAAGAAAAGAAGTCATCAGCCAAAACACCGCTTATACGATGGCCCGCATGATGCAGGGCACAGTAGACTTCGGCACGGCCGCCGGTCTCCGCAACCGCCTGGATATCGCCGAAATGGGCGGCAAGACAGGTACGACGAATGACAACGCGGATGCCTGGTTCATGGGCTACACTCCGCAGCTGTTGGCCGGCTCCTGGATCGGCTGCGACGACCGCTTTATCCGGCTGGAAGGCGGCCTTGGCTTTGGCGCACAGGCCGCACGCCCTATCTGGGAATATTTCTACAACAAGGTCCTCGCCGACAAGACCCTCGGCATCGACCGGCAGGCCAAATTCGTCCAGCCGGAAACGATGCGCAAAGAAATGATGTACGATTATCAGAACCTTATCGAGAAGACAGCCCCGCCCGGAGCAGAAGGCGCCAATGAAGGCAATGGCAAAGCCAATCAATATATCGACAACAGCGCGCCTACTGTCCCCCTGGACTCCAAGCTTACTCCTGACGAACAGAAAATATTGAAAGAGGCGACTACTACCGAAAAAAGTAGTAGCCAGGGATCCATCAAGATCACCGTATCGGATGGGCAGCAACAACCGCCGCCTAAGAAAAAAGGTTTCTTCAAGCGACTGTTCGGAAATAAAAAAGAGAATAATTGATCCTCCATGAGGCCGGTGACATAATTGCTGAATGTCCACTATCGGACGAAAGAACGTCCGGAAACGGACACTCACCAAAAGCTATCAAAAAATTATAGTACTCGCAATCAATGCGTTACAAGCCATAATATCTTTGGCATTGCATTCGTCATATAGGATACAGCTAGCGACCAGTTAAAAACATCATCACCTTTAAAAAAAAATTTATGAAACGCTTATATATGGCAGTTATACTGCTGTTATCCATTTCTCTTACCAGCTTCGCTTCAAACACCTACAAGGCCCCTGGCTTTGTAGGAATCGAAAACTTCAACAAGACATTCCCTCAGGCTGTTATCACGGAATATAAAAGTAAGGGAGATTTTACAGAAGTAAGCTTTGTGTGGAACGGCTTAAATTTAGTGGCCTTCTTTTCTGATGCAGGTGAACTCGTAGCCACCAGCCGCACGATCGCTTTGGCCAACCTTCCTGTGGCTGCCCAGCTCAGGATCAAAGCGAATTACTCCGATTATATTCCCCACAATGCTATAGAATTCGACGACGCCGAAAATGGCTTATGCTATTATGTGATCGTCGCCAATGAAAAGAAATCGCTGCTGTTACATGTAACAGCAGAAGGAACGATTAGTGTTTTTAAGAAAATGAGTAACTAATCCTGCCCTGTCTTGTCTTTAGTCAAATCATCGCCCGCCACCCCGGCGGGCTTTTTCTTGCCAAATACATCGATTCGTACCTTCGTCAGCCCCCGCCCGGCATACCCGAGCTGCGCAGCGGCAGCCCGGCTAAGATCGATCAGTCGCCGGTTACGTGGATGCATCTTGTCATTGATTTGCACGATCACCGACCGGTGATTACGGAGATTGGTCACCCTTATCCACGTGTGCATAGGCAACGTATTGCTGGCCCCCGTTAATTTTTCCTGAGAAAATATCTCATCCGTATAGGTCTTACGGCCCTCAAACTTATTGGAATAATAACTCGCGATCCCATATTGTACTTTGATCGCTCCGGCCGCACCGGCCTTCGATTTTATCTGTGCAGGCTCATGATGAACCCTCGGTAAGGCAGAATCGCCTATCGCCCGCTCTTCCCGGCCAAAAACGGCCACAGGCAAAAACAGGCAGGCAAGTAATCCTTTTCGAATTTTTGTTGACATGGCGATTGGGTTTCGTTTTCAAAGGATGTGGATATCGTCCGCTTACTCCCAAATAGTGGGCCATATTCTCCCTCAGGAGATTGGCTTTTCACCAAAATACCTGTTCCTCAATTGCTTATCCTCCCCGTAAATGTCGTCATGGAAAAGTATCTGCCCCTTTTTCCCCTCTACCGTAAAATAGCGGATAAAAATAGGCACCCGCGCAAAACCATATACCGTATGCTTTTCCTGCCGCGTTATCCAGGCTTTCAAGGTATCCGGATGATACTTCATCGTATCGTTGCGAATCAAAAACGCGGATAGCTTGCGCCACTCCTTCACCCTTACACATCCATGGCTCAACGCCCGGAAGGTTTTATCGAACAGCCACCGGCCATTGGTATCATGCAAATACACGTCGTATTTATTCTTAAAGTTAAACTTCATGACCCCCAGTGAATTATCATCCCCCTGCCGCTGCTTGATCTGGTAAGGAAAATTGTTTTTGTTGAGCCGGGCCCATCGGATGGTCGTCGGATCCCGCACACTGTCATTGTCGTCAACCACCATCAGGTTCTGTTTGGCCAGATAACCGATATCCCGTTTGATCGCAGGCAACATCTCTTTGAAAATAATGCTGGTCGGCACATTCCACTGCGGATAAGTCACAAAATTGGAGATCTCGCTGGTCAACAGCGGAGTCCTGGTCTTAAGCGCACCGACAATGACCTTGGATTCCATCACCACGGTATCACTATCCACCACTTCCAGGTTGAAAGCCGGCAGATTGACCCAAACATACATCGGTGGCAACGTATCGGGCAACAGTTTATACCGGTCGAGATTGATGGCAATCCGTTTGAATTTTTCCCAATCGGAATTGTAATTCATCATATCTACCATATCCTGTGACGGCTTACCCGTCACTTTCAATTTATTGTTGACCTGGTATTGACGGATCGCGCCCCTCATCACACCCGTATCAGAGACATTAGCGAACGCAGCAGAATCGATATATCCCGACTCCTGCAGCCTGTGAGCCAGAGCCTGACAAAACCCTGCAGAGTCTTTATAGGGATAATCCACCCAGGTCATCTTCCGGAAATGAGCCGCCGTGAGGAATCCATGCAGATAAGCCTTCAGTGAATCATAGCCCCTGTGTCTGGGCTCGAGATCATGTAGTGTCTCAGTGATATTATTAGTTTGTACTGCCGCATTCAGCGCCACAACGTAGACTGAATCCGGTAATACCGAGTCCTTGCGGAGCGTCACGCTATCATAATCCAGCCGGCCTTGTTTGAGATCTTTGACCAGCGTAAAAAAAGCATCGGTCAACAGTAGATCGGCCCTGTTCCAGATGGCGGCACTCTTCCGCGCCATCGTATCTTCCTGCACGATACGTTGGGCAAATTGTAAAGCAGTGAAATGATAATCCGTCGGAAAAAGCCCATATTCCTTACTGTTGGCAATAAAGGCAAAGAGAGAGTCCGCCTGCCGCAGCCAATTTTCCTTGTCGCTCCAGACAGGGGTGTAGCTCTTAATGCTATAGAAACTGTCCTCCAGCTTGCGATAGTTCAGGACAGTCGAATCATTGATCTTATCCCCTTTGTCCGCAGCATATTCGAGAAGGCTTTTCAGGTCAGCGCCCACGTGGTCTTCCACTTGAGCTGGTGCTTTTACAACGTCCTTGTCTTTTTCCTCATGTCCGCATGCCATGAATAAGATCAGCGTTATCACAGCAGGAAAAGACAGGACGCTACGCTTTCGATAATTCATATACGCCCCAATATAATACAACGCATTAATATTTCTAAGCGCAATCGGCTATTTTTCTGTTATTTAGCAGATACTCCAACATATCCGCCCGGCATCCTTCTTCCACGCCTGCCTTTAGCTCTCCTTTTGTCCGGCTTCCGGCCATATCCTCGGGATATGTTGCTCCAGCAAGAACAGGTCAGCTAGCACAATGGCAGTCACCGCCTCCAGAATGACAGGCGCCCGCAAGGCCACACACAGATCATGTCGCCCCTTGACAGAAAAGTTTTCCAGCTGCTCTGTTTCCCAGTTAAGCGTCAGTTGCTCCTTTGGTGTAGAGGAAGTAGGTTTGATGGCAATACGAAAGACAATTTCGTTGCCGTTGGTAATACCGCCAACAACGCCGCCGGCATGATTTGTACGGGTGTGACCCGTCATATCCTCGATGGCATCGTTATGCTGGCTGCCAAACATCCGGGCGGCCGCAAAACCCCTCCCGAATTCGACTCCCCTTACCGCCGGGATGGCAAAGACAGCATGCGCCAGCAATGACTCCACCGAGTCGAAAAATGGCTCACCGAGTCCTACCGGCAGGCCGCTGACCCGGCATTCCACGATACCACCGATAGAATCCTTGGCATCGATAGCCCGTTGCAACCCCTTTTCGAGGTCCGTCTCCCCCCCTATCTCAAGAATATTAGCTTTGATCTGTACGCCGCCATCAGCCACACCGCCGCTCATCAGCTTCTTGGCAATCACGCCCGCAGCCACCAGCCCCACTGTCAGCCGCGCCGAAAAGGCCCCACCACCACGATAGTCCTCAAAACCGCCGAATTTTTGGTGGGCCACAAAATCGGCATGGCCGGGCCTGGGCACAGCACGCTGCTTCTCATAATCCCCCGAACGGGTGTTGTTATTCTCGAACAGAATGGTGATCGGCGCACCCGTAGCCCTTTGCTGGAAGACGCCACTACGGAAAATGGGTAGATCATCCTCTTTCCTCGGCGTCGTTCCCTTCTGAATACCACCTTTCCGCCGTTCCAGGTCGGGTAAAAAGTCTTCCAGTACCAGCGGCAGACCGGCCGGGCATCCATCGATATTGATGCCTACGCTCTCCCCGTGGGATTCGCCAAATATATGTACCCGGAAAAGCCGCCCAAAACTATTCATAGCTGTATTTTTACAGTTCCACCCAGCTCTTGCAAATGCCGGTAGAAATCAGGATATGACTTGTCGATAGCATCCGCAGCCTCAATGGTCACCTCTCCTTCCGCCTTTAGGGCCGCAACGGCACAGGCCATAGCAATACGATGGTCATGCCGGGAATGCACAATCGCACCGTGCATACCCTGACCACCACGGATCAACATTTTATCTCCCACCAGGTCGATGCTCAACCCCATCTTGCCGAACTCTTCCTGCAGCGTGAGACCGCGATTGCTCTCCTTATGCGCCAGCCGGCTGACCCCGGCAATGACTGTCGTCCCTTCGGCTTGAGCGGCAAGCGCCACCAGTGGCGGAAAAAGGTCCGGACAATCAGTGGCGTCAAACGTAAAAGCTTTAAGTCCGGTCGCCGGCCCAATGCCGATCGCATGATCACTCATTGTCAGACTCGCTCCGCTATCGCTCAAAGCCCGCAAAATGGCCTTATCGGCCTGCGTAGACCCCGCATCCAGCCCGCGCACAATGATCGGCCCGGCTATCGCCCCTGCCACCAGCAAAAAAGCGCCGCCGCTCCAATCCCCCTCTACGGTATATTCCAGCACCCCATTACCCCCTCTACTATCCGGGCCGCCCGAAAAATAAAATTCTTCATAATTCCTGTTCTCCACGCTCCAGCCAAAATGCTTCATCACATCCAGCGTCAGGTCGATATAAGGCTTACTTTTCAAATTGTGCACCCTGATCGTGACGTCCTTCGCGCCAGCCGCAACATAGGCCAGCAAAAGACCCGTCAGAAATTGTGAAGACAAGGATCCGTCAATCGCAATATCCCGCGGCTTCAACGGTCCCTGTATTTCCAACGGCAATTTGCCCTTATTGGATACTACCCTGATCCCTAACTGCGGGAAAATTTCATCGAAGAAATCCATCGGTCGGCTCAGCAAGCTGCCTTCTCCATTCACTTTGACAGTTTGCCCGCTCAGAGCAATAATGGGCGCGAACATCCGCAACCCCAACCCGCTCTCGCCGCAATTCACGGTGATATCCGCCGCACCTCCGACCCCTTTACTGACCACCTGCAGCGACCCATCTTCCAATCGCGTCACCTCCGCCCAGATCGCGTATCACTCCCAGCGCAGCCTTATCATCATTGGAATAACCGGGGTGATGGATAATCGTCTCTCCGGCCCTCAGCAATGCCGCCGCACATGCCCGTTGCATCGAACTCTTGGAGGCAGGCGCCAGGATCTCTCCCGTCAGCGCCGATGGTTGAATAGTCGTTCGCATCACCTTGCCGTTATAATAGATTGTAAAAGTTTTTCCAGTTGCACGATCGGGATCACCTTGACGACCCCCTGCCCGATCTTGTTCAATAAGATATAGTTCATCGAATCTTTTACCCGCTTCTTATCCATTCGCAATACACTCATCACTTCTTTCGGATCGAAACTCGCTTGCGTTGGTAGCCCGTATTTTTTTAACGTAGCTATCACCCGGTCCGTATCCCCAAAATTGGCATATTCCTCCGAAATCATACACGCCGCCACCATCCCGATGGAAATGGCTTGCCCATGCGACAATTTATACAGGTTCTCGACAGCATGACCCAGCGTGTGGCCGAAATTCAGCAGACGCCGGTCACCGTGCTCGAATTCATCTTTTTCCACGACAGCCGACTTGATCGCCACGTTCCGGCGGATCAGCCTGGCCAGAGCCGCCTTATCTTTCTGATAAAAAGTCAGCTTATTCTTTTCTAATTCCCTGAATAATGCCGCATCCTTAATCGCCGCGTGCTTGATGATCTCGGCGAAACCATTTACCCACTCTTCTTTCGGCAGGGATTTCAACAGGCTGTAATCATACAATAGGAAAACCGGCTGCCGGATCGTACCGATCAGATTCTTATAGACGCCCACGTCGATACCGTTCTTCCCGCCGATAGAAGCATCTACCATCGCCAGGATCGAAGAGGGAACAAAGCCGAAAGATAACCCCCTCATATAGATCGCGGCTACATAACCGGCAAGGTCCGTAACGACACCGCCGCCTACCCCGATCAGCCAGGTCTTGCGGTCCGCTCCAAATCCGATCAGTTGATTGATGATACTGTTGACGGTCTCCTGTACTTTATATTGCTCCCCGGCACTGATGACTATCGTCTTCCAGCCGTTGAACTTCTTGCGTTGCGCTGAAAAAATATGCTCATCGGTGATCAGTACCGCCTGATCCCTTGCAACCAGTTTCTCCAGGTAGGAGAAATCCGCATCGAGATAGCAAGTGGTTTTCTTTCCGGAAAATGTATACTGTACCTTGTTCATATCGAAGGATCTTTAGCCTAACCCAAAGTCTCTTTGAAAAATGGACCACAGGTCAGGACTTCGCCTTTAACACCGTTAAAGGCTCGTTCGCAACCTTCGCGTCCGCTCGGTTGGGCCGAAGGCCCATTATTAGCGAATCCGGCCCGAAGGGTTAACTTTTAACCAAAACCCAGAGGGCCGGTAAATTTATCGAAAATCTCCAATTCGCTCTCCAACGTCTTAGACCGGTGAATGTCCTCCTGTTTGCCGATGTAATCGACCACTTGCTGCACTCCACTGGGGCTTACCGAATACGCCGCATACCCATCCTCCCATTCGAACCCCGAAGCCAGCAGCTTGTTGTCATTCAGCCAGTCTGCCGATATCATCCGGATACTTTTGATGACCTGCGTTAGGTTTTGAGCAGGCATGAGCTGCAGCAGACAATGCACATGGTCTTCCACGCCGCCCGCCGCTACTATTTTTATTCCCCTCTCACCGCTGTCCTTTTGCAGATGGACCAGCAATACCCGCCTCACCGGTTTGGTCAGCAAAGCCTCCCGACCTTTTACGCTCATAATCACATGTACGAAAAGGTAAACGATGGCAGGCTGTTGATGGGGCGGGCTACCCGGCTCGATGGAAGGTTCGGTCATGGACCTAAGAGTTCATGATCTTATTCTGGTGGTTGATGGACTCCATATGCACCGCATCATAATATTTGGTGATGAATTCCTTGCTGAGATGAAGCTTCTCGCCTTTGGCAAAAGCCTTTTCCAGGATGGCATTCCACCGGTTGGTCTGAAGGATGGTAATGTTATTCTCCTTCTTGTAGGTCCCGATCTGATCGGCTACACGCATCCGCTGACCCAGTAACTGTATCAATTCGTCATCGATATGGTTGATCTGCTCACGCAACTTCTCCAGGGCGGTGATGAAATCCTTTTCCGTCGTCGTCTCGTGACGCCATTTGATGCTGTCAAGCAATTCGGCCAGATTTTCCGGCGTGATCTGCTGCTTGGCATCGCTCCAAGCGTTGTCAGGGTCGATATGCGTCTCGATGATCAGTCCGTCCATATCCAGGTCAATGGCCTTTTGCGCAACCTCCAACAGAATATCGCGGCGGCCGCTGATATGCGAAGGATCGTTGATCATCAACATACCCGGCGTGCGACGCTTCATTTCGATAGCAAGATGCCACATAGGCGCATTGCGATATTCCATATTGCCGTACGAGCTGAAGCCACGGTGGATCAGCCCAATCTGGTTGATGCCGGCCTTAGCGACGCGTTCCACAGCTCCTGTCCACAATTCGATATCGGGATTGATGGGATTCTTAATGAGCACCGGCACATCCACGCCACGAAGGGCATCGGCCACATCCTGTACGCTGAAGGGGTTGACCGTCGTCCGGGCGCCGATCCACAACACATCTATGTCGAAGTGCAAAGCGTCTTCTACCTGCTTGGCTGTAGCAACCTCTACCGCCACCGGCAGGCCCGTCAGCTTTCTTGCCTGTTGCAGCCAGGGCAACCCCTTGGTTCCTACGCCTTCAAAACTACCGGGACGGGTCCGCGGTTTCCAGATACCAGCCCGCACCATGTCGACCTTACCTGTCTTGGCAAGGCGGGTGATCGTCTCCACGGTCTGTTCCTCGGTCTCTGCACTGCAGGGCCCGGAAATGATCAAAGGGCGTTTGTTCCAGGCTGCCTGGACAATTTCCTTTGCGCTCTTTGTTGCTGTTGCTTCCATATAAACGAAATTTGAATGTTATCTACTATTCGCATCATTCATCCTGATCCTCCGGCCCTTGAAATTCTTTCCGTCTATCGCCCGTATCATCTGCGGCGCCGACTTCTTGTCAACCTCGATCCAACTGTTCATCTCCTTCATATCTATCCGGCCCAGTACTTCCTTCCGCAGATCGCTCATATCGAGGATGAACTGCAGAAAACTCGCCTTATAAAACCCGTCCTTGGTACCCAGGTTGACGAACAGCCGCGCATAATCTCCATTGGCGTTGAACTCTCTCGGTCCTGCAGTCCTCGGCTCCCGGCCGGTCCCACCCTCGGTCCTCGACGACGTACGTCCCACTTCCCGTCTATCTCCGCTCCGGCTGTCCCGGCCCGCATATTCCCGCGCCCGTTCGCGGGCATTCAGGTCCTCGGCATTCTCGTAATATTTCAGGAACCGGTCGAACTCCATCGCGGCCACCCGCTTCAGCACCTCTTCCTTACTGATATCGGCAAACTTCTCAGCCAGCATAGGCACGTATGTCTCATAGTCCCCGTGACTGATGTCCGCCTGTAATAATTTCTCCATGAAATGAAAGAACTGTTTCCTGCAGACATCCTTGCCGCTGGGTATCTCCATCTTATGGAAAGACGCCTGCGCGATCCGTTCGATCTGCTTCAGCTTCCCTATTTCCCGGCTATGCACGATGGATAGAGATATTCCCGTGCTACCCGCTCTGCCCGTACGGCCGCTCCGATGGGTATATACTTCTATATCATCAGGCAACTCATAATTAATCACGTGCGTGATCTCTTTCACATCGATCCCTCTCGCAGCTACGTCCGTGGCAATCAGCAGTTGTAATGTCTTGTCCCGAAATTCTCCCATCACCTTATCCCGCTGCTGCTGGGTCAGATCCCCATGCAGCGCGTCGATATCGTATCCTTCCCTGGTCAGCTTCTCGGCGATATCCTGCGCATCTGCCTTCGTACGGGTGAAAATCAGCCCGTAAATGCCGGGATTGAAATCGATCAGCCTTTTTAATGTCTCATAGCGTGAATGTGCCGCTGTGACATAATACTGATGATCGATACTCTTATTGGCCGTATTCATTTTGCCGACCGTGATCTCTGTCGGCGACTGCATGTACTTCTTACTCACACGCTTGATCTCAGCAGGCATCGTAGCGCTGAACAACCAGGTTGCTTCCCGCTGCGGCGTATTTTGTAAAATGAACTCGATGTCGTCCTGGAAACCCATATTCAACATTTCATCCGCCTCATCCAGCACCACATACTTGATCTGCTCGAGATTGATCGCCTTGCGCTCGATCAGGTCGATCAACCTGCCGGGCGTCGCGACGACGATCTGTACCCCTCTTTTGATATCCCTGATCTGCATCCCGATGGATGTGCCCCCATAGACCGCCACCACATGCATCCCCGGAATGAACTTCTTGAATAACTCCACTTCATTCACGATCTGGATGCACAATTCCCTGGTCGGACAGACCACCAGGGCCTGCGGATAGCGATCGGCCACCTGCACTAATTGCAGTAGCGGTAATCCAAAAGCTGCCGTTTTTCCCGTTCCTGTTTGCGCCAGTCCTACCAGATCCTTCGTGCCGCTCAACAAGACAGGGATGGCCTGTTCCTGTATGGGTGTCGGATTCTTGAATCCCAAAGCGTCCGTAGCTTGTACCAGCCTGGCATCCAAACCTAGCCCTTCAAATGTCATCATATACTGTATAAAATTTGCGCGAAGGTACGATTTTTGCCCCGTACTGCCGCGGGATTCTGCCACCCCGTCAGTCTCCCCGGCCGCAGGAACCCGCATCCCCCCGTTGGACGCCATAGCCCCGCCGACGGCGCGTTATTTAATGATCCTCCTGATCTTATTCGCGTTGTCCATCAATTCCTGTAAATAATCATAATTCTCCTTCTCCAGGCAGCTTTTGAACTTCCTCAGCTGGGCGATATGTTCGTTCAGTACGTCCAGCACATGTTCCCTGTTCTGCTTAAAAATAGGCAGCCACATGGCCGGATTACTCTTCGCCAGCCTCACCGTACTCTCAAACCCCCCCCGGCCAGGTCGAAGATGGCCTCGTCCTCCTTTTCCTTCTCCAACACGGTATTGGCAAGGGCAAAGGAAGTGATATGCGAAATATGACTGATATATGCAGCGTGCATATCATGGCCGTCGGCATCCATGTAGACCATTTTCATGCCCATTTGACGGTACAGATCCTCCATCACTTCGACTGCCGCCGGATCACTCTTTTCTTTCTCACAGATCACACAGGTACGTCCCGCAAAAGCATTGTGCACCGCCGCTTCCGGCCCGCTATACTCTGTCCCCCACATGGGATGGGAAGCGACAAAACGACTGCGCATCGGGTGACTGGCGAGACTTTCGCACAGCGTTTTTTTGGTTGACCCCGCATCCGCCACGATCTGTTGTCCTGTGACGAGATCCATGATCTGCCGCATCACCGGCACGGTGGCATCCACCGGGATCGCCACATAGATCAGGTCGCTCTTTTTCACCGCCGCTTCCAATGGCAGCGCCTCATCGATCAATCCCAATTCCAATGCCTTGTCCAGGCTGTCTGCCGAACGGCCCACGCCGATCACATGGCGTACCAGACCCCTGTCTTTCAATGCCAGGCTAAAGCTGCCGCCGATCAACCCTACCCCTACGATCGTTACTGAGTCTAACATATGCCCGCCCCCCTTACACGCCCGATGCTTTCCTGTAATTTCTCTTCGGTGCTGCAAAGACTGACCCTCACGTATTTCTCCCCAGCCGGACCAAATATGCCACCCGGAGTAATGAATACCCCCGCTTCATGCAGCACCCGGTCACTCAGTGCATAGCCATCCTTATAAGTCGCCGGTATCGCCGCCCACACAAACATACCCACCTGGTCTCTGCTGAAATCACAACCCAACAGCTCCAGGAGATCGAAAACCTTTCCTCTTCTGGCACGGTAGACGGCATTCACGCTGTCGTACCAATCCTTGCCCAGGGACAGGGCCTTCGCGGCCGCCAGTTGCACCGGCAGGAACATGCCGCTGTCCATATTGCTCTTGAACCGTAATACTTCGTCGATCCTTTGTTTCGCTCCCACCAGCGTACCCACCCGCCAGCCAGCCATATTCTGCGACTTGCTCAGCGAATTCAGCTCGATCACCACCTCCTTTGCCCCCGGCACCGAAAGAAGACTCATCGGGTTGTCATTCAGAATAAAACTATACGGATTGTCATGACAGATCAGAATATCGTGTTTCCTGCCGAACGCCACCAGTTTTTCAAATAGATCCTTATCCGGCAGCTGTCCCGTCGGCATATGCGGATAATTCACCCACATCAGCTTGATGCGGCCGCCAGCCACGCCTGCCTCCACCAGCCGTTCAAGCTTCTGGAAATCCGGCTTCCATCCCCCTTCTTCCGTCAGGTCATAGTCCACACAAACCCCACCCGCCAGCTTGACCGCACTCCGGTAGGTCGGATAGCCCGGATTGGGTACCAGCGCACCATCACCCTCGTTCAGGTAGGTCATACAGATATGCATGATACCTTCCTTCGACCCGATCAGCGGTAGGATCTCCGTATCCGGATCCAGCCCCACTCCATACCATTGCCGGTACCAGGCGGCAACCGCCTGACGAAGGATGGGCGAACCCTTGTAAGATTGGTACGCATGCACGTTGGGCTTTGCGCTCTCCTCCTGCAGCACGCGGATCACATCCGGATGTGGCGGCCTGTCAGGACTGCCGATGCCCAGGTTGATAATATTCTTTCCCTGCCGGTTCAATTCATCGATCTCCCTCAGCTTTTGTGAAAAATAATACTCACCGATACCTTCCAGTCGCTTGGATGTATTCATACTGTTCTGCCTTTTTTATAAATACCATAGATCTTTAATGCCGCAGTCACCGGTCGCATCGCCTCGATCACCCGCTCGAACTGCCCGAGGTCCTCGAATTCCATGTCTGCATGAAAGGAATACTCCCATTCACTGCCGGGTATCGGGAACGACTGGAGCTTACTTAGATTGATCCCCCCGTCCGCAATGGTCGTCAGCACCCTCGCCAGACTTCCCCGCGAATGATCGGTATGAAAATTCACCGACGCCTTATCCGGATGGTCTACCGTCACTGCGCTGTCTTGCCGTTGCAGGATCAGAAAGCGCGTGTAATTGTTCTTCATCGTCTGAATATCCGGCGCCAGGATCTCCAGCCCGAACAGACTGGCAGCCAGTTTGCTGGCGATAGCCGCCGTATGCCGGCCTCTATGCTGTGCCAGATGCTTGGCACTAAGCGCCGTGTCTTCCGTCTCTACTAATTTCCAACCGGGACGCCGCTCTAAAAAATCAATACATTGTAATAAAGCCATATGATGGGAATGTACCTCCCGGATATCTTCCAGCTTCACCCCCGGATTCACCAACAGATTCTGACTGATCTGGAGATAGATTTCTCCCACCACCCGCAAATCACTTTGTTGCAATAGATTGTAGTTCGGCAGGATGCTGCCCGCGATGGAATTTTCGATGGCCATTACCCCGCCTTCACTCTCCTGTTGACTGGATGCAACCCGCACCAGCTCCCTGAACGTCCCACACGTGATCACCTGCACATCCTTGCCAAAGTATTGCTGCGCCGCCACCTGGTGGAAGCTGCCCTCATAGCCCTGAATGGATACTCTTGTGCTGCTCTTTACCTCGTCTGATGGTTTGCGCATATCGGTTGGTTTGTCTTGACCTTCGGCGGAGCTGCTTCGCCACGCTCCTTCTCGGTCGCAACCTTCGCCGAAGCTCGGTTGCGGCCTATGAGGCCCCGTGGCCCTAAAATGGAAAAGTCCCGGCTTTTGACCGGGACTCCTTTTGTTATTTTTGTCGTTAATCTTTTAGTTCATTTAACTTTTAACAAAAGCAATCCCGGTCTACTTGTAAAGTAGAAATAAAAGTAAAAGAAAAAATAACGGTATGCCTTCGTTGTGTTCATATCAGTAGCCAAAATTAACCACTTCTGCGGAATATCAAAATTTATTTTCTCTGCGTCTGCGCCGCGCTCACTAAGGATTCTCGTAGTGCGCCGGTTTATGCCAACCGGTTATTGATCTGCTGGTCGATAAGCGTGAACAGATGAAAAGGCTTGTAGGTCCGCCAATTCTCCAGCTCGATCAGCTCGATATATCTGTTCAGTTTAGCCTTCCTGAAATCATACTGCGTCTGTTCAGGCATGTTGAGGCAGGCAATCCATCCCCCGGCATCAGTCACTTCCTCGAACCATTCCTCATAATAGTCCTTGTCGCCACTATGAAAATTAAGAACATTCTCTGCGATGAGGATGAATTTCGTTATGCCGGATTCGAAAAATTTATCCGTTACCTCCCGCTTCAGGAACATAATGTCGTTTTCGATTGCATCGTTCCATTCCCCGAATAGCTCAATTATCGCATATTGTTCCTCATAATCCGCCAGCAATACCTTCATATACAGGGTCCGGGACCCGAACTCATCCCATTGCGGATGGATATAATAGTTATAGATCGTTTGAGTAAACTCAAATTCCGAGTATATCCTCCCATAGAAAGGCGATCGCTCGTCTTCCTCGCTCACGTACAGGTGACGCCAATTGTAAAAAGGTTCTATCTCGTGCATAAATTTAATATAAGGAGCCGCTGGAAGCCCCCGGATCCATTGCGAACGAGCAGGAACGAAGTTCCGGCGAAGTTCTAACGAAGGACAATCATTAACGGTTTGCAGAAAAAGGGCTATTTTTTAGGTTGCCCTTTTTCTGCACATTTAATCGCCCGCGGCCTCCACCGCCTTTTTAACGCTGCCCGATTTCAACAACAATTCCCGGGCCCGCTCATAATCCTTCAGCCCGGTGCTTTCCATCACCATCCTTGTTCCCCGGTCCACCAATTTACTGTTCGTCAGTTGCATATTTACCATCTTATTATCCTCTACCCGCCCGATGCGTATCATCACAGTAGTAGACAGCATATTCAATACCAGTTTCTGCGCCGTCCCGCTCTTCATCCGGGTACTGCCTGTGACGAACTCGGGCCCTACGATCACCTCGACGGGAAAATCGGCCTCTGCCGCTACCGGACTGCCGGGGTTGCAAACGATGCAGCCCGTCGGGATACCCCTTTCGCGGCATGCCGCCAGCGCACCGGACACATATGGCGTCGCACCGCTCGCGGCAATACCAACTACAAAGTCCTTGTCGGACACTTCATATGCCAACAGATCCAGCCATCCCTGCTGTGCATTATCTTCAGCATTTTCCACCGGCTGGCGGATCGCTGTTTCACCACCCGCAATCACGCCAATGACCCAATCAAACGCCAGCCCATAGGTGGGCGGGATCTCGCTGGCATCCAAAACACCCAACCTTCCACTTGTACCGGCGCCAATATAGAACAACCTGCCTCCAGCAAGCATTTTGTCTGCCACCGCCGCAGCCAGCAGCGCTATCTGTGGGATCACCTTTTCCACTGCATCCGGCACAGTCTTGTCTTCCTTATTGATACCGGTAAGGATATCACTAATGCTCATCTGCTCCAGATGATGGTAGTGGCTTTCCTCTTCGGTCACTTTATCAAATGCCATGCGTATGAAATTTTATCAGCCCGTCCATTGGCTTCTGCAGGATATTTCCCAGTTCGAATTCATAAGAGCTGCACAGTTCCCTGATCACATCCCTGAACCCATAAGCTACGCCGCCCACAAAATGTATCGGCAATTTCCAGCTTTCCCGGTACTTACACAAATGCTGAAAGAAAAAATCATTCAACCCATCCTCGATGATGTTTTCGATCATATAATGCCCCCTGTTCTCCCCCAGGAAAAGGGCAAAAGAAGCCAGGTAGCGGTTAGGCAGCGGCTGCTTGTAGACCCGCTCCAGGATCTCCTTGGTGTTGGTCGCATATCTGGCATCGAACTTATACCGTAATTCCTCATCAAAAGTATTATAAAGATAGTATTGCAGCACCTTTTTGCCGAGGTAAGCCCCGCTGCCCTCATCCCCCAGCACAAATCCGAGTCCCGGACTGTTCTTGGCTATTTTCCTGCCGTCGAAATAACAGGAATTACTGCCCGTTCCCAGAATGCAGGAAATACCCTTCGTCGACCCGCAAAGAGCCAGCGCAGCACCCATCAGGTCATGTGTCACGTGGGTCCTTGCGCCCGGCAAAGCACGCCGGATAGCCTGTTGAACGATTTTCCGGTTGTCCGGATTTTTACAGCCCGTGCCGTAATAATACACCTCGTCCACCTGAAACTTCTTCAGCGCTGGCAGCAATTCCTGGACCAGTACCTGCCCGATACCCGTCGCATCGAGGAAGTAGGGGCTGATACCCTGGGTATCGACCCGCTTCTTTTTCCCGTTATATAGCAGACACCATTCACACTTGGTGGAACCGCTGTCAGCGATCAATATATTCATATTTTGGCCGCGGACCTTTAATCCGCATTTGGCCTGCAAGTTAAATATGATTGCTTAATTTGCAGCTTTTCGGGGTACCCCCGCTAAAATTTCTGTTTGAATGAAAAAATTACAGGTCTGGCTACCCTTGTTATTCGCCATCGTGATGGTGGTAGGAATGGTTATTGGTTTTCGTTTACGCGGCAACATCCGCACATCCGGCTTTTTTCGGCGTGCTGATCAGTCGTCCGAACAGGAAGTCATGGACCTGATAGATAAAAAATACGTCGACACAGTATCTAACGACAGCCTGGGCGAAAACGCCATCGATGGTATGCTGTCCCGCCTCGACCCCCATTCCCTCTTTATTCCGGCACAGGACCTGTCCGAAGTGAATGAAGACCTGCAAGGTAATTTCGAAGGCATCGGGGTCGAATTCCAGATCTTCGATGACACGGTCAACGTCATGAACGTCCTCGCCGGCGGCCCCAGCGATAAGGCAGGTCTTCAGGTAGGAGATAAATTCGTCAAAGTAGGCGATTCTGTAGTGGCAGGCAATGGCATCAATAATGACAAGATCCGCCGAATGCTGCGGGGACCGGGAGCCAGTAAGGTGACCGTCACCCTCTTACGGGTGGGCGAAGCCGGCCGGCCCCGGGCAATCACTATCACGCGGGGGACGATTCCCTTACCCTCGGTCGACGTCGCTTACATGATCAATAAGGAAACCGGCTATATCCGGATCAACAAGTTTTCGGAGACGACGCACGCCGAATTTGTCCAGGCACTCATGAAATTACAATCCCAGGGTCTCCAAAAGCTTGTCCTCGATCTGCGGGATAACGGCGGGGGTATACTGCAGGAATCCATCGAAATTGCCGACGACTTCCTCGAGGGTGATAAACTGATCGTCTATACGGTCGGCGCCCATTCTCCAAAAATGGAATATCGCTGCCGCCGCGATGGCCTGTTTGAAAAAGGTAATCTGGCTCTCCTCACCGACGAGGGAACGGCCTCCGCCAGCGAAGTGCTCACAGGCGCCATGCAGGACTGGGACCGGGCTACGATCATCGGCAGAAGGACTTTCGGGAAAGGATTAGTACAGGAACAATATCAACTGTCTGACGGATCTGCCCTGCGGCTCACCATCGCGCGCTACTATACGCCGACAGGGCGCAGCATTCAAAAACCCTATAACAAAGGACATGAAGATTATGATGAAGAGGTGATGAACCGCTTCCATGATGGAGAAGTGATCCATGGCGACACCGCCATTCACTCGGGTCCCGCCTTCAAGACCCTCGGCCCGGAAAAAAGGACGGTCTATGGCGGCGGCGGCATCACTCCTGACATTTTTATCAGCTTTGATACGACTACGCTGTCCCGCAGTATTACCTCACTCTATGTCAGTGGTACGCTCAATCGCTTTATCTACACCTACTATATTCAGCATCTGCCGGCCTTTCAACCCTTCAACGGACCTACCGCATTCGCCACCGGCTTTCATGACGATGAAAAGGTCTATAATGCACTGGTCACCTATGCCGCCAGGGATACTATCGATCTGCGGCAGTTGCCTGCCCGCGATAAAGAGGCTCTTCAACATCGGGTCAGGGCGCTCCTGGCACGGCAGATATGGCGTACCGAAGGTTATTATGAGGTCAGCAATGCCTATGACCCGGTCGTAGCCAAAGCGCTTGAGGTAGTCGAAAAATAAATGCGCCCCGATCGGGAGGCGCATTCAAACTTCAGCTTCATTTATGGCTATCGCTGCTTCAATCTGCGATCGCTTTATAGCTTGTCTTACGACTTGTCTTCCTTATCCAGCAATTCTCTCTTCTCGATCCGGTAGGAGGTGATCAGCCCCAGGCCACCGCCAATGGCGATCAACGCAAAATAAATGCTGACGTTCGCGCCACTGGCCCTGGACCGCCCATCTTCCCACTTGTCCACAAAATGGCCCACCTGGTACAACAGGGTATTATCCAGCAGGTACGCCGCAAATAACCCCAATCCTGCTCCTACCAACAGCAGCCCCATTTTAAGGCTCCGGAAAGGCGCCGGCCGGGGGCGTTCCGGCTTCATCTTCGGATCCAATCCTTTTTCGATCATTGCCAAATTTTCCTTGGCACGCATATAACGTGAACCAAAAATCACCGCGCATATGGATACACTCGTGATGATCAACCAAAATATACTTATTACATCGGGTCCCATTTTATTTTCTTTTTAATTGATGGACGATTCAGTTTACATCTACTCAGACTAAGACAGTTGTCCGCAGGTTACACCCCTGGTTCCATAAAGCCACTTTATTTTTGTACCTTTTCTTGTAACCAGCAGGCGTCATTATAAGTCTTATAGGAGTGACATATAACGAACTCACTGATACAGAGATTATTAAGAGAATCCTGCAGGGCGAACAGGCTATATACGCCCAGTTGGTTCTGCGCTATCAGTCCTATGTGTTCACCCTGGTGCTACGCTTCACCGACAACCGGGAAGATGCTGAAGAGATCAGCCAGGACGTCTTCGTCAAAGCCTATCGCTCCCTCGCGGATTTCCGGGGCGATGCCAAATTCAGCACCTGGCTCTATACGATTGTCCGGACCAGCTGCATCACCTTCCTGCGGAAGAAACGACTACCCACGGCCTCGCTTGACAATGAAAAGACGATGATGCAGGTGGAAAGCAGGGAATCTGACATTGGGGCCAACCTTGTTGAGCAAAAATCCCGGCATGCCATGCTGAATGCCGCGATCCGCCTTCTCAGCCCGAACGACAGCCAGATCCTTAACCTGTTCTATAAAGGTGAGCAGTCCCTGGAAGAGATCGGCAGGATCGTGGGCCTGGATCCCAATGCGGTAAAAGTAAAATTGCACCGTGCCAGGAAACGGCTCAAAGAAAAAATAGAGACACATTTTAGCTACGCCATGGAGGAATTGTCATGATGGAGTCAGCTGATTTTATATTATTTTTAAAGACGATAACATGAATACGGAGCAACCAATGGAAGATCGTTTATGGGACTATATCGACGGACTCAGCAGTCCCACCGAGCGTACCGCTGTCGAAACACTCATCGCGGCCAACCAGGAATGGCGTCGCAAATACCGGGAACTGCTCGACGTACACCAGTTGTTAGCCGGTTCGGAGCTGTCGGATCCCTCTATGCGGTTCACCAAAAATGTGATGGAAGAGATTGCGCGTTACCATGTTGCGCCGGCGACCACCACGTATGTCAACAAGAATATCATCCGGAGTATCGGAGCCTTCTTCCTCAGCATGATCGCCGGGCTGCTGATATATTGTTTCGCCACGATCAAATGGCCCAGCGCCAGCAGCAGCAGCTCGTCTAACCTGATTTCTTCCTATAGCAACAGCCTGGAAAAAAATATACCCCTGGAAAAATTCAACTGGGAAAAACTCTTCAGCAGCTCCTACGTGACCGCATTCATGCTCATCGCCGTAGTGCTTGGGCTGGTTTTGCTGGACATGTACCTCCAGCGGAAAAAACAACAGGTCTCTTAAAGAGACCTGTTGCAAAATATCTTCCTTGAAAATTTCTCTGTTCTATTCGGGCAAGCCGGCGATGGCAATCATTTTCCTGCCCTTGTCGATTTTATCCTTGATGAACTGGGGAGCAGTTTCATACGTCGTCTCCTTAAGATCCCTATTGATCTTGGTACGAGGAGCTTTCTTTTTTGCAGCTGATAAATTGAGCTTTACCACTTTCATACCCCAAATTTACTAATTTTTTTTATCAAAAAAGCTTCAAAATTCTTCTCCCGCCTAAAAATCTCCCAAGTATCCTCACAAAATCCATAAACGACAAAATCAGTAGTTATTTCGGCTAAATTGTTAGCTATTCCTATCCTATAAAGTCTTGTCCTCGCTTTGGTACTACCCGCTGCGTAAATGAAACAATGAGGATGCTTTTCGAAAAACTCATATACTGCATGTGCGACAGTTGCCAGAACCTTTTGACTATCGTTATTATTGGTAACGACCAGATCGTCTATTTCTCCATTTGCGCCAATATCTCCAAAGCCTAGATTATACACAGTAGAATCCCTTCCAAATTGAACGATTTTTACGCGCTTTTTAACTCGCCCTTTTGGACCCTCGCTATAAAACTCAAATTCTAGCAAGGAGGTCGATGCCTCGACTGGATATCTATCATGTCTCATCCCACAAGCCTTTAGTTCAACAATAAATATTTATTGCCCTGGTCGCTCCTAATCCTTAAACTTCTTCTTCAACGCATTCAGCTTCGCCTGAAAATCATCCACCGGCGCTTCCTTCTTCACTGGCGCTGCACCGCCTGGCTTTTTCCCTGCATCTCCCCCTGCCTGTCCTCCGCCTCCGGCCGGCCGGCGATCACCACCACCCGGCTGTTGTCCATCATGCCGCTGCCCACCCTGCCGCTGTCCCCCACCTGCCCGCTGACCATCACCCTTCGCCGGCGCATTCCCCTTCATCGACAACGAAATCCTCTTACGCGCTACATCCACCTCCATCACCGTCACCATCACCTTCTGCTGCAGCTTCACCACCGTATTTGGATCCGATACATACGTATTGCTCAATTGGGAAATATGCACCAACCCATCCTGCTTGACACCAATATCCACGAATACCCCAAACTGCGTGATATTAGTGACAATACCCGGCACCGTCATGCCCTGTTTGAGATCCTCCATCGTCTTGATCGTCTCCTCAAACCGAAATTCCTCTATCTGGTTCCGTGGATCACGGCCCGGCTTCTCCAACTCCTTCAGAATATCATCAATGGTGAATTCACCCACCGTGTCTGAAATATATTTTTTTCGCACCACCTTTTTCCGCAATTCCTGCTGCGAGATAAGATCCGCAACGGAACATTGGAGGTCGGACGCCATCTCTTCAACGACATGATAACTCTCCGGGTGAACCGCACTGTTGTCCAGCGGGTTGGCAGCTTCCCGGATCCGCAGGAAGCCGGCACACTGCTCGAAGGTCTTGGGCCCCATCAAGCTCACCTTTTTTAATTCTGCCCTCGTAGAGAAAGCACCGTTTTGCAACCTGTATTCAACGATATTCTTCGCCAGCGTGCCACTAAGACCCGAAACGTATGTCAGCAAATGCTTACTGGCCGTATTCAGATCTACACCTATATGGTTCACACAACTTTCCACGACCCGGTCCAGCTCTTCCTTCAGCTTGGTTTGATTCACATCATGCTGGTATTGCCCTACCCCGATAGACTTGGGATCTATCTTCACCAGTTCGCTCAATGGATCCAGCAGTCGCCGGCCGATACTCACCGATCCCCGCACCGTCACATCCTGATCGGGAAATTCCTCACGGGCTACTTCGGAGGCGGAATAGATCGACGCGCCACTCTCATTCACCATGAAGATGCTGACCTTTTTGCCGAAATCGATTCCTCGCACGAGCTGCTCAGTCTCACGGCCTGCCGTCCCATTACCCACGCCAATGGCTTCGATATCATAGCGGTCGACCAGCTGCCGGAGCGTCGCAATACTGGCCTGTACCTCGTTCTGCGGCGGATGCGGATAAATAGTGCTGTAATGAACGAAATTCCCCTGCGCATCGAGGCAGACTACTTTACAACCGCTACGAAAGCCAGGATCCAGGGCCAGGATGCGCTTGGACCCCAGCGGTGAAGCCAGCAGCAATTGTCGCAGGTTCTCCGCAAAAACCCTGATCGCCTCTTCGTCAGCCTTATTCTTACTGATGAGCCGGAATTCATTTTCGATAGAAGATTTCAACAGACGGTCGAAAGAATCCTCAACGGCCTTTTTAACCTCACCCGAACAGGCGCCGGAACCAGTCACGAAGATCCGCTGCAGATCATCCACCGCCGTTTGCTTGTCGATATTGATATCCATAATGAGGTAACCTTCCTTCTCTCCCCGGCGGATAGCCAGTATCCGATGGGACGGACAGGCAGCCAATGATTCGCTGAACTCGAAATAATCCCGGTACTTCTGCGCTTCCTCTTCTTCTTTTTTACCCGTCACCGCCTTCGAACTCAGCACGGACGACTGCGTGAATAGCTGCCTCACCTTGTTGCGGGCCTGCTCATGCTCAGCTATCCATTCCGCTATGATATCCCGCGCCCCTTGCAAGGCCTCCTTGGTGTCCTTTACCTGATCGCCCACAAACTTTACCGATTCTTCTGCCGGATCGCCTTCACCCTGCGCAAACACCAATGCCGCCAGCGGCTCGAGGCCTTTTTCGATCGCTGTCGTAGCTCTCGTCTTCCGCTTAGGCTTATAGGGCAGGTAAATATCCTCCAGTTCGGTCGCGTCGTAACAATTGTCGATCCGCGTTTTTAATTCCGGGTTCAGTTTACCCAACCCCTCGATGGTTTTCAGGACCGTCTCCTTCCGCTTGTCAAGCTCCGCAAAATATTTGATCTGCTCGACCACATCATTGATCTGGACCTCATCAATATTCACGTAGCCTCCTTGCGGTAACGGGCCATGAACGGAATCGTAGCCCCCTCTGCCTGCAGGTCATAAATGTTGTTGACCTGTTTGAGGCTAAAGCTTAGTTTTTCTGCGATCTTACGGATATATACTGGTTCCATACGTTCAAATTTTATAACGCTCCGCGGTGGCCCTGGCCTTATAGCCCATTCCCCCCTCGGCGGGCGGCAAATGTAAAGTTTCGTGCGAAAGAAAAAATTTTGATTTTTCAACAAGACCGCTGACGCGAAACCAACGCTTAATACCAACCAAACCCCTAAATTCAATACCTTTGGATCACAATAAATCGCTGGTATGGATATCAAGAGCAACATTCTGGAAACAATAGGAAATACCCCCCTTATCCGGCTTAACAAATTGACCAAAGATCTCCCCTGCACCGTTCTTGCCAAAGTGGAATACTTTAATCCCGGCAATTCCGCCAAAGACCGCATGGCCCTCAAAATGGTGGAGGTAGCCGAACAGGAAGGCAAACTGCAGCCCGGCAGCACGATCATCGAATGCACCTCAGGTAATACCGGACTGGGATTGGCGCTTGCGGCCATCGTCAAAGGATATAAATGTATTTTCACCACCACCGACAAGCAGTCCAAGGAAAAGATCGATATCCTCAAAGCCCTGGGTGCAGAAGTGATCGTCTGTCCTACGAATGTCGAACCGGATGATCCCCGCTCTTACTATTCCATTGCCCGCCGCCTCGCAAAGGAGATCCCCCATTCTTTTCATGCCAATCAATACGACAACCTCGCCAACCGGCTCGCCCATTATGAAACCACCGGCCCGGAGATCTGGCAGCAGACCGATGGAAAAGTTACCCATCTCGTCGTCGCCACCGGCACAGGCGGCACAGTCACCGGCACGGCTATGTTCCTCAAGGAAAAGAATCCCGCCATCCAAGTCTGGGCAATGGACCCCTTCGGCTCCCTGCTCACGAAATATTTCCGCACTGGTGAAGTCGACATGAATGAAGTGCACCCCTATATCAGCGAAGGCATCGGCGAGGATTTTATCCCGCAGAATTATGACATGAAAGTGGTGGATGCCTTCGAACAGGTGACGGACAAAGACGCCGCTATCATGGCCCGTCGTCTCGCCAGAGAGGAAGGACTCTTTTGCGGCTACAGTGCCGGGACAGCCATGCAAGGGCTGCTGCAATTGAAAGACCGCCTGAAAAAAGACGATCTGGTAGTCGTTATCCTGCACGATCACGGAAGTCGCTATGTAGGTAAAATTTACAATGATCAATGGATGATGGAACGGGGGTTTATGGATGTCAAGACCTTCAAAGACATCATCGCCAGCCGGGGCACCAAACGACTGATCACCGCCAGCGCCGACCAGACCGTTGCCGAAGCTTTTGAACTCATGCAGAAATACCATATCGATAATCTTCCCGTATTGCAGAACGGCGAAGTGATTGGCGCCATCAGCGAAAGCGGGCTCTTCTCCCGCATGATGACAGCCGGCGCCGACCTGAAGAGCAGAACAATAAGTGAAGTGCTGGAAAACCCCTATCCTGTCGTTTCCTTCGATACCCCGCTGGAAAGGATCAGCAGTCTCATCAATCGTGAGAATGGCGCGGTTCTGGGGAAAGATGACAGCGGCAACTACCATATCATCACCAAGTACGATGTGATCCAGGCGCTGGGCGCCTGATCCCATCCCCTCATTTCACCTCCACGGAGCATTCCGTATCTGATATCGTGTCTTTACCGGGCCATTCACCCCGTCGATCGTAGTTCTACTAACGGCCATAACGAAAGTTTACTAACGTATTATGCGATGATTACGAAAGTGTTAGTAATTCGTGAAACGTATAAATAGAGCAAAACCTCTATTGGTTAATTAACGTTAACAAATTATTTTTGACTCAGAAGTTGATTGATAGCATCAATCACCAATATCCACCGAAAAACCAAACCGAGTCCCGAAAATCCAATTTCCGTAAGAAACTGAACTCAATATCCAAGAAATTCCATTGCAAGATCCAATATCAGTCAACTTCTATTTTCTTTAAAACCTGTGCACCCTAATCCATATTCCTGACCGGTACATTTTGATCGTCCTGAAAAGCTAAACGTCTTAAAAAATCCAACGTCCGAAAAACCTAAAAGGCAGTCCTCATCCTATAACGTTAAACCACTGCTTTGATCGCGGTACCCTCCTGCTAAATAGATCAGCAACGCAGAATTTAGCAGGAGGCCTTCATCGGAAATCCTTCGCCCCCGGTTCCACACCTCCCGCTCCCTCGCCATTCCTGTCCTCCCCGACCACAACGCGCGCATCCTCTTCCTTTGCTTATCTTGCGCCCTAATCATCTTTCATGCCTTCTTTTACCGACCAATTAGGCAGAACTATCACCCTGCCACACCACCCTGCCCGAGTTATCTCCCTGGTGCCCTCCCAGACTGAATTGCTCTATACCCTGGGGCTGGACACTGAAGTCGTCGGTATCACCAAATTTTGCATCCACCCTCCTGACTGGTTTCGTACCAAACCCCGGGTAGGCGGGACCAAAGACGTTCACCCCGAAAAAATAGCCGCTCTCCGACCAGATCTGATCATCGCCAATAAGGAAGAGAATGTCCGCGAACAGATCGAATCCCTTGCCACCAGCTATCCCGTTTGGGTCAGCGACATCCATACACTGACCGATGCCCTGGCCATGATCGGTTGCCTCGGCAACATCGTCGGATACCCTGACCAGGCAAAGGCCCTCACCAGCCAGATCCAAAAGAATTTCGCTGCGTTGTCCGCTTCCCTCGGGCTCCATAGCTATCAAGGACGACGTCCCCGAACCGCTTATCTGATCTGGCGCACCGGCACTCCCCTCTCCTATATGGCCGCCGGCTCCGGCACCTTCATCGACGATATGCTACATCGCTGTGGTCTGACCAATATCATCGTCCAGCCCCGCTATCCCGTCATCGACCCTTCCGCCCTGGCCGCCGCCTGCGACCTTATCCTGCTCTCTTCCGAGCCGTACCCTTTCGGCGACAAGCATCGCGAAGAATTGCAAGCCCTCATCCCAAACGCCGGCATCCGTCTGGTAGATGGCGAAATGTTCAGCTGGTATGGCAGCCGCCTCCTCCATGCACCAGCCTATTTTCAGCGCCTGCTGAATGACAATCACCCCTCCGGCGTCTGACAAGCCGCCCCCCTTGCAACCTCCAACACCGGCAAAATCAATATTTCCGCGCAAAAAATCCGACCTTTACGCAGACTCAAAAGCCCAATCAGCATCATGGAGTTCGTCGATTCGTTTTTTTCCACCGCATCATCCGGCGAGGCCAACAAACCGTCCCGGAAAAAGCCCATCTTCCCCATTACCGAACCCCTCCGCAATTACCTCAAGCACCATGGCCGCGAAGTCCGGCTGCCTGTCTCCTATCGCGACCTGCAACATATCACTTATTCCATCCCCTTAAAGGATAAAAACCAGCAGGACACGCTATGGGAAACGGTCGTATACGATATGCGGAACTGGGATTTCATCCGCGAAGGACTCGTGCAGATGTATGCCATCCTCAAGACGGAAGGCGACTTCAGTTATACCAAGCACCTCGATGTAGCCCGCATCGATTATTGCAGCTTCGCCAACTCCAATCCCTTCCGCATCCGCATCGTCAATAAGTTCAATGATAACTACGATCACTACTATATCAAACAGGCTGATGCCTCCCGCGTCTATGGCCTGGAACTGGAGCATCTGTTAACCCCTAACCGAATTACCTATTTTACCCATCTGAACACATTGGTGGAAGAACATATCCCGGGTATCCCTGGCGATCTCTTCATCAAAAACTTCGTCAACGACCCGCAGACTAACCAGATCAGGCTGTCTAAAGAATTCGTCAAATTCAATGAACGCTGTTTTGTCCGCCTGCTCGGTGATATGCGATCTTATAATTTCGTCGTCGATATCACTCCCGACATCGAGGACTATCAGTACCGGATACGGGCCATCGACTTTGACCAGCAATCCTATGAAGGCAGAAAAAACCTGTATATCCCGCAATTCTTCAAGGAGAACCGGCCCTTCGTCGAGCTGTGCATCAAGTACCTCAACAAGGACTCCATCGAACAGTACCAGACGGAAGAACGTACTATGATGGCTTTCCGGGTGGCCTCCTCCCGGTTCCGGCTGATGGAATTGCTGAACATTATGGCCCGCAATGACGGCCTGTCAACTCCAGAAAAGCTACTCCAGCTAAAAACAGAACTGGCCGATAACTTCAAAAATCCCGCTTTCCTTAAATGCCGTTCGATGGGCCAGGTGGTCAAAAGACAGCTGAAACAGACCCTGCAAAAGAATCTGTCCTTCCTTCAAAAAAATCTCGGCAAATTCGAAGATTAAAAGGCCTTGCCTTATCTTCGCGCCTCCGATTCTCCAAGGAACTTAATCGTTCGGCGCGAAGAAGGTTAATAATTGGCGGCCGCCAATGGACCTGTGGTCCATTTTTGCGCGCCTCCGATGCCCGTTGAATATAACCCCTCGGAGCGAAAATCGGCTAAAGCTCATAAGACATGAAAAAATACAAGCCCGGAGTCCTGTTCGGTGAAGAATTAGAAGCGCTGTATAAAGACGCCAAAGACAATCAATTTGCCCTTCCGGCCGTCAACACGATCGGTACCAACACGATCAACGCTGTGCTGGAAACCGCCGCCAAGGTCAATTCTCCCGTTATCATCCAGTTCTCCAATGGCGGAGCCCAGTTCATTGCCGGCAAAGGCATGCCCAACGATCAGCTGCAGGGCAATATCTCCGGCGGTATTTCCGGCGCCCTGCACATTCACAACGTAGCCAAATACTACGGCGTACCCGTCGTATTACATACCGATCACGCGGCTAAGAAATGGCTCCCCTGGATCAGTGGCCTGATTGATGCCGGTGAGCAGTTCTTCAAAGAAAAGGGCCAGCCCCTCTTCAGCTCTCACATGCTGGACCTGTCGGAAGAACCCATCGAAGAAAATATCCATACCTCAGTCGAATTCTTCAAACGTATGAAGCCCCTGGGCATGGCCATCGAGATCGAACTCGGGGTGACCGGCGGTGAAGAAGACGGAGTCGACAACAGCGGCGTGGAAAATCATAAATTATACACCCAGCCAGAAGACGTGGCTTACGCTTACACAGAGCTCAGCAAAGTGGGACGCCTCTTTAGCGTAGCTGCCGCCTTCGGTAACGTCCACGGCGTATACAGTCCCGGTAATGTCGAATTAAGGCCCGTCATCCTGAAGAATAGCCAGGACTATATCGAAAAGAAACTCAATACCGGCCCCAAACCTGTCTATTTCGTGTTCCATGGCGGCAGCGGCAGCCCCCAGCACCAGATCCGGGAAGCCATCGGTTATGGCGCGATCAAAATGAATATCGATACCGATCTGCAATGGGCTTTCTGGGAAGGTATTCAACAGTTCTACAAAAAGAATGAAGCGTATCTTCAGGGCCAGCTCGGTAACCCCGAGGGCCCTGCCAAGCCCAATAAAAAATACTATGACCCCCGTGTCTGGTTGCGCAAGGCGGAAGAAAATTTCAGCAAACGCCTTGAGGTTGCCTTCGAAGACCTCAACTGCGTCAACCGCAACGCATAAGAATTAATCGTTTTATAATACTCCCGATCCCTGTCTGCAAAGGCGGGGATTTTGTTTTTAAATCATCCACCCCTAACTTGCAATACAATAAAAGCGATTTCCCATGGCTTCGAAAAAAATTACCGACCTTCTCGGCGACAAAGCATCCTTCTTACTCGACCACAAACCCGTCATCGATAAATCCACGATCAGCGCCTTCCCCTCTCCCACCCACGTCGAAGAGATCTGGGTCAATTCAGGCCGCAACAACCACGTCCTGCGGAGCCTGCAGACACTGATCAGCCACGGAAGGCTGGCCGATACCGGCTATCTCTCTATTTTCCCTGTCGACCAGGGTATCGAACATAGTGGCGGAGCTTCCTTCGCACCCAATCCCATGTATTTCGATCCCGAAAATATTATCAAACTGGCTATCGAAGCCGGTTGCAACGCAGTGGCCTCCACCTTCGGCGTACTCGATATCATGAGCCGTAAATACGCTCACCGCATTCCCTTCGTCGTCAAGCTCAACCATAACGAATTCCTCAGCCTCCCCAACAGATACGATCAGACCATGTTCGGCACCGTTAAGACAGCCTGGAATATGGGTGCCGTTGCCGTCGGAGCAACCGTATACTGGGGGAGTGCCGAAAGCGACCGCCAGTTAAAGGAAGTCGCCGAAGCCTTCGAAGTAGCCCATGAATTGGGTATGGCCACGATCCTGTGGTGCTATACCCGTAATGCAGGATTTAAAGTGGATGGAGTGGATTATCACACCTCCGCAGACCTTACCGGCCAGGCCAATCATCTCGGTGTAACCCTCCGGGCCGATATCATCAAACAGAAATTACCGACCAATAATGGCGGCTATCTCGCTACCAAGCATGGAAAGACATCCCCGCTGGTCTATAGCAAACTGACCCATCCCGATAATCACCCCATCGATCTCACCCGCTATCAGCTGATCAACTGCTATAATGGTCGCGTAGGTCTCATCAACAGTGGCGGCGAAAGCAAAGGCGCTTCCGATATGGCCGACGCCGTCTTCACTGCGGTCGTCAACAAACGCGCGGGCGGTATGGGCCTGATTCTCGGCCGTAAGGCTTTCCAGCGTCCCTTCAGCGAAGGCGTGGAGATGATCAAGACGATCCAGGACGTTTACCTGGATAAGGATATCACGATCGCCTGACGCCGGCGACACAACATAGACGCCGCGACGCAGAGGCTAGAACGCCTCACCCAAATTGAGGTAAATCGCATCATACCCTTTGCTGGCAGCAAAGTCAATACACACATTCGTACCGGAATGCTTGTTGAACTTGATGCGCAAACCCGCACCTGCAGCCGCATGTATATAAGCAAAATTATTGATCTGAGCCTCCGTCACCGAATTCGCATTGGCGAATACGACGAATCCCAGTAACTCATCCGGCGTGATCGACCGCCGGTATTCCGCCTCAAGGTCAAAAAGCGACCTGCCCGTGTACCGGCTGGGATAAAAGCCCCTTCCGGAGCGCTGATACGAATCCCAGCCGATGGCCGGAAGATCCAGATAAGGAGGATTCGTCCCAAAGGTCGTCCAGAGATAAGACCAGAAGGCCAGCGTATTCTGATGCTTCTCGTTAAAACTGATATATTTCCGTGCATCTACGTACAGCGATGACCATTCGTATTCGCTACCGATGAATTTTGGATTAACCCGAAAAACGATATTGTAGTACCAGCCGGGCAACGGGTTCAGGGAATTATTGCGTGTATCGTATAACAAGTTGAGCGTTAATCCGGACGAGAGCGAATTAGCATGATTGGCCACCCCATTCGAATACTTCGTGAACTGCCCCAGGTTCACCGTGTCATTGTCCGGACGAATATTGATATGCCAGTCCAAATCATAACCTATTCCAGCAAACAGATATTCCTTGATGCGCTTCAACCTGTTCTGGTAAAATCGTACATACGTATACCGCATCAGTTCTTTATTACTTGGCGCGGAATTTCCACCCAGGCCCCATGTATACTGCGGATAAAAAGTCAACCGGTAGTCGCCGCTATAGTTCCATGCGTTATTGGGCTCCCAGATATTCGTCCGGAACGGCAGATTATACTCGCCTTTGAAATTAGTACTGGGTGAAAAAGTAAGATTCGACAGGTAAGTCGTTTTCCGATCGCCCAGGTAAAAGCCCGCCGTTGTCGAGGTGACCAGTGCAGTACCACCACCGGGTACCGCATTGCTGAGAGGTACCAGGGAATAATAGACTCTTCTGCCTTCCACCTTGGGTGGCTTTTTCAGGTGAATATGCGAAACCTGCAGGAAGATCCCGATAATATCCCGTTGCCCGGAAGTATCCTTGACCAGCCTGCTGGACGGCACCAAAGTCCCGGTAGGATTTTGAGCCAGTACGGACAACGACCATAAGCAGCAAAATAAGGCGGCGAAAACTTTGGGCATATATGCAAGGATACCAACTATTGTGCTATTTTCCCATAATGAATGTTATAGCCTTCCCGGGCCGCAAGGCCCTCCTCATGTGTTGCGTTTTCGCTACAATTCTGAACCCCGTAATTGCCCAGAAATCGGCAGGAACTTCCCCTTCCCCAGCCGCCGGCACGGCCTCCGCCGCTCCAACGAGCCCCGCCCCAAAGGCTACCATCCAACTGCTCACTACCGGCCCCCATAGCGACCTCCGTGGTCTCAGCGCCGTCAACGACGAAATCGTCTGGGTCAGCGGCAGCGGCGGAACAGTGGGAAAAACCCTTGACGGCGGCAAAACCTGGACCTGGATGACAGTCCCAGGATACGAAAAGGGTAATTTCCGCGACATCGAAGCCTTCGACGGCAAAGTAGCCATCATCATGGCCATCGATACACCCGCCGTTATCCTCAAGACTATTGATGGCGGAAAGACCTGGAAGCTCGTATACGAAAATAAGACCCCAGGCATGTTCATGGATGCCATGGAATTCTGGAACTATGACAGTGGCATCGTTGTCGGCGACCCCATCAACGGAAGATTCTTCATCACCCGCAGCTTCGATGGCGGCAACAGCTGGCATGATATCCCCTTTTCAGAATTGCCGAAGGCCGACTCCGGCGAAGGCTGCTTTGCCTCCAGCGGCACCAATATCCGCAGCCTGGACAGAAGCACAGCCTGCTTTGTCAGCGGCGGCCCCCGCCGTTCACGCCTCTTTATCCGCGACAAAGCCATCGACCTTCCCATCCTGCAAGGCACCACGTCCACCGGCGCCAACTCGGTCGCCGTAAAAGATCATAAAACCCTGCACGGTGGCCTGCACCTCATCGTCGTAGGCGGCGATTTCTCGAAAGATACAATGGTGGAAAAAAATTGCTTTCTGACCGATGACGGCGGCAAGACCTGGATACGCCCCATTATGCCGCCCCATGGCTATCGCAGTTGCGTGGAATATATTGGCGGCAATAACGTGCTCACCTGCGGCACTTCAGGCGTAGATATCTCTTATGACAATGGAATGAACTGGCAGCTCCTCACTACCACCGGCTATCATGTCTGCCGGCTCGCCAAAAAAGGAAAGGCCGTCTTCCTCGCTGGCTCCCGCGGTCGTGTGGCTAAACTCACACTATAAAAAAAGTCGCACTATCAATGCCCTTCCACGACGCCCGCCTTCCGCAGATACTCCATCAACTCCTCCGGATGATCCGTTTGCATCCCCTGAATATGCTCACCCAACAACCGTCCCCAATCCGCCGGACCCTCCTTTTCACTTTGACCATCCAGCCATAGGGCTACCCCTCTATGCGCCACAAACCGCTGCATAACGGTATCGTATACATTATCCAGCACGCCAATGGTATTTTTCTCCAGAAAGCTGTCTATCTGTACCCTGGTCCGTACACCATCAGGAAGGCTCGTCATCAATGGCATCTGGGGAACGATAGTCCTCCATTCGCCATATTGCGGAGGCTTGTTAAGATAGACCACCACATGCCCTTCCATTCCCGCCGCCTTTATCTGCCGCCATGTCTCCGCCACATCCGCTTCTTTGTAATCAAGATAAATATTCATCTTCCCCGCACACGCCGCCAGTACCTCCCGGAACTCAGGTACACGGTACACGATGCTGTCCCCTGCCTTCCCGCGTACCCTCAATGCCCTCATCTCCGCCAGCGTCAGCCCGGAAACCTTCCCATGCCCATCCGTCATCCGGTCGACAGACGCGTCATGACTCAACACAAGATAACCGTCCCGCGTCGTGCGAAGATCGATCTCGACATAGTCGACACCACAGCGAATGGCATCCTGCACCGCCGCCACCGTATTCTCAGGCACATGCTCATGGTCGGCACGATGCGCAATCACCACAAAACGATGTCGCGCAATAGGCAACTGCGGCCGGTCCTGTGCCATCGCCGCCCCTCTTGCCATCAAACCCACCACAAACAAAACCGGAAAAATAAACTCTTTCATAACTATAAGTTTTAATTCAATTTCTTTTGGGCCGCCTTCAGCAACTGCTTCCTCCCCCGGTCGATACTGCTCTTCCAGTTATAGCTTAAAGTCAGCCGGTAGTTTCGGGTTTGTGTGGTAGAATAACTGTGTAGGTAGAAATCCGTTCCTCTCGTTGTGGCAGTAGTACTTTGCTCGATGAAAGGATCGGTCACATTCAGTGTCACGATTAGCTTTTTCTGCCAGAACTTCCGCTGGATGCCCAGGTTCATATTAACTGTTGCAGTCGATACGCCCTGGGGACTGCCATTACGATTGTAAAGACAGGAAATATTGAAATTCCAGAGCTGCGTAGGCATATAGTTGAGGTTCACATTCGTATAGAACGACCCGTTATCCTGGTAGTCGTTCACCGTCCGGTCATAAGTGCCATAATGACTGTAGATATAGTTGAGACCGATATTGGCCTTCAACGCGGGTGAAAAAGTATACCCCGACCACGTTCCGGTGGAATATTCCGTCCGGCTGCTGATATTCTGATAGGTCGTGACCGTCACCCCGTTGGGTTCCAGCGTCGTGATCTGCGAATAGACGTCCTGCACAAGATTCAGCCCGACGCTGTAGTTGAAATAATAATTATTGTTGCTCTTGCCCGTATGCAGGTCAAACTGATGGGACAGACTGGGCATCAGCCTCGGGTTGCCGTATTTGAGATTGTACGGATCGGAATAGTCGATGGTCGGATTCATTTGGTCGAGGCCCGGCCGCGAAATCGTCCGGCGGTACACCAAGGTCAGCGACCACTGGTTGTCCCAGGTCTTGTTGATATTGGCGAAAGGCAGCCAGTTCCAATACGCATTACGGGTAGTGCTGTCCACATTATACAGGTCGAACCTAACGAGCGTCCTGTTCACCGACGTCCCCGCGCTGATCGTCAGTCCATGAGCGATCGTGCGTCGCAGCGACGCCCGAAGATTCGTCTTGGTTTCCAGGAAGTTCAGGTTGCTGCTCAGCGAGTCGTCGACAACCCATGCGTTGTCAGCTTTATCCAGAGCGCTGGTGACCTGCAATACATCATTGCTGCTGGAATTGTAATAGCCGCCCAGGGACAGCAGAGTGCGGGCGCCTTTATCGAGAGGCTTGTCATAGCTGAACCGGAATTCGTAACCATGGATCCGGCTGTCACCGTGCAGGCGCTGACTGGAGTCCGATCCGGAAAAAGTATAGTCGGGATTGAGATACTGCTGGTAAAAAGACTGATTTTCCCAATCTTTGGTGTAATTGCCCGAAGCAGTGATGGTCAGCACCTCTTCCGGCAATTTCCCGGTATGACGAAGACTCAGGTTAGCGTTCGGCGTAAAGGCATATCCATTATCCTGCGTCGACCGGTTACTCAATCCATACAGACTGTCGTACTGATTGATGGAGGTGTAATCCAAAAGGGAGTAGTCTTTGTAATTATTCTGATTCACCTGGAAGACTGCGCTCAGCGTATTGAATTTATCGAAGTCGTAATCCAGGCTGAAACGCCCGTTCGGCCGGGTATTCTTATTGAGATAGCTGTTTTTAGTATTCAGCATATCAGTGGAATCGGGATAGATATTCGTTCTGTCCGAATAACCGTTGCCATCAAATTTATTATACCCTTCCCCGACACTCAGGTTCAGGGCGAGTTTATGATCCCTGTAGCTCACATTCGTATTGCCACCATACTCGCCACGGGTCCCCCCATAGACACTCACGCGGCCGCCGAGCCCTATCTTACCCTTGCGCGTGACGATATTGATCACTCCTCCGTCTTCATTGGCATATTCGGGCGGCGGATTGGTCATCACTTCGATCTTTTCGATCATGTTTCCGGGAAGAGCATCCAGGAAATCCTGCAGTTGCTGCGCATTCAGATTGACAGGCTTATCGTCGATGAGAACAATAGGCGTTTTGCCCCTCACGACGAGGTTGCCGTTCGCGTCTGTCGCCACTAAGGGCACATTTCTTAACAACTCATTGGCGCTCGATCCCTCGCTCAGCGGCGACTCCGCCGCATTGAAGGTGAGGTTGCCCCCCTTGCTCTGCACCAGCGGCTTCTCCGCATAAACGACGACCGCATCCATATCCGAGCTCTTCTGCACCAGCCGCAGATCGTTCAGGCTGAAATCAGCCCTTCCAGCCCTCACATGGATACTATCGATGACAAGATTGTTATACCCCACCGCCGATATCCGCAGCCGGTAGTAGCCATAGGCCAGGTTATTGAAATTAAAGGCGCCTTCCGGCGTACTGGCCATCGACTGCCCACCCGCAGGACCGGCCTGGCTGATCAGCGTGACGGTGGCGTCCGGCACCGGCTTGCCGGTCTGCTTGTCCAGGATATTGCCGGTCACCGTTCCTGCACCAGCTTTTTGAGCGCTCGCAGGTACGACAAACAGACACAATAATAATACAACGAACCCTATACGGTATGTCCAAACCATGACAATAATCAGTTATTAATGATCAGTAGAAGCCCTGATGACCCCGAAATACCGGCCCATCCAATAAGGTAATAAAAATACGTCACCCCCGCCCAGCTCACCCCCGCCATTGCCTTTATCATCCAGCTGAAAAAGATTCCTGTTGTGCTTGTTCTCCGGCCGCTCGTCAGGCGGCAACACCTCGCGCGTATACTGTTCCAGGCCATTGGGAGGAAGTAACACCATGTCTTTCCTGCCGCTGTTGGTGATATTCCAGTTGATCAAATCCAGCGGCATTCTCTGTAACTCCCAGATGGCGGAATCCAGATCGAACGCGGAGGCGCCGGTGATCACGCCATAACAGAGATCCCACAACCCGTCTTTCGCCGATCTTTTATATTCCCAGTGATCCCGGATGGCTTCCCCATATTGCGCTTGCAGTCCCTTGTCCAGCGCATAGGGATATAATCCCCAGTAAGCAAGGAAATACATCTCGTCATCCGAATTGTTCCAGCCGCCGGACAATTCTTTGCTCCACGCGTCGGCTTTACTGGGAGCCTGCCCTATCTCCCGGACAGGCCGCATCAGGTTCTGCAGGTAGTGGTTTTGATTGAGGAGCTCCAATGCCTTATCCCTGTACTTCTCCTTGCCCGTAAAATGCCAGGCGATCTCTAAAAAAGCGATGATGTTCGACGAATAAAGCTTCTTATCCCCCACCATGTCCGGGAACCGGTTCACATACTCAGGCCCCCATAACCCCCACAAGGTAGGCCGGCCATCCACATCGATCAGCCGCAAACCGTTGTCCAGGATATATCCGGTCAGTTGATCGATCAGCCGCACAGCCCGCGCCTTCAATTGCGGATCATCGGTGTATTGGGCGACAAGCGTCAGCGAAAAAAACTGGCCTACGGCCTGATCGCTGCTGGAAGAACCGCGCCAGTCCCAGGCAGAGTCCGGTGAATGATGCCAGCTGCTGGGCGTCCTGGCGTAACCGGGATACCAATAGCTCTCTATATTTTCCCGGTATTCTTCTTTGAACTCTTCCAATCCCCTTCTCTCGATACAACGACCGAAAAGACCGGTTACGCCGCTGAGCGTGAACAACCGCTCCATTGCGTCGAAAGATTCATAGTAATTTTGCTTCGCAGCGGAATCATGCGTGACGAGATACCGAAACATCTCTCCCACCAGGTACATGGATGTCCATAAATTATCGCTGTCATGAGGCCTCGTCTCGGCCGTGCTTACATCCCCCTCCTTCGTACCGGAATAGTCGCTGTAGAATCCATAACGAATATGCCGCTGCCGGACGATATTTTCATAGAATGCCGCTTTCTGTTCCAGGCTCATCCGCTCAAAACATATCTTCCCCAACCCTTTGTCAGTCAGCACCAGCACGGAACTGTCCGCGCCCTGACTGATACTCACCACCCTGTCGCCGGGCAGCCAGCGTTCGGAAGCGTAATACCGGAAATGACCATCCCCCCCACGTGTAAACGCGCCCTCCGCAGACCCGAACCACAACTGCCCGTTTATTACCTCCAGCACGGTAATATCCGTGCAGGGCAGCCGACGTTTCCAGTCACCCAGGGGACGCCGCGAAGCAAGTCCCAGTTCGATATAGCCATTCCGCGAACCAACCACTGCCTTACTGTCCCAAAAGGCCAGACAGGTAAGGCCGGCCCCGGAAAACACCCGGACAATCTTTTTGGTCAGGGGCGAGAAACACGAGACCGATCCCCCCGACAATAACCAGAACAGGCCCTGGGACGGCTCATAACGAATATCCAGCAGCGGAACGGAAGACACGCCCGACCATTGTATCGAATCCCCCGCCAACACCAACCGCCGTCCGTCGGATACCAGGAACTTCCCTCCCTCACCCGCAGCTACCAGGTGCGCGCCGGGCATCCCATGCCGCACATACAGTTTGCCTGCCCAGGCATTGCTGAACAACGCCTCGTCATCAAGATAAGCCACCTGCCCATCAGACACACACATTCCGGTGATCCTCCTGTCTGTCAGCACACGATATACTCTGTCGCGCAACAACGAGCCCGGGTACAACAACCGGCCACTGTAAGGACGAAACACCCCGCTGTCTGCCAATACCTGTACCACGCCATTCCGATCCGAGACCACCGTGTGAAAGACGCCGGCTGACGCCTCCGTCCACTCGCCGGATGCCGCATGCTCCGCCGGGAAATATTTTATACTGTAATCCTGTACATATCGCTCTTCAGAATCCACATCCTTTGCACGCGCAGTATCCTTCACCACGTCTGTACTCCCTGCGTCCCCGGCATCCTTCACCCCCGCCACCATACCCACCGTCTCCACGGGCGCCCCAATCACCCCAAGATACCGCCCCATCCAGTAAGGTAGCAGCCAGATATCCCCGGCACTGTGCTCCGCACGCCCATTCCCATTACCATCCAACTGGAACCGGTTGGAATTGTGCCGGTTCACCGGCAACTCGTCAGGCGGCAGCACCTCGGCAACACTCTGCTCCCTGAAATTGGCAGCAATGGGAATGATATCCCCCCGCCGGCTGTTGCGGACCGACCAGTCGATCATATCCAGCGGCGACCGCTGCAGGTACCAGACTGCCGCGCCGAGGTCAAACAATGGCGTCCCGGTCATCGCCGTAAAAATATCCCATGCACCCTCCTTCTCCGGCCGCTCTGCCTGCCAGTGATCCAGGATCGCCAACTTATATTTTTCTTGCAAAGTATCGTTTAGTGCATACCGGTACAAACCCCAATAACCCAAAAAATACATCTCGTCGTCGGAATGATTCCAGGCATCCGAAAGCTTTTTGCTCAGCTGGCTGCCGTCTTCCGGCGCATGCCCTATTTCGCTGAGCGGCCGGAGCAGATTCTCCAGGTAGCCGTCATTGTTCATCAGCTCGAGGGCCTTATCCCGGTAGATCGCCTTACCGGTAAAATGCCAGGCCGTCTGCAGCATGGCGATGATATTGGAAGAATTCAACTTTCGGTCGCCGACATTCTTCGGTTGCGCGTTGACATACGAAGGATTCCAACGTCCCCACGTCGTGGGCTTACCATCCCAGTCGACCAGGTAGAGATCATGCTCCACGATATGCGACATCAGCGCGTCCAGTAGCCTGACGGCCTTTTGCCGCAGGACCGTATCGTCCACGATCTCGGCGACCACCCCAAATGCAAAAACATGACCGATGGCCTCGTCGCTGCTGGTGGTCGATTTCCAATCCCATTCGGGAGCGGCGGCATGTTTCCAAACCTGTGTATCCGCGGCGGCATACCCTCTCCGTTCGAACGACCTGGACGGAAACCCTTTCAGCGAGTTGATCGTATACAACCTTTCCATCGCATCCAGCGACTCCCTGCAGTTCTGTAGCGCCTCGGGACTATGCGTGGCAGCATACCGGAATGCCTCGGCTCCCAGGTACATGGAAGTCCATAATCCGTCATTGTCGGAATCTTCCACACTACCGGTAGACAAATCCCCATTCTTCATCCGCTCCAGTGTGGAGTTGAACCCCAGCCGGATATGCCTGTCCCTTACCTGTTTTTCAAAATACATGGCCTTATCATATAAGGTCATCGGGTCGAAATGTATCTCCCCCAGCCCCTTGTCCGTAAGGATCAGCACCGTTCCTCCCGGTCCCCCCGCGATATCGGTAACCTCATCGGATGGCAGCCACCGTCGGGACGCGAAATAATCGAACCCGCCATCCCCCCTCAGCACATACGCCCCCTGCGAAGAGCCAAACCAGGTGCGCCCGGCGACACGCCGGATCACCCGGATATCCGCACAAGGCATCCGCTGGTTCAAATCCCCGATGGGGAGACCGGAGGATCCGTTCACCAGGAAATAACCGTTATGCGTACCCAACAGCACCTCATCGCTGTTCTCTATCGGCTCCATACAAGTGAAGTCACTCCCGCGATACACGACCCGAAACTTTCTGTAGGCGGGTGAGAACAAAGCCAAAGTATGCCTGCCCAGCACCCAATAGGCACTGTTCTTCCGGTTCCACCGGAGATCCAGCACAGTATCCGCCGAACTGCCCTGCCATAGCACTGCCGAATCTTTCCGGTATTGCAGGGAATGGCCGTCAGAAAGCAGGAAAGAAAAGTCGGGACCGCCCGCGAGCATAGCCACCCCCGGCATAGTATGCGACATGTACAGCTTTCCGGCCCAGGCATTACTGACGACAGCCTGCTCATCGGCATATACAAATTCCCGCTGGTATAAGGCGATATCTCTTATACTCCTTCCGGTTAACAAACGATAGGTTTTGTCCGGTGATAACTGCCCGGGATATAAGTGGGCGCCGTCGGAAGGCCGCAGCAATCCCTGCGATGAAAGTATCTGAATGACGCCGTTGCGGTCACAAAAAACTTTAGTCAACTTTAAACTGGCCGCATCCGGCACCCGCAGCGTCTCGTATTTAATACTATAATCCTGTTGATAGATACTGTCCCTGTAGACGGGCTGCCCGCCACCGGGCTCCGCTGACTGCCCCCATACTGACATATACAATACCAGCAAAGGCAAATAAAACATTGAACGTCTCATGCAATAATTTTTGTGCGTTGATTACTCCGCCGCCCTGTCAATAAGCCGCCGGATAGCCGTCACCACTTGCAGCTCACATCGCCCGCTTTGCTGCGTGGCCCGCTGTACCACTTCCGACTGCCGCCTCAGCCAGTCACCGCCGGCAGGCTTGTTCTCGCGAATATAATGCATCGCCTCCAGCCCCGCCGCAGCCAGTTCCGATAGACTCTTAGACAACGGTGCCGCCTCTTCCAGCACAGGTGAATGAGAGAGCAGCAACTGGAATGCCAAATCATTATCTTTCCATATTTGCAGTTGCGCGATGATCCGATTTTCAGCAACCCCACCCCCCAAAAAATCCTCCACCCACCGGTTGAAAAGCCGGGGCAACCGCTGATCCGGAATAGCGACATCCGCCAGTTTCGTCAGCGGAGAAAAAACGGTATACATCGTATCCCCCTGATTCCGGTCATAGATCTTCAACGGCTCCAGCACATCGACCAGCGTCTCCAATGCCTTCGTATCCCATCCGTTCGCCAGCCGCCGCAGCATCCCAGCCCTGTTGGTCTCCTGCCGCAAGCCCAACCCCTCCAGCTCCAGGTTGACCACATCCAGCCGCCGGTACATATCGTCGCTGTCCCGTACAGTCCCGGGAGACCACAGCCGCTCGGCAATAGCCGCCGTACGCGGCCATATCCTGGAATCAACGGTCTCCGGGGTGATGAGCTCACCCCACATCGTAGCCTCGCCGCCCAATATCCGCGCCCGCTCTTCCGCCGTCAATGTCACACTATCCGGTATCGGGTCATTGGCATAATGATAGGCAGCCGGCTGTATAAGATCGATATAGTAGCCATAAGAAAGAATAGCCCGATACCCATTCCTGACCGATTCATAATAGGCGGCATTACCCCGCCACGACTGTATCACGATATCCTTGGGAATACCCGGCTGCAGGATCTCGTCCCACCCCATCATGGTCTTGCCATTCCTGCGAATGATAGGCTCCAGCCGCCGGTTGAAATATGTTTGCAGATCCATATATGCCTTCATCCCATGGGCCTGCATAAATGCCTTGATATGCGGCGTCCGCTCCCAGTCCTTTCCTGTGTTCTCGTCGCCGCCGATATGAAAATAGGCATCCGGGAACAACCCTGCCATCTCCGTAAAAAGTTTATCGAGAAAAATATACACGCTGTCATTGGTAGGATCCAGCACAGGATCGAAGACCCCGAAATATCGTTGCAGGGTATACAGTCGTTTCACACTGGCAAGCCCCGGATAAGCCGTGAGAATGGCTGTCGTATGTGCCGGAACGACGAATTCCGGAACCACCCTTATACCACGCTGCCCGGCATACCGCACGATCTCCCGTATCTCTTCCTGCGTATAGTACTGACCGTCAGAAGCCACCTGCTGCAGCCGGGGAAACACCTTCGACTCGACCCGGAACCCCTGGTCATTGCAGCAGTGCAGATGCAACACATTCATCTTGACCGCAGCCATGCCGTCCAGCGTACGTTTGATCTCTTCTACGGGCTGAAAATGAAGGGCCACGTCGAGCAACAGGCCCCGCCAGGCAAAACGTGGCCGGTCCGTGATCGATACCCCTGGAAAATAATATCCTGTCGTATCGGCGCTGATCAGCTGGAACAACGTCTCCAATCCATGAATAGCCCCCAGATCGGTCTCCGCAACCAGATGCGCCTGCCGGGCATCGATCTCCAGGCGGTAGCTCTCATCTTCATGCAACTCCAGTTTGCCGGGCCGCTTCACACTAATGAGCAACGTAGCGGAAGAGACGGTATCTGCCGGCCTTACATACCCGGTACCGTCCAGAAAGATACCCGTCCGCTCGCTCAACCGCCGGATAAACCGGCTGGCCTCCGCATATAGCCTTGGATCGGGATGACCCTTCACCGAAATCGTAAACTGCTGCGTGACAGACAGACGCTGACCGCCCGCTGTAAGTTGCAGGGGCGCCGGCATGAGAACCCGGATACCTTCCTGCGCACTCGCAGACAGAACGGTCAGGCTGCCTTGCAAAACTAACAGCATATAGAACGAAACGAAACGCCACATCATGAATATCCTTTTACCATGGTTCGTTGGTGCCCTCCAGCAACCAGAATTTGGACCAGGAACTATTATTGCCATCAGGCCCAATATAGGCAGAAGGCTGTAAATTATTGATAGCTACCTGCGCATTGGTCGAGTTGTCCTCCAGTTCGGAGTTGGCATACGTGAATCTTACAGGAATTTCCCCCCGGTAAGAAGCCCATCCGATGGTAAGGGCCGGATAGCCTGTCCTTCTCCAGTCCATATAAGCCTCGTTGCAGGCCTGCCAGGCCGCGATCCACTTCTGCTGCATGACCTGCTGCAGCGTACCGTTAAAGGCAACTGCGGTCTGGGCGATATAGCTGTTGTAGCTTTTCACGCAGCCGTAGTAGTTATTCACATCCGACTGGTAGTTGCTGAACACCTGCCAGGTGTTGAACGATGCCTGGATGCCGGCATAGTACCAGGCAGAAGCCGATTGACCTACATTCCAGCCTTTCAACGCCGCCTCAGCCAGATCGAAACAGACTTCGCCGTAAGAAGCTATCCTTTCCGCCAGCAGCGGGCCGCTGGGCTGATCATAAATGTCCTCCCTCAGATAAGAGACGTAATTGTTGAGGGAGGTCGACTGCTGTCCCGATAAGTTGAGGTTATACTGGAAATCCGGATAACCCGAGTAGCTGATGGGAATACCCACATAAACAGACGAAGTATCATAAAGGTTCTTGGTAGCCGTGCTCGCGGCCCCAAAGGGCCTGTCTTGCGTATAAGTGGCCAGACTGAATTGCTTGTAATTGTCTGCGGTTGCAGCAGCCGGATTGAGATACCTGACACTTCCGGAAAGCACCGTAAGGGTGGTATCATCGCCCGGCATGAAGGCCGATGCATTGACGATCGTCGGCGTGACGATCGGCTGGGCCATGATCACGATCCGGGGATCCTGCAGGGCCTTCAGGGTCATGGTCATCGTTCCGCACATCTTGTTCCTGTCGAACTCCGATGCGCTGGTGAATACCTGGGCAAACTGGTAAGATGAATTGGCGTCTACACCAGGAAATGGCATGAGGCAATCGTCGGTAATGCTCTGGAATACGCTGTCGGCAATCGCTTCCACATTAGACTGCTCACTCAGTTTGGAGGAAAGACGTAAATAATATCGTAGCAAAAGTGTATAAGCGAATTTTTTCCACTGCACAGGATCCCCGGCATAAAAGACATCCGAGGTTTGGGTGGTGCTCGTGATCTCGGGGTGGTCGGCCATCGTGCCGTTGAAATACGGTATGGAAGCCTGAAGATCCGCGATGACCCTTTGATAAATGCTTTCCTGGGTATCGAAAACAGGGAAGTTATAAGCTCCGCCCTGGTCGCCGCTCAGCGCCATGGAGTCGGGCGCATCCCCCCAGTAGTCAGCAATATTACCGAAATTGAAGGCCCTCATCACCAGCGCAACCCCCTGGTGGAAATTCCATTTATTGGCTTGCGCCTCCTGCAGGAGCAGTTTGTTGTTCGTAAGAGTGGCATAATTACCCGTCCAGTCGAAGTCGCCCGGATCCCATTCGTAATCACTGAAGGTACTTCCAAACGCATCCTGGTAGGTCTGCTGCATCGCGCCCGAAATATTCCCCGAGCCCAGGTTACCATACCACTTTGCGGTTGTCGTCAGCACTCCCGCCATCAGGTAATCCGGTGATGAGGCAGACGGCGTTATACTGTTGGGATTGCTATTGAGTTCAGAGAATTTCTTACAGGAATCCGCCCCCAGGAGTATGATGGAGAAAACGCAGATCGTCATTTTTCTTATTGCGCTTTTCATGTTGTTCGCTTTTTTAAGTTTTTTTGAATCCGGAACTAGAAACGCACATTCAATTTTACACCCACAGGGATAGACCATGGAGAGATATTATAGTATTCCTCACCCTGCTTGAACTGCGAACCATTCGCCTGCGGCGTCGGTGAATAGTTGAATGCCTGCTCGGGATCGACCCCTATCTTGGCCTTGGTCCACAACAGCACGTTCCTGGTATAGACACCCAGCGAGACGCCCTGTACTTTCAGGGCCCTCGCGACCTGCCCCGGTAAAGCAAACATGATGTTCAGCTCCCTTAGTTTGATGAACGACGCATCGAACATGTCCATCCGCCCGAAATTCCAGGGACCGTTGGTGACCGCATCTTCATAATCATCATAAACGGTCGTGGCCGGATTGCCCAGGTTTTCTGTATAGCCCCCGCTTCCGTTGCTGATTACCCCGGGGTAGAACGCCGCATCATAAATGGGATAGCCCGGGACCGCGGTGCTGTTGGGACCGCTGGGATTATTTAATATCCCGCCCTTGGCCTGCGTGGGACCTCCTACGATATGATATTGCTGCCGACCCTGCAACTCAATGAATTTGGCCGGATTCGACTTCAGGTAGGCAGGGATATTGGCGGCATCCGCGGCAGGAATCGGAATACCTGCATTTTCCTGGGACCTGAGATCGGCATTGGACCCTTGGTAACGGTAGGTCTTGGAAAAGAATATCCCGCCCAGACGCATGTCTATACTGGCGCTGAGGGTAATGAACTTATAGGTCACGGAAGTCTGCATACCCATCATCAGCTTGGGATTGAAGTTCCCTATGATCTGCTTATCCTGGAAATCACCCCCGTTTAACTTTTGCAGGATACCGCCGGAACTCAGCAGCGGATACCCGTAATAAGGAGAGCTCTTGTCGGTAACCGTAGCGATGATGTTATCCCAAAGCTGACCGATCTTTCCATCGCTGTACATCTGCCTGCCTTTGGAATCCAGCTGGTTGGGTATCGGCTGCCCTTTGGCATAAGTCCATGCGCCGGAAGGACCATCCTGCCAGAAAGAGAAGTAAGGCACACCGGAAGTCAGCGAAATGATATAGGAATTGTTCTTCGTATAGTTGACGCTCATGTCCCAGGTCCAGTCCTTATGGGCAATGATGGTGCCGCCCAATTGCAGCTCGATGCCCTGGCTGCGGACGAGGCCGGCATTGATCTGCCTGCTGGTATAACCGGCGGAAGCCGGCGTACTGATACCCAGTATCTGGTTCTTGTTATCCGACTGATAGACCGTTCCACTGAAACGCAGCCGGCTCTTGAAGAAAGCCAGATCGACACCGGCTTCGGTAGAGATGGCCTTCTCAGGCTTGAGGTTGGGGTTCAGCAGGGATGGGGACAACGACTCTGTCGTCGTGCCGCCAAAACTGCCGATGCCGACGATGCCATACAGGTTATAGGGATCGGTATCTTTACCCACACTCGCCCAGCCGCCGCGCACCTTGAAAAGGCTGACGCTCGGACCAAATTTGAATATCTTATGAAGCAACAGGCTCAGCGACGCGGAAGGGTAGAAATAGGAATTGTTTCCCGGCGGTAGCGTGCTCGACCAGTCATTCCTTCCGGTCAGGTCCAGGTAGGCCATGTCGGCATAACCCAGCGAAACAGTGCCATAGGAACTGTAGATCGCCTTTTCATAATGACCGGACGCATACCGGACATTGGCCTGGGCGATATTCGATACGTTGAACAGTTCGGGAGCAATAATGCCCGTTCCCGGCGCCGAATACACCTGGTTCGTGGAATTATAGTCGTACTGGAGATTGCCGCCGGCCGATGCGCTGACATCGATCTTGTTATCGAATTTGGTCTTATAGGTGACCAGGAAATCTGTATTGCTTTCCGTATTGTAAAGGTTGGTCAACCCGAAATAACCGTTCAGCTCCGCATCCAGGCTTTTGGAAATGTCCGTCTCGCGGTTCTCGTAGTAAAGATCCTGCGAATATCGGGCAAAGGCGCTCCAGTGAGGATTGAAGGTCATGACAGCTTTAAGATTGCCGAACAAATGGTTGCGCAGATACTGGTTCTTGGTCTGATGCAGTACGAACCAGGGATTATCCGTCACATCGTTACCTACCGGGCTTTGCGGTGTCGGATCTTGGTCCACGCCGACCGGCGGCAGTGGTTTCATCTGCTGGATACCGGGCGTCAGCCAGTAGTTCTTGATCTGCTTGACATCGATGCTCGCCGGCAGGACGAGCGCATCGGACAGCGCACCATCGTTATTGCCCGCGGCGATGTTTGGCGTGCTCGAACGCGTGTAGTTGATGGAAGACGACAACTTGATAACTGAATTGATCTTGTGATCTATATTCAGGGCCAGGTTGAACCTGTTCAGCCCACTCGTGGGAATGATGTCGCTGGCCGTCAGATTGGAAAAGGAAAACCGGTAATTGTCCCTGTCCGTTGAATTTTCCACCGAAAGACTATTGGCGTTGGTGAAACCCGTATGTACCAGCCCTTTCAGATTGCTATGCGAGACTAGCGGCAGCGGCTCGTATGACCCATCGGCCTGCAGCGGACTGTTCCACTGGATAGCCTTGATGCCCTGGTTCAGCGGAGTGCCGAAATAATATTCGTCCCAGCTGGGCACATCCACGATCTGCCCCTGCCAGCTGTTATAACCATTTGGCACGGTATAGGGATCAGTACCCATCGAATAATCCTGGTTGTTGGGAAAGTAGTGATAAGGCATGTTTGCCTCATTGGTAGTGCTGAAAGTCATCCCTAATCCTCTCGCTTTTTTACCCGACCTGGTGGTGATCAGCACCACCCCGTTACCTGCCCGGGAGCCGTACAGCGCCGCGGCGCTGGGACCCTTGAGGATCGAGATGCTCTCGATGTCATTGGGATCGATATCTGAAATGACGTTACCGTAATCCACATCATTCCCGCTACCGTTGTTGACGCCTATATTATTCATCGAATTCTGCATGGGGACGCCGTCCACGACGAATAACGGCTGGTTGTCGTTATTCAGCGACCTGATCCCACGGATCACTACGCTCACGGATGCAGAAGGAGACGAGCTCGTAGTCGTCACGGCCACACCGGAAACCTTTCCCGACATCGACGTCAGCAGATTATCCTGTGGAACCTTATTCATGTCGTCTCCGCCGATCTGACCGACATCATAGCCCAGCGATCTCTTGTCTCGGGTAATGCCAAGGGCGGTAACGACGACACCCGACATCTCCTGGCTGTTGCCTGACTCCATAGATAGTGTAATGAAGACCTTACCATTGACCGGAAATTCCACCGTCTTATAACCAACTGAACTGAAGATCAGAATGGCATTGGGCCCCGACACGCTCAGCTGAAAATTACCCTCCGCGTCGGTGGTAGTGGCTTTCGATTTTCCTTTTTCATGGACAGTGACACCGGACATCGGTCCGTTGGCG
>JAMFSL010000090.1 GCA_026225275.1 Puia dinghuensis
ATTAAGAGCCGACGGAGTGAGGATGGCCGGCTGATCCGGATCGACCGGTATGGCGAGGGGGAAAAACCCCGGATAGAAGCTGACGGGCTTTTTCGTTCGGCGGTGCATATTTTCAATACCGAATATATCGAGGTATGCCATCTGGATATCAGTAACTATGGGCCGGAGCGGGTAGCGGGGCGGACTGGCATTCTGGTGGAGTTAAAGAATTTTGGGATTGGTCACGCGATACGCTTGTGGGATTTGGATGTCCATGACGTCAATGGGAGCCTTGTGAAAAAAGAGGGAGGAGGAGCCGGCATTACTATTCAGAATGGCGGTGTGGACACGCCATCCCGGTATGACGGGCTTGTCATCGAGGGCTGCACCATTCGGTATTGCGAACGCAACGCGATCATCATGAATGGAAATTCCAGGCGTACGGCCTGGTTTCCCAACACGCATGTGGTGATCCGGAAGAACCTGATCGAACAGGTACCCGGGGATGGAATCGTCCCGATCGGTTGCGACAGTGCGCTGATCGAATGGAATGTCATGCGGGGTTCGACGCGGATGCTGCCCGATGGGGAATCTGCTGCCGGTATCTGGCCCTGGAGCTGTGACAATACCGTCGTACAATACAATGAGGTCAGCGGTCATAAGGCCCCCTGGGACGGGCAGGGTTTCGATGCCGACTGGAACTGCCATAATACCACTATTCAGTATAATTACAGCCATGACAATGAGGGCGGTTTCCTGCTGATCTGCAATGATGGAAGCGCCAGTTCCAGTTGGAGCGACGGCACGCAAGGGACCGTTATCCGGTATAATATCAGCGTCAATGACGGACTGCGTAATACGGGGAAGCATGCGGGGTTTTCACCGGTCATCCATATCGCCGGGCCCGCCGTCAATACGCATATTTATAATAATATTATTTATGTGCCGCACCGCATTGGCGGATTAGATAGTACGTTGGTCGAGTTTGGCAACTGGCATGGGTATGCGGATAGTACGTTTATTACCAACAATATTTTTTATATCGATGGGACGGGTGATTATGCGCTGGCGAAGGGGAAGGATATTTTCTTTAGCCATAACTTATATTATGGTGAGCAGTTGAACAGGCCGGATGATCCCGATGCGATGGTGGGGGATCCTGGTTTCAGGCGGTTGCCTGTTATGGGGGCAGCTGGTTTTGCGGCGTTGGAGGGGTTTAAGCTGAAGCCTTCTTCTCCTGCTTTAGGGAGGGGGGTGGGGGAAAGGGTGAAGGATTTTTATGGTAATGCGACCGGGGGGATGATAAATATTGGGGTGGATCAGGGGATAAAGGGGCAGCGGGGTGAGGGACGGGGTGCGGCGGCGGGGTCCCAAGGCGAAGGACCGAAGGCAGTGGCGGGACGGCCGGGTGAGGGATCGCGGCGGGAGGACGGTGTAGTGGGCAGGCATTTGTTTGCGCTGGGCGATTCGGTTTTCTTGTTAGACGGCCGACCTTTTCAGATGATCTCCGGGGAGATGCATTATACGCGGGTGCCGCGGGAGGCGTGGCGTGCGCGGATGAAGATGGCCAAGGCGATGGGGCTGAATACCATTGGCACCTATGTGTTTTGGAATGTACATGAGCCGCAGCGGGGACAGTTTGATTTTACCGGCAACAATGATATTGCGGAGTATGTTCGGATTGCAAAGGAAGAGGGATTGTGGGTGGTTTTGCGTCCCAGTCCCTATGTGTGTGCGGAATGGGAGTTTGGCGGATATCCATACTGGTTACAGGAGGAGGCAGGGCTGGTGGTGAGGAGCAAAGAGGCGGCCTATCTCGCCGAGTATAAAAAATATATCATGGCGATTGGGCGGCAGTTGGCGCCTTTGCAGGTTAACCATGGGGGTAATATTCTGATGGTGCAGATTGAGAATGAATATGGCAGCTATGGCAGCGACAAGGAATACCTGGAGATCAATCGGCAGCTATTCCGGGAGGCGGGGTTTGACGGATTGCTGTATACCTGCGATCCGGCCCCTGATGTGGCCCGGGGGCATTTGCCGGGGCTTTTGCCGGCCGTCAACGGAGTCGACAATCCGGCCAGGGTGGAACGGCTGGTTCGCGCCAACCATGATGGGAAGGGGCCGTTCTATATTGCTGAGTGGTATCCTGCGTGGTTCGACTGGTGGGGTGAGGCGCACCACACGGTGCCGGCTGCGCGGTATGTCTCCGGACTCGATGCCGTGCTGAGTGCCGGTATTTCCATCAATATGTATATGTTCCATGGGGGGACCACCCGTGGGTTCATGAATGGCGCCAATTTCAAGGACTCCACGCCGTATGAACCGCAGATCAGCAGCTATGACTATGATGCGCCGCTTGATGAGGCGGGGAATGCAACCGATAAGTACATGCAGTTCAGGACTGTGATCCAGCGGCATCTGGCGGCGGGTGAGAAGTTGCCCGATGTGCCGGCGGTCAAGCCGGTGATGGCATTTGCACCGATTGCGATGGGTGCTTCGCTGGGTTTGTTTGAGCTTTTGGGCGACTCTGTGACGAACGAGACGCCGTTGACTTTCGAGGATTTGAATCAAGCGTATGGGTATGTGTTGTATCGGACGGTGGTGGATAAGGGTGGATCGGGATGGCTGACCATTGGTGGGTTAAGAGATTATGGAATTGTTTTTATCGATGGGCGACGGGTTGGGGTATTGGATCGCCGGTTGGGGCAGGACAGTTTGATGATCGGGGCGAATCCGGGTTCCCGGCTCGATATATTGGTTGAGAATATGGGGCGGGTCAATTTCGGGCCGTATCTGTTGCAGAATAAGAAGGGGATAACCGGGAAGGTGAGTTTTGGCGGGGAGGAGTTGAGGGGGTGGAGGATGTGTGGGTTGCCGTTCGATCATGCGCCTGTGGTGGGATCGGGGGGGCTTTCGGTGGCGGATGGGTCGGTGGGCGCAGGGGCTAGCGATGCGCGTTTCGATGCGGGGGTACCGGTGGTGCGGAAGGGAAGCTTTTCGATCGATCAGCCGGCGGATACTTATTTCGATATGAGTGATTGGGGAAAGGGATGTGTGTGGGTGAATGGCCATCATCTTGGAAGGTATTGGACCATCGGGCCGCAGCAGACTTTGTATGTGCCGGCCGAGTGGTTAAAAAAAGGAGTCAATGTGGTGGTGGTGTTCGAGGAGCTACGGCCGGAGCAGGCAGAGCTAAAGACCGTGGATCATCCTATTTTAGATCATCTTCAAAAATCAGATCATCTTCAAAAATTATAAATATGTACAAATCCTTATCGTTAGTTGTTAGTTTAATGGTTCTTGCTTTCCGCACCGGTGGTGGCGATCAGTTTACACCCGGGCAGCCGTGGATGGATGACAAGGGCGAGGTGATCAATGCACATGGCGGGGGTATCCTGTATGATCATGGTAAATATTATTGGTATGGGGAAAAGCGTGGCGGTCATGGTTCGCAGGGCGTCAATGTGTATTCCTCTTCCGATCTCTATCATTGGAAGTTCGAAGCGCTGGCGCTGGAGCCATCCGCGGATACGACCAGTGATATTACGGCCGGCTGTGTGATGGAGCGACCCAAAGTGCTGTACAATAAGAAGACCCGGAAGTATGTGATGTGGTTTCACCTGGAGCTGAAGGGTAAGGGATATAGCGCTGCGCGGGCGGCGGTCGCCGTCAGTGATAACCCGATCGGGCCGTATAGCTATGTGAGCAGTTTCCGGCCGAATGGGAATATGTCCAGGGACATGACCTTGTTCACCGACGAAGATGGTGCTGTCTATCATATTTATTCTGCCCGGGAGAATTATGACATGCGGATAGCGCGGCTGGCTGATGATTATCTATCCGACACGCCTGCCGACAGTCTGATCGCCAAGGATCACCAGGAGGCGCCGGCGATGTTCAGGTTCAAGGGTACGTATTATCTTATTACCAGTGCCTGTACCGGCTGGGCTCCTAACAAGGCCAGTCTGTATACTGCAACAAGCGTATTTGGGCCCTGGGCGCGTCAGGGTACGCCTTTCCGCGGCGATAATGCCGACCTGACTTTTGGCGGGCAGTCTACCTATGTGCTGCCGATGCCGGGCAAGAAGGGGAAGAATGTGGATTTTATTTTTATTGGCGACCGGTGGAACCCGCATGACCTGAAAGATAGCCGGTATCTTTGGTTACCTATATCCATGCAGGGTGATTCGGTGACCATTCCCTGGCGGGATGATTGGGATTTAAGTGTTTTTAATAATAAATAGACTATGTACAGAAAGGCGATTATTCTCTTTGGCTGGTGTTTAGTGGGGATTTGTGCTTTGGGACAGAGACAGCATATGGCATTCGATGAGGGGTGGAAGTTTCATTTGGGCAATGCTGCCGATCCGTCCCGGGATTTCAATTATGGCATCAACAATATCCTGTCCAAGACCGGCTGGGCTGCGGGCACTTGTATTGCGCCCAACTATAATGACAATACCTGGGAGAGTGTGCAGCTGCCGCATGACTGGGCGGTGACCCTGCCTTTTCAGTATCTGCACAATGGCGATATCGATTCGCATGGTTACCGGCCAGTGGGCGGGATGTATCCCGAGAATAGTATCGGGTGGTACAGGAAGAGCTTTACGGTGGACCGTGCTGATTCAGGGAAAAGATGGGTGATACAGTTTGATGGGATCTACCGGGACAGTAAGGTGTGGGTGAACGGGTATTATATCGGCGGACATTTCAGCGGGTATACGAGCTTTAATTTCGATGTAACAGACTTTTTACGATTCGACGCGAAAAATGTGATCGTAGTGCGGGCGGACGCTACCCAGGAAGAGGGATGGTTCTATGAAGGGGTGGGGATTTACCGGCATGCGTGGTTGAACAGTTATAGCGATGTACATATCGCAGATGATGGCGGGGTCTTTGTGCATACGGCGCAGAAGGGCCGGGATGCCGAGGTGACTGTGGAGACGAAAGTCGTTAATAAAGATATTGAGGCCGCGGATGCGACCGTGTCGGCGGCCCTGACCGCGAGGGATGGGAGTGTGGTAGCCACGGGCAAGGAATTGCCGCTGCGGCTGGCGGTGGACGGGGACGGTAAGGTAACGCAGACGTTGGTGTTGCGGAATGCGAAATTGTGGTCGTTGACCGAGCCCTATTTATATCGTGCTCTGGTGCTCGTGCGGTCCGGCGGGCGGGTCATCGATAGCGTACGCGTGCGGTTTGGGGTGCGGACCATCCGGATCGATAAGGACAAGGGATTATTTGTGAATGACCAGCCTGTCAAGGTGCAGGGGGTATCTTGTCACCAGGATCATGCGGGGTTAGGGAGTGCTTTGCCGGACTATGTGCAGTATTACCGGATCGGATTGCTGAAGGAGATGGGGGTGAATGCTTATCGGACCACTCATAATGCGCCCACGCCCGAGCTGCTGGACGCCTGTGATAGTCTGGGGATGCTCGTGATGGATGAGACAAGACTGTTGAACAGCGGAGCAGAGTATGAAGGACAGTTGCGGGACCTGATCCTGCGCGACAGGAATCATCCGAGTATTTTTATCTGGTCCATTGGCAATGAAGAACATGCTACGCAGCGAACGGATATCGGCAAGCGGATCACCCAGAACCAGGTGTTGTTGCAGACATCGCTGGATCCGACGCGGACCTGTACCTATGCCTGTAATATGGGGAATGTCTATCATGGCGTCAACCAGGCCATACCCGTACGGGGTTTCAATTACAATTTGAATGGAATCGATCCCTATCGTAAGGAGCATCCTGATCAACCGTTGATCGGCACCGAGATGGCGAGTACCGTGAGCACGAGAGGTATTTATGTGCGCGATACCGTCAGGGCATATGTGCCCGATTATGACAGTGTGTATCCTCCCTGGGCCAGTACGGCCGAGACGTGGTGGACCATTGCCGCAGCGAGAGAATGGTATATGGGTGGGTTCGCATGGACCGGTTTCGATTATCGCGGAGAGCCTACACCATATGAGTGGCCGAATATCAATTCGCATTTTGGGATCATGGATATGTGCGGATTTCCGAAGACCGTATATTATTATCAATCCTGGTGGACCGACAAGGATTTTGTGCATATCGCTCCCCATTGGAACTGGAAGGGAAAGGAGGGGCAGTCCGTCAGGGTCTGGGTGAACACCAATGCGGATAATGTAGAATTGTTTTTAAACGGTAAGAGCCTGGGGAAGAAAGATATGCCGAGAAATAGTCATTTGACGTGGGATGTCGCATATCAGCCAGGGGTGCTGGAAGCGGTGGCGTATAAGAAGGGGAAGAAGATCGTTTCGCGTGTTGAGACGACGGGCGCGGCTTATAAGATCGTGCTGACACCGGCGCGGACCGAGCTGCCGGCCGATGGGGCGGCGGGGACCGTGGTGAATGTGAGTGTGGTCGATAAGGAGGGAAAGGAGGTGCCGGATGCGGGGAATAAGCTGAGGTTTGTGTTGAAGGATGAGGGGCCAGGCAGCGCAGGAAGCGGAGCCATTATCGGGGTAGGGAATGGCGATCCGAGCTGTCATGAACCCGACAAGTGTGCCGATGGGAATTGGGCGAGGAGTTTGTTTAACGGGAGAGCACAAGTGATTATACGGGCAGGGCATGAGAAGGGGAATGTGATATTGAGGGTGGATGGGGACGGATTAGAGGGTGCGGAGGTTCGACTGGCAGAGGAATAGGGTATAGGGTGGGCAGGATAGCGTGTGGGCTGATCATGCAATAGATTAGATTATGTATAGTGCTTTATTCAGTGTGCTCTTTCTGGCGCAGATGAGCGGCGACACGACCGTTCCTGCGATTGCGCATCAACAGCTTTTACTTAGCGGTAAGGTTCAGTATCATATTACTACGGCAGGCGATCCTTTGCCGGGGAGTAAAGTGGATCTGAGGTCGCCCGATGCGTGGTTGTTTTTCGATCATATCCGGCCGTCGGTGTTCAAGGAGCGGTATTTGTCGCGGATCACTGTACGAGGTGGTGCGGCGATCGTCGATTCCAATGTGCGGCTTGTGCAGTATTTGCAGGGTTGTGTAGTGATGGCGCAGGGGGCTGGTTACCGGCCGTTGACCGTGTATGCGGGTGCTGCCGACTCCATGGCAATGGAGTTGTATACCTATTACCGGTTATCGGCACTGGGGGCTTTTGATAAAAAGATCACTGCTTTTGTGTTGAAACATGGGTATATGGCGACGTTTGCGGAGAATCCGGAGGGGACGGGTGCGAGTAAGGTGTATGTCGCGGCTGACAGTGACTTGCGGGTGACAGACCTGCCGGAGGCATTGCGGAACCGGATATCATATGTGCGTGTGTTCCCGTGGCGATGGGTGGCTAAGAAAGGTTGGACCAATGGGATCAAACTGGCCGATACGTTGAGTTGTCAGTGGAATTATGACTGGGGCAATAACCGGACCTCTACGTTGGATGAGGAATTTGTGCCTATGCGGTGGGATCTGCGGGGACCAGATTTCGCGGTTACCGATGCGATGAAGAATACTACCGAGTTGCTGGGGTATAATGAGCCCGATCATACCGATCAGGCCAATATGACGCCCGACCAGGCCATCGCACAGTGGCCGTCGCTCGAAGAGTCAGGGTTGAGACTGGGTGCGCCGGGGGTGAGTGATGGAGGGCTGCGGTGGTTATATATATTTATGGACAAGGCCGATTCGGCAGGTTTCAGGATCGATTTTGTGCCGGTGCATTTTTATCGCGGGTGTTATTCGGCCGAGCAGTTTTATGTTTTTTTGAAGACCATTCATGACCGGACGCGGCGGCCCATCTGGGTGACCGAATGGAATAATGGCGCGAACTGGACGACATCGGCTGAATGTCCCAAGCCGACGTATCAGCAGCAGGCCGATACCTTGCGTAGCTTTCTACATATGCTGGACACCTGTAGTTTTGTGGAACGTTATTCCTTATATGAGTGGGTGGAGGATACACGGCAGCTGTTTTTACAGGCCAAGGATAGTATAGTGTTGAACCCGGCGGGAGGGGTGTACCGGGATAACGCCGCCCCGATGGCGTATAACGCGTCGGCCCAGGATGACTCCATCGTGGTATCGCGGCCGCCTCGTCGACGGAAGGCTGAGCCGGCAGCTCCGGTCGTTGCAATCGATAAGCCTGCACAGGAAGGGGTGGCGCCGTTGATCACGGCGATGCCTTCGCGGTATAGTGTAAGTCTGAATGGTCCATGGCGATATATTATCGATCCGTATGAAACGGGATTTTTGGATTATCGGTATAAGGAGCTGGCTCCGACTGATCCGGGGGCGTATTGGAATAGTGATGTGCCGAAGGGTAAGACTGATAAGATAGAGTTTGGGTATAGTGGCAAATATACGCTGAAGGTGCCGGGGGACTGGAATCACCAGGGGGCGAAGTTTGAATATTTAGAAGGGACCGTATGGTATGAGAAGAGTTTTGATTTTGTCAAGGCTGGCGCCGCCGATGCTGTCTACTTATATTTTGGCGCGGTGAATTATCGGGCCGATGTATATCTCAACGGTCATAAATTAGGGATGCATAAGGGTGGGTTTACGCCATTCGATTTTTTGGTTCCGGATTCGGTCCTGCGGGCACATGGCAATTACCTGGTGGTGCGGGTGGACAACCGGCGGTTTCCCGATGAGGTACCGACCGTGAATACCGACTGGTGGAATTATGGGGGGATCACGCGGGAGGTGCGACTGGTGGAGGTACCGCCGACGCATATCCGGAGTTTTTTCCTGCAGCTGAAGCGGCCTGCGGCCGGCATGGAACCATCCGATACGGCAGAGGGATGGGTACGGGTGGATGGACCGGCGTCGTCGGCGGTGGTGGAGATCCCGGAGTTAGGGATACGACAGTCGTTTGCGATCGATAATTGGATGACGTCGTTGCGGGTGAAGTTGGGGAAGGTTCGATTTTGGTCGCCGGAGTCGCCGGTATTATATAAGGTGATCGTGTCTGTGGGGACCGATAGGGTCGAGGAGAAGATCGGATTCAGGACCATACAGGTGGATGGGAAGAAATTATTATTGAATGGGAAGCCGGTGTTTTTGCGGGGCATCTGTATGCATGAGGAGGTGCCGGAATTGGCGGGGAGTGAGGGATTGGCGGGTGGTGCGCGGAGAGCGTATTCCCGGCAGGATGCGGCGTTGTTATTGGGTTGGGCGAAGGAGTTGGGATGTAATATGGTGCGACTGGCGCATTATCCGCATGATGAGACGATGACGAGGATGGCGGATTCGCTGGGGATATTGGTTTGGTCTGAGATACCGGTATACTGGACCATCGACTTTGGGAATCCGGAAGTTTATGCGAAGGCGTTGACACAGCTTGCGGCGATGATCGAAAGGGATCGGAACCGGTCGAGTATTATCTTATGGTCCGTGGGAAATGAGACGCCGGTGAGTAGCGTCAGGACGGCTTTCATGCGTCACCTCGTCGAAGCGGCGCGGGTGATGGACTCGTCGCGGCTGATCACGGCGGCCATGGAGGTCAACTATGGGTCGGGGAAGGATACGCATGTCGTGGATGATCCATTGGGGAAGTATGTCGATGTCGTATCTTTTAACGAATATTTAGGATGGTATGGCGGGCTGCCGTCGGCGTGCCGGACGGCGAACTGGAGTACGCCGTATAATAAGCCGATGTTTATCAGTGAGACAGGGGGTGAGGCGTTAGCGGGTTATCATGCCGATAGTCTGACGCGGTGGAGTGAGGAATATCAGCAGTGGTATTATCGGGAGCAGGTGGCGATGTTTCGGCGGATGCCGGATAATTTTGTGGGATGTTCGCCGTGGATATTAGTGGATTTCCGATCGCCCAAGCGGAATAATCCGGTGTATCAGGAGGGGTGGAATAACAAGGGGCTGATCGGGCATGATGGGCGGAAGAAGAAAGCTTTTGCGGTGCTGAGAGGATATTATGAAGGGGTTAAGAAGAATGGGAGTTTTCAATAATTAGGGTGAATGGTGAGCGTGCCGGGTGGATCAGGAGGCGAGTCGCCTACGCCGAGGCTTCGGCGACCGAGGGATCGGCCTGATTTTTGGTGAGACGGGGATATAGAGCGGGCTGTTTGCATTTTAGCATTACTTTTTCTATATTGCGACCATCCAATCAACTCATGAAAAAACTATTCCTCAGCGTACTCATTTTTCCTTTTGCCGGTTCGGCAGGGCTGCAACGCATCCCATCATTATCAACGACTCATCTGGCGGAAGTGCGGAGTGGCCAATGGCCGATGGATCTCGAGCGGGACATCGATAGAAGGGATACGTCTTATTCGCTTATTTTCCGCGATCAGCAGGTGGTGGATGAGGTCGTGATGGACACGCTGGCCTTTCCCAATCTGCAACAGCTGAAATATTTGGGGCAGGCGCTGACCGTTCTGAAAAGCGGCCACAACGGGGATATCGCCACCTTTAAAAGTTATTCTATTAAGAGGGCGGATAAGAAATTCGACAATGTCTGGTATATATTGAGAGACAAATACGGGTTAGCGGATTTTCAACAGCCCGAGGCGGATATTATGTGCAAAACTATAAAGGGTCTCTGATATAATAAATTTATACAACCTCCGTTGATTTAAATTGAAACGAAAGAAAATTCCGCTATGAAGCCACTAATTATTTTATCTCTGTTCGCTACGCCTTTTTTTGCAAAGGCACAGTTCACTATTTCCAATTCCTCGACTACGAGTCTGCTGGAGTTACGGCAGGGGACATTTCCGCTGGAACTGCAACGGGTCATTAAAGAGACGGACACCTGTTATGTGCTGGAGTTCCGGGATCAGCAATTTACCTCTGAGGTCAATATGTCAACGCTGCGGTTCGGCAATCTGCAACAGCTGCGTTATTTCATGCAGGCCCTGGCGGTGCTGAAAAAGGGAAATACCGGTGATGTTGCCAAATTCAAAGATTATACGGTGAAAAGGGTGGATGTTAAAAAAGATGGCATATGGTATACGTTGATCTGCGGTGAGGGGGAAACAACCAATTTTCAGCAAACCGAAGCCGATAAGATGGTGACCGCTATCAAGAGTTTGTGATCACTCGCGAGACAATCCCACATTACTTAAGAGCCGAATTCCAATCGGCATAGGAGTAAAACCGACACTGGTTAATGTTAAGCTATTCGGGCTTGTAAAGTCTGCAACATAGAAAATGACAGGGCTTTGGGGATAGGAATTGCTCACCGTCAATGTATCCGATGATGATATCATGTATGTCGCCGTATCAATAGTGCTGCCTTCGTTGATATATAGTTTTCCATCGGATGTAAAGCTATAGTAAGTATCAGTACTGTCAGATACAGAGCTTTTGAAGACAGTGCAATTTATTCCCCCCACGGCAGGACCTTCGTCGCATGATGAGTCATATGCAATTTTCCATTTGCCAATGAGTGAATTTGCCAAAGAGGAATTGCCGGAGCTCTTTTTGCAAGAGCAATAAGTGATGGCCAATAATATAGCACCCGACAATATAAAAAAAAAGGTTTTTGTTTTGGTCATATTCAGGTTGACAAGTAAATGACAGCCTGCGTTGCACTTTGATATAATAAAAAGCCCTCCATTGTTATGGAGGGCTTTACTATGCCTGTTCGGGCTTTTTTCGGAGACTTTGTTTCTTACAGCACGACTACTTTTTCTATCACCGTACTACCATTAGGCATGATGATACGGATCAGGTAAGTGCCTGCGGACCATCCTGCGGCGGAGATCTCTTTGGACGTGTCCGTAAAGGCTGCCTGCTGAACCAGGAGTCCGGTGGCATTATACACGTTCACATACTTAAGTCCCGCTCCCGGGGTGATCAGCGTGAAGGATCCGCCTCTTGCTACAGGGTTCGGGAAGAGCTGTACTGCTGATCCTGCGGCGCTGGTCCCTACGACCTGGATTCCAGACAGCGCCTGCTGACCGGACAGCTCAGTGGCGAGAATGCGATAGTAAAGAACCGTGGCGGGTGCGTTGACATCCGTGTAGGTAAAGGCTGTTTCGACGCCTGGCGCCGGTACCGTAGCTATATCACTATAGGTGACCCCATCGGCGGAGCGCTGGACCGTAAAGGAAGCCAGGCTGCCGGGGATGCCCGTGGTCCAGTCGAGCAGCACATTTGCTGACTGCCGTTGTGCCGTGAAAGCCGTAAAGACGAGCGGCAGGGCAATCGGATCCGACGAGGTGACCATGGCGGAAGAGAATTTCTGGAAGTTATCTTCAGGGAGGTCTTTGGCCTCAATTCCATCATTATAAAATACCGTAGCCCCATCATCGGAGATGACCTGCAGTTGATCGAGTGCCAACTGACCGCCCTGGTTGACCTGTATCAGGGCTTCGGGGTTTTGGCCCGTGACGTCAAATGAGGTTGCCTGTACCGGAGCGTCTGTTGCATTGCCCGACCATGTATAGATAGCCGGGTTCGAGGTGCCGTCATAGCTGCCGGCGGCGATGACATAGGTGCCGTTCGTCAGCCGGATCATTTCGCGGATGCCGCGGCCGCCGAGGTTGAGTTCGATGGGTGCGCCCAATGTCGCCGTATCCGTGGGGGCGCCGTTATTGAACCAGGTCTCGAAGTTGAGGATCGGGGCAATCACTGCGTTCGTCCGGTTGGCTGTAGGCACCAGCGGAGCGCGGAAGCCCATGTACAGCGTCGTATTATCCGGGGCGAATACCATGCCTTCCAGGTTAAAGCCATTGATCGTCTTGGGATTTGTGCCTGCGGCTGCCGAAGCCGAGAAGTTATAGCCATTCTTATCACCCCAGTTGATCAGCTGCTGTCTTAGTGATACAACTCCGCCGAAAGTGAATGCCGTGGTTGCGCCTGTGCCGCTGATGTCGACCCTGAAGGTGCGGTTACGGTTGTCTTCTACGCCGTAGGGGGTGGAGCTGCTGTTGCTCATGGAGCCCGACCAGTAGACGCGGCCTGTGGTGATCGGGCTGACGGCGCTCATTTCGACGTCTACCTGTTTGTAATTGCCAGGTGAGCCGTCGGTCAGGCCGAGGTTATTGTTCACCGTATAGTCGAAAGTCGTCACGGGTAGGCCGGAGGCCGCGCGGTTATAGACCAGGAGGCGGTTCTGCTGGTCATCGCCGATGACCATGTACTGGTTATCCAGGCCATAGGCTGTAGAAGCGTCCGAGGAGCCTGTCGGCCAGGTGACCGTGCTCGACGAAGAGGTGAAGGTGGATTGCGAGGCTGCATAGTCGATGACATAGGAGCTGCTGTCCGTACCGCTGCTGACCGTCACTGTAATCGAAGCATAGCCTACGCTGGCGGGAACGATCTGCAGGTTATACGAAGCGATGCTGCCTGTCAGGATGAGGTTTGCCGCTGGTACTACTGTCTGGTTACTGCTCCAGGCGGTAACCTTCAGCTGATTGACCGGCAAACCGCTGCCACCTGCGCCGATGGTGAAATAGAATCCCAGTGTAGATACGGGGTCCAGCGGATCGCCGATGACGCTGCTAATCGTATAGGGGCTGGCGGGAGAAGCCGAATCGCCCTCGTCGAGGTAATTGCTGGTGTTTGTTACGTCCATGACGATCGTCGGGGCATTAGGGTCTACGTAGCAGGGGTTGAAGGCTACAGTGGCCATGGTGCTCTTGCCGGGGCTGCCGATGTCGCCGTCGCCGGAGGTATAGGATCCTTCCGCGTCGCCGACCTGAGAGAGCGTCCAGCCTGCGATGCTGTCGATACCCAATGCTGCCTTCGATACATAACCGCTGATATCCTGGGTGCGGATCGTGCCCGGGAAAGTCTGGTCGCCATAGGTAAGGCGGTCGACCAACTGGCCTTTATTATCATACAGGTTGATCTGGTCGCTGCGGCCCAGGTTGTCGGTATTGCCGCCGATCACGGGGACGCCGGCGCAGAGGTTCCAGTCTTTGCGGAAGGTGTCCGTCTGGGTTTCTGTCAGGATGACCGATTCACCCGGTTTAACTATACCGTAGGTGCTCAGGCTGACGGTGCCAGGTGTGGCGCCGTTGTCATCATAGCTCCAGCCCGTCATGTCGATCGGTGTCGAGCCTATGTTGGTGAACTCGGCAAATTCCCCATCGTTGCCGCTATACATATATTCTGTGATCCGCATGAGCGTCGGAGATGCGTCGTTGTCCTGGATAGTGATCAGTTGGGCAGTCGTGGCGCCCAGAGTGATCCCGGATGAGGGGTTGCTGATCTGGAGCGTATCGACTTCCAAGCCTTCCACTACGTTGTCATCCACTACTGTGAAAGTGGCTGTGCCTGTAGTTGCGCCGCCCGGAATAGTAATGGTATTACCGGACAGGGTATAGTCGCTCGTAACGCCTTCGTGGTTCGAGGCCGTGAGCGATACCGTCTGGTTGGCCGATACCGGCGCCGATGCTGTTGCGGTGATCGTGACGACCGTTTGTGCGGATTCTGAAGCCTTGTTGGTGCTTACCGAGAGGTTGACTGTGACTGGGGTCGGGATGATCGTGCCGGTGGGTGCGAAGGCCACTCCTTTAATGACGGCAGTAGCCGGAGACGCCGTATATAGTACGATATCATTGGCTGTGTTGATGTTCAGGTCTGCGTTATATCCGGCAGCATCCGTGAGATTGACGACGCTATTACCGGCCGTGCCGCCGTCGAGGGTCGTCACGAAGAGAGTGGCGCCGCTGCCGGGGGCTTGTATCGTCTGTGCAGCCAGGCCGAAGCCGCCGTTGGTATTGCTCGTGCTGCCGATGGCGGAGGGCATCGTGTAAGCAGAGCCATTGGCTACCCAGGCGCCGCTGACCAGCGAGAATTTGTTGATCGTTCCTACGCCGCCGTTCTTGCTTCCGTCGTTGGACAGCGTGTAGAGAACGTCATAGGTGCTGCCGTTCGAACCCGAGGAGACCAAATAAAAATCCACCAGATCATTGTTGGCCGGTATCCCGTTGAGGGCTGTGATGACGCCGCTGGTGGGAGGAGCGGCGATGGTGCTGACGCCTGCGGCTGTCTTAGATGCCTGGGACATATAAACGACGCCGCCGAAGGCTTTGGTGCCGCGGAAGTTGCCGGTGGGGGTCGGCGAGGTGGCGCCATTGGTATAGATGCCACCCTGATCGCCGATGAACCAGGTGTTGTTGTCGGGGGTGGTTGCTCCGCGTGTCTGGTCCCCGGAGATACCCGTGTAGGTGGTCGCGATGGTAAAGGTCTGCGAGGCGTTGAGCGTGCCTACTGCCCGGGGATTCAGGCCGTTGACGTTGCCTGTGGCCGCCGTGTTGACACCGGTGAAGCAGAGTAGCGTGCCGTCGTTGCTGTTCGCCAGATAGGCTGTCGAGGTGGCGCTGCCGGAGATCTCAAAAATGTTGGCGCCACTCGATGGAATAGCCGTAGTACTGACGGGAGATTGTCCCGCAGTAGTAGTCTTCAGTTCGATGACGCTGCAATTGATATTGCTGCTCGAACCGGCAGCCTGAAGGATGGCCAGATTGCCGGGAGTGAATTGGGCTTTTAGAGAGGATATGGATAGGAAGGACAGGAGCAGCAGCGCTGCCGTGCGTAGAGGTTGGATCATAAGCGTTACGAGTTTGCCGCAAAGGTTCCGTCCGAAAATTATGCGAATGTTAACGGAGTATTACCAAAATGTTAAGGGGTACGATTTTCGGTGAATTTTCGTTGCGGGTCGGTGGAGAGGGAATGATAGATATGCCAGGCTGCATAGAGGTCCTCGGCGGCGATGCCCAATGATTTGAAGAGGGTGATCTCATCGGCGGAGGTGCGGCCTTTTTTGCTTCCTATCAGTACTTCGCCTATTTCACCTTTTACATCCGCCACTGTGATCGTGCCTTCCTTTTGGGGGATGATGAATTCGCCGGCTTCCTTAGTCAGTGATTCGAGGCGGTCTGTGAACAGGCTGGAGCGCGTCATAGCGAAGGTGTCGACTTCGCGGGTATTGGGGGTACAGGCGCCGACGACGTTGAGATGGGCGCCTGGGCTAATCCATTCGCCTGAGAGGACAGGCTGGGGGCTCGCGGTGACCGTGCAGATGATGTCTGCTTCACGAACGGCGGATTGGGCCGTGTCGTGGATGATGATGGGGCGGTGGGCGTTTTTTTCTTTGAGTTTTTCGGCGTGGGCTTTGTTGCGGCCCCAAAGGTTGATCTGTTTGATATTTCTTACCAGCCCTATGGCTTCGATATGTCTTTCTGCCTGTTCACCTGTGCCCAGTATGGCGAGGTGGGCGGCGTCTTCTTTTGCAAGCAGCCGGGTGGCGACGGCACTGGCGGCGGCCGTACGGATCGCAGTGATCTCTTCTGCGTCGAAGAGCATTAGCGGTTGACCATGCTGACCATCGAAGAGCATGACCACGCCCTGGTGAGAGGGGTAGCCGGCGGCACCGTTGCCGTGGAAGACTGTGATGATCTTGATGCCGATGATGTCGGGGCCTTCTGCGTAAGCGGGCATCATGCCCAGCAGGTTGCCGTGGTTCGGGAGGCGCATTAGTGAACGGAGCGGTTGGAGGGTTTTTCCGTGGGCGAGGTCGCGGAACATGGTGTCCATGAGGGGGATGCATTCACTCATGGGAAGGAGGGAGGAGATTTGTTCTTTAGTGATGTAGAGGGGGGCTTTCATTATCAGTTTCAGTTTCGTTTAGTGAATTGCCAGGCCCAGAAAATAAGGAGGAGTTGGATGGGTAGGCGGACGATGGCCAACCAGGTGTAAGGGTTGTGGCGGCGCGAATAGTCCAATGCCATCTGGATGTTAGCGGGAAAGACGGCGATGAGGAGGGCGATGATGAGCCAGGCGGCGAGCCAGCGGGTGGCGATGGGCAGCAGGAGCAGGGCGAAGATTATTTCGCAGACGCCGCTGATATAGACCATGGGAAGGTGATAGGGAATATAGGGGGGCATGATACGCTGGTACATCCGGGGGTGCCAAAAGTGATTGACGCCGGCGAGGAGGTAGAGGAGGGTCATGCTATAGAGGGAGAATGACTGCATGTTGTGTAAATTACGTATTCTTTTTGGCGCGAGTGGAAAGTTGCCGAGGGACGGACCATGCAAAAACGATAGGCTTTGTACCAACTTGTTCGAAGTTGTACAGGGCCTGAATTGGGTTGCTGCCTGGTTCTCTTGAACTTTACTTTTAAGGCGGCTGCGGACCGGGAATGTCCGGCGAGTGCTTTCGGGGTCGTCTTTCACTGTCAATCAATCATCGGTAAAGGTAAACGTATGCGTAAATTTACGGGGGTGGCACCTTATTTCTATGGTGCGGCGATTGCCGCTTTTGGCATCATCCAACTGGTGATACAGAACTTTTTGAGCAGCTTTCTACCGGTGCCACCCACCTTGCCGTTTCGCTGGCTGTGGATGATGCTGACGAGCGTTGTCTTTATCCTTTCCGGACTGACCATTGTCGCCGGTATCTGGCGGCGACTGGGCTTAGTGGTGGCGGGGATGATCCTGGCCATTTTCTTGCTGGCATTACAGCTGCCCCTCCTGCTGATGAATCTTCACAATGGAAATAACTGGGCGATAGTTTTCGAAGGGGTCATGCTGACGAGCGGCGCCTTTATCATTGCCGCCGAATGGCCGGGGGGGGTGGTGATCAGCCGGCGATGGGATAGGACGATCGACGTACTGGCTATTGTCGGTCATTATCTGTTTGCCCTAGGCCTGTTTGTCTTTTCCATCCAGCATATCATGTACTTCGACTACATCCTGTCGCTGATCCCAGCCTGGATGCCGGCGCGGCTGGTGCTGAATTACCTGGTGATCATCGGCTATATCTTATGCGGCGTGAGTATGGTGATCGGCCGGAAAGTCGGGTTGGCGACGAGTTTACTGGGCATGATGTTCTTCCTGTGGGTATTGCTGCTACACTTACCCCGCGCTGTCGGCAAATGGAATGTGGAGACCGAATGGACGAGTCTCTTCGTTGCGTTGGCCGTTTGCGGGATCGCTTTCAGCATGGCCCGGCGGGAGTATAGTGAGAGCTTGGAATATGGCATGTCGTTTGTGGCAAAAGGGGGGTAAAACCTAAGCCAGCCAACCATGCTAAAGAACCTCCTTTCTGTCGCTCTGCGCAATTTCAAACGAGATAAATGGTATAGTCTGCTGAATATCCTGGGGCTGACGATTGGGATCACGTTCGGGCTTTTATTGATCTTTTATATAAAAGATGAGCTGAGTTACGACCGTTATAATGAAAAGCTGGACAGGATCTACCGGATCAACTCTTACATCAAGGAGCCTGAAAAGGATATGCTGAAATGGACGAGTACGCAGCATCCTCTTGGGCCTATGTTGAAAAGGGAGTTTCCGGAAGTAGAAGAATCCGTTAGGTTTGTCAATGACGGCAAAGACATGTTTCAGCTGGACGATCTGCGTCTCTACATAGAAAAGGTGTATTACGCCGATAGCACGGTGTTCAAGGTCTTTACCTATCCTTTCCTGGAAGGCGATCCCCGGACGGCCCTGGTAGCCCCTCATTCCATGGTGTTGACCCAATCGGTAGCGGAAGCGTATTTTGGGAAGAGTACAGGCATTGTCGGTAAATCGTTGCGGAATGACAAGGGTGAGGTCTTTAAGATCACGGGGGTGGTAAAAGATGTGCCCATGCATTCGCATCTTCGATTCAACATATTGCTATCGTTGAGTACAGCGGGGAAAGATTTCGATCAGAACTGGGGAGGCTTTAATATCTACACCTATGTCCTGCTGAGGCCGAACGTCGATGCTGCGACCTTTGAAAAGAAGCTGCTGCCCATGTATGATAAGTATATGGCTCCCATTTTTGCCCAATACAATATCAAGATCCACTATGGGGTACAGCCGGTAGGCGCCATTCATTTACATTCCGATATGGAGGGCGAGCCGGAAGAGCTAGGGAGTATTTCCTATATCTATATTTTTGGTTCGGTAGCCTTGTTTATGCTGCTAATAGCCTGTATCAATTATATGAACCTGACGACGGCCCGTTCCGCCAGGAGGGCCAAAGAGATTGGTATTCGAAAGGTAACAGGGTCTACCCAAATACAGCTGGTCGCGCAGTTTCTGATAGAGTCTACGCTGACGGCTATTTTTGCCCTGCTGCTTAGTATTGGATGTATAGCTTTGCTGCTGCCGCTGTTCAATTCGCTTTCAGGAAAATCTATTTCTTTTGGCGCCCTAATGGAGCCCTCGACTTTTCTGATCCTTCTGGCGGTCATCCTGTTCGTAGGGGTGGTAGGCGGAAGTTATCCGGCCTTTTATCTCTCGAAGTTTAATCCCATCCATGTGTTAAAAGGGGCTCTTTCGAAAGGTTCCAGCAATGCTACTTTGCGCCGGACATTGGTGGTGGTGCAGTTTTCGATCTCGATGATCATGATCATCTGTACCTGGGTCGTTTACAACCAGCTGAAATATCTGCAAAATAAGGACGTCGGATTTGACAAGCACGAAGTGGTGTCATTGACGGTAAATGCGAGCAGCGATGTCAGCGGGAAGATCTCTGCCTTCAAAAATGAAATGCGAAAGAATCCGCAGGTTATTGCCGTAAGCACGTCCCAGCTCGTCCCCGGAAACGATCCCGGTTTCAACCTGTTTGAAATTGAGTCCAAAAAGGGCTTTGTCGATAAGGGGGTATTCGTATACGGCGCGGATGAAGACTATTTCAAAACGCTGGGTATGACTATCAAGAAAGGTCGAAATTTTTATAGCCGTTCGTCCGATACTTTGCATGGCATCATTGTCAATGAGAACATGGTCAACTATTTTGGCTGGGATAACCCGATCGGGAAACGAGTGAAATTTCCAGGAGACACGTCGGGCCGTTATTGGGAAGTTGTTGGGGTCGTGAATGATTTCAACCAGCGGTCGCTTTATAACCCTGTTGCGCCATTGATCATTCGTTATAACCAAAATAATGCCGGCATCCAGCTCAAGCTGGATCCAAAGAATATCCCCGCAACCATCGCCGGCATTGAAAAAACATGGAAAGCTTATTTTCCTGACCTTCCCTTCACCTATAAATTCCTTGACCAGGATTTCGATTCACAGTATGCTGCCGATCAAAAAAGGGGTAAGATATTCACTAGCTTTTCCATTCTGACGATCTTCATCACTTGTCTGGGTTTACTGGGGTTGATCGCCTTCACCACGGAACAGCGGCAGAAAGAGATCAGCATCCGGAAGATCATGGGTGCGGGGATCGGGCAGATCGTGCCGTTGCTGACGACGAATTTTATTGTACTGGTGGGTGTATCGTGCCTTGTCGCTTTCCCTATAGCTTGGGTATTTATGCACAACTGGCTGAAGATATTTACATATAATACTGGTCTTACGCCGTTGCCATTTTTACTATCGGCACTGACCGTGTTGCTGATCACGATGCTGACCGTGGCTTTTCATACTTTAAAGGCAGCGGTTGCCAATCCGTCGAAATCGCTGCGGACGGAATGAGGGTGGCTGAGAGGCGTCTACTGATCAAGTGGGCTAACGGCTCAGGCGATATAAAAGCAATGCCGCGCGCTGGATGCTTAAGGGGTATTCCTTCAGATTGATCGTTTCCCCTGCTTTATGGGCGCCATCACCCGGAGCCCCCAGTCCGTCGAGACAGTCTACGTATTGAGCGATGTCGGAGATATCGCCGGCTCCTCTTAGGCCGGGGTCGCCTGCTACGGTTGGCCCCATTCCCATGTCTGTTGTTATTTTCGACAGTGCCGTTACAAGGCGGAGATTGCCGGGTGTCGGTTCCATCGCTGGCAGGCCGTCGATGAATTGAATGGTGGAATGCGTTCCGGGGAGGCTGTTGACAACGATGGCCCGCATTTTCTCCCGGGCGACATTCTTTTGCGTTTCCGTGAGAAAGCGAAGGTCGCCGGTAACGCGGGTTACGGGGGAGATGATATTGGTTTTTCCCAGCGCGATGCCGCGTGCGTCCCCGCCCTCCATCTTTATTTCTGATCCACCGACGATCAGTCCGGGATTGAATGTAAGGTATTGTTCGCCGCTGAGCTGTTCGCGGAAGGTATTGAGTATCCGGGCTGCCTCATAGATGGCGCCATCGCCGGCCGAATCCGAGAAGACGCGGGAGGAATGGCCTGTTTTGGCTGTTACGCTGACCGTCCAGCCGCTGGCGCCACGGCGGGCGGCTGCCACGGTGTTGAGGCCCTGGGCGGATTCGAAGCCCAAGGCGATATCGCAGGTTCTGGCCCGGGCGATGAAGTCCTGGCGGGCTATTGCGTGGGGAGTGCCGGAGCGTTCTTCGTCTCCTGTGAAATAGGCGATGATATTCATGTCCTGCAGTTGACCGGCTGCTTGCAAGGCCTGTAAGGCGGTGATGATGGCTACGTCGCCGCCTTTGATATCGTTGACGCCCTGGCCTGTGGCCGTCGAATCATTAAGCACCGTATAGGGACCGGCGGGCATATCGGGTTCGAAGACCGTGTCGAGGTGACCAATGAGGAAGAGTTTTTTACCTTTTTTGCCCACATGAGTGGCGACGAGGTGACCGGCGCGGTGGAGAGAGTCCGGTTCGTTGACCCATTCGATGGTAAAGCCCAGTTTTTCGAGTTCATGGGCATAAAGGGAACCCACCTTTTTCACTCCTTCAATGTTGAGGGTGCCACTGTTGATATTAACGGTTTCGATGAGCAGCTGCATGGCAGCGCTCATGTGGGTGTTGACGTAGGCGATGGCCTTTTTTTCCGGCGCGGTGAGCTGGGTGTAACCTGGTGTAGCGGCGAGGGCCGGCAGCAGCAGGGAAAGCAGTAGTTTTCTCATGATGACTAAAGATACTATTTCCTGGGATTTATTCACCTGACTTAAAGAATGCTTATTTCCTGCCCTGTCTACCTGATGGGTTCGGTGGCGGCAGTATGCAGTCTTATTTTGGCGATAAAAGCGCTGCGGCGGGAAGCGGGCGAGGTGCAACGCCTTCGTGTGTGATCTTCACCGGGCGGATGAGACCGTCGGGATCAAATTCCATTTTGTCGATACAGACTACGCGGTGGTTGGCGTCGGTCTCGCCCAGGGGGCGTCGGTGGTAGACGATATAGTAGTCGTCGGTTTTGGGGATATGCAGGACGGAATGGTGGCCGGCGCCGGTGGCAACTGCCATGTCTTGCTGGAGGATCTTGCCGATCCTTTTGAAAGGGCCGAAGGGTTTATCAGCGATGGCATAGGCGACCGAGTAGTCGGGGCCGGTCCAGCCGCCTTCAGACCACATCAGGTAATATTTTCCTTTACGCTCAATCATATAAGGGCCTTCGACATAGTGGTCGGGGGTAATCTCTTTGAAAGTGGCGCCATCGGGGAATGGTTCAAAGCCCGTGAAGTCGGAACGCATTTTGGCGATGTTGCAATGTCGCCAGCCGCCGTAGATGAGGTACCAGGCGCCGTCGGCGGGATCCTGGAATACGGCCTGGTCGATAGGTTGAGCACCGTTGTGGAATTTATCGATGAGCGGATGGCCAAGGTAATCTTTGTAGGGGCCTTCGGGGCGGTCAGCGACGGCGATACCGATGCCACCCATAGAGGAATCGTTCTGGATATCATTAGCGCCGAAGAAGAAATAATATTTGCCGTCTTTTTTGGCGATGGCCGGTGCCCACATGGCTTTTTTGGCCCAGCGGATGGCGGTGGTGTCGAGAATATGGGGGTGTTTGTACCAATGGACGAGGTCGGGGGAGGAGAAGGCGTCGAAGAAGACCTGGTCTTTATAAGGAGCGGAATAAGTAGGATAGACCCAATAGGTATTGTCATAGACGGCGGTTTCCGGATCGGCGTACCAGCCGGGGAAGATGGGATTGCCGGAGGGCGACGCATGGCGGGATGCGGACGAGGTGGTCAGGAGGCAGGCGAGCGAAAGGAAGGCGATCAGCAGGCTATTTTTGTTCATCCTTGTAATGTTTCAAAATTTTTGTGAATGCGCTGGGCTCGATTTTGAGCAATCCTTTATAAGGATGATCGAGCAGATTGACCAGCATCAGGTTGAAGACGATGACGATGGAGAACAGCAGGATCTTGATAAAATGCGCCCAATTGTTGTTCGTTTTGAACAGGATGGCAAACAGAATGATAATGATTCCGCCTGCCAGCAATATCCTCCACATCAATGGCGGCAGGGAAGGGTCAATATCGGAGATGCGGATGATCCTGGCCTCACCGAACTGGTTAACACTCGTGACCATCGAGGCATACCATATTTTTTCATTTTCCGTGGAGGGTCGGATCACATAGATCATATCCCATACCTTATTGTATTTCTGCTGGGTGCGACTACTGGTCGTATCATGCTCCATGGCGGGAAATTCGTCGTCGACCACGGAGCTGACATAATCGATGACAGTGGTCCTGATCTTTTTGCCGGTGGTAGAATCGGGGAAGGCGTAACTGGCCCTGTACAGGTTGAAGACTTTCGACGATTCTTCCTGTATCCTGTCGCCGGTGTTCTGGTATTGTTCCCATACGATGACTACAATAAAGGCCAACAGAATGGAATAGACCGCTACGATACCGCCATAGATAATACCGCCGATGTCCAGGTCTATGGAAAAGCGCTGCAGGTATTTGTTGCGTTTTACCAGGAGGAAAACAGCTGCGATGCACAGCAGGAAAATCAGTGCTGCTACATAAAAATGATTGAACATAGATCGGTCAGATAGTTGTCCGGCAAACTACGTAAAAAAATGATGTATCTTACTTTCAAAATATTTTTCATGAAAAGCAGGTTATTAGCTGTTATACTGATCATGAGCTGCCTTGCAGGATATAGCATGCCGTCGTCAGATACGACTACCTTGTTAGGGCGTTGGGATATTAACGTATACTACCCCGGGAAAATTCTGCCCTCATGGCTGGAGGTTACGAAATCTGGTAACCGTACGCTGGTAGGACGGTTTGTGGGTACTGGCGGAAGCGCGCGACCGATTTCGCGGGTGTATTTAGTGGATGGCAAAATGAGCTTTTCCATTCCGCCGCAATGGGAGCGGGATGACAAGGACCTGACCGTCGAAGGTGTTCTGCAGGGAGACAGTCTTTCAGGAACGATGGTGACGCCAGGCGGCACGACATACAACTGGGTAGGCCACCGCGCTCCGACCCTTCGGCGCAGCGGGATCATTATGTGGGGCGCGCCGGTGAAACTTTTCGATGGCGCCGATCTGAAAGGCTGGCATGCGTCGAGTGAGAACAATCAATGGTTAGCGGAGTCCGGCATTCTCCGCAGCCCGCACTCCGGGTCGAATATTATAACAGATGAGAAGTTCACCGACTTCAAGCTGCATATTGAATTCCGTTATCCTGATGGCAGCAACAGCGGGGTATATCTGAGAGGCCGTTATGAGGTTCAGATCCAGGACACTAAGTTGCCCGAGCCGCCAAATAATCAAATGAGCGCGGTATATGGGTTTTTGCCACCGATCGAGCAGATGGCGAAGGGATCGGGTCAATGGCAGTACTATGATATAACATTAGTGGGGCGGTTGGTCACCGTTGTCTTCAATGGCAAGACGGTGATCTGCAATGCGGAGATACCGGGTGTTACCGGCGGTGCGTTGGACAGCAATGAAGGGGAGCCAGGACCGATCTATCTGCAGGGGGATCATGGGCCGATCGAATTCCGGAATATCACTATCACGCGGAGGCAATAAGGCATGGAAAAATTGATTGGCGTGCTGTCGGGAATAGCTATCGGCAGCGCGCAGCTGATCTATCTCATCAATGGATTGCAAAAGAAAGTTACGCCCAGTGTGCTGTCGTGGTTTGGCTGGGCCTGCCTGATGGGGATGAGTGTGGTTTCCCAGGTGATTGCCAAAGGGTGGCAATGGAGCATGACCGCCATTCTTTGCTCGACGGCCGGATGTATAACGATTGCGGCGGTGGCCTTTTTTAGCGGGAATTATTCTTTCAGGCGCCGTGACTGGTGGTTTTTATTGGCGGGGTTGTCGTGTATGGGTGTATACCTTGGGTCGGCCAATCCGTGGGTGACGACTATCTTCGCTATCATTGCGGATGCACTGCTGGGCATACCGACGTTCGTTAAAGCTTACAGGGATCCGGTTACCGAACGGTCGGCTGCGTGGATACTGGGGGTGGTGTCATCGTCGTTGGCGCTGGCAATATGTGTGGGGCATGATGTGATCTACGTATTGTTCCCGGCATATTTGTGGGTGTTCAATGCGGGGATGGTAGGGTTGACCAGGCGCCGTCGCCAAAGGCTATGGCGCCCGAGGGAGGGAATGATGAATTTTTAACCTGTATTAGTCGATTTAGCACTTATTAGCGGATGGATGCGTGACGGGATGTAAAAGATTACCTACATTTCTTGTCTCAATTGCTCTGTCATGAACCGACGTCACGCTGTTACACATCTTACCATTGTTGCGGGCGGATTGATTACTCTCCCTTTTTGGATGACGGCCTGTCGCATGAGCGATAAGGATACGCATTTATCCAGCTTTACACCGGAAGAACAAGCTACGCTTGCGAGGATGGTTGACACGATCATTCCCGCGGGGGCAGGAACGGCGGGGGAGCCCGGCGCGTTAGCGGTAGGGGTGGATAAATTTCTTATTAAGTTAATAGATGATTGTTATGAGGCGGCGGACCGGGATAAGGTGAAGCGGCAATTGGCGGCGTATGGCCATTCGACGGATAAGGAGCAGCAAGACTTTATCGCCCTGATCAAGAGTGAGACCATCAGGGGATTCAATACTTCACAGAAGGTCATGGAGGATTATTTACATTACAAGGTTGCGCCAGGTCATTACTACGGTTGCATCGATCTTAAAGCATAAAGCCATGCCAGATAATAATACAGATTCCGCGAAAAAAAGGACGTACGATGCGATCGTCATCGGATCCGGCGCCAGCGGCGGCTGGGCAGCCAAAGAGTTTTGCGATAAGGGGCTGAAGACTTTGGTGTTGGAAAGAGGCCGGGAAGTCAAACATATCAAAGATTATCCGAATGCCAGCAAGCCGCCGTGGGATTTCGAGCATCGGGGCACGGTCACCCTCGAAGAGAAGAAGAATCACCATAACGCCGTGTTCCTGCGGGAAGAGACCCTCAACTGGGCGCTCCCTGACGACGAGCAACCCTACATCCAGGAAAAGCCTTTCCGCTGGGTGCGCGGCTATCATATGGGCGGTAAATCCCTATTATGGGCGAGGCAAACACAACGCTGGAGCGATTTTGATTTTGAAGGACCGGTCCGTGACGGGTTCGCGGTCGACTGGCCCATCCGGTATAAAGACCTCGAGCCCTGGTACAGCTATGTAGAGAAATTTGCGGGAATTGCCGGCAACAGGGACGGTCTGGCTGAACTACCCGACAGCGAGGTGATGCCGGGCTTTGAGATGAGCTGCATCGAAATGTATTTCAGGGACAGCCTAAAGAAAAATTTCGCGGACCGCCACCTGATCCAGGCACGATGTGCGCATCTAACCGACCCACAGCCTATTCACCAGCAGCAAGGGCGCACCAAATGCCAGAACCAGACCATGTGTAACCGCGGTTGTGTTTTCGGCGGCTATTTCAGCAGTAACGCCAGTACGCTGCCCTGGGCCGAACGGACAGGAAACCTTACCATCCGGCCACATTCCGTTGTCCACTCCGTCATCTATGATGATAAGAAAGGTAAAGCGACCGGGGTTCGGATAATCGATGCCACGACGAAGGAGATGATTGAATTCTATGCGCCGGTGATCTTTGTCAATGCCTCGACCCTCAACAGCAGTGCGATCCTGCTGAATTCGACTTCCAGCCGGTTCCCTAATGGGTTGGGCAATGATAGCGGACTGCTGGGGAAATTCATTTCCTGGCATAATTACCGCGGTAAAGGCGGCGCCGAATTCGAAGGATTCAAAGATAAAAAGACTGACGGACGCAATCCCAGTAACAGTTATATTCCACGATTCAGAAATCTGCGCAAACAGGATACCGACTTTCTCCGGGGATATGCCATCGGCATCGGCGGGGGCCGGTCATTCGATTCGGATACCAGTATGATAGGCGACCAGCTGCGCGAAAATCTATTGCATCCGAAACCCGGTAACTGGCATATCAGCAGTTGGATGATGGGGGAATGCGTGCCACTCGAGAAGAACCATCTCCGGCTCCATCCCGATCTGAAGGATAAGTATGGTATCCCGCAGATCATCCTGTCCTGCGAATGGTCGGAGAACGACGATAAGATGGTGCAGGATTATATCGAGCAATCGACGGCGATGTTCGAGAAAGCCGGGTTTATCAATATCAAGATCAATGATACGAAGTCACCGCCCGGGAGCGATATCCACGAGATGGGCGGGGTACGGATGGGACATGACCCGAAGGCATCCCTGCTGAATAAATGGAACCAGCTACATTTCTGCAAGAATGTTTTCGTGACCGATGGCGCCTGTATGACCTCTACCAGCTGCCAGAATCCGACCCTGACCTATATGGCGATGACGGCCCGCGCCGTGGACTACGCCGTGGAAGAGGGTAAGAAAGGAAATATTTAAAAAATCTTTTTATGATGAATAAATGTGTTTCTCTTTTCATTGTGCTCGCTATTGCCGGCGGATCCGTTCTTGCACAAAAACCGTTGTATACTTTTCCCCTGGGTGTAGAGGGCTTTACCTATCGAAGGGATTGGGCGGCGAGCGTGCCCAAGACGCTGGATACGGTAAAAATGATGGGATTTACCGAACTGGAAGGCGGTAGTGGTCACATGCCCTGGGCGGAGTTCAAGCAACTATGCGATGAACGGGGCATCAGTATTCCGAGTATCGGGGCCGACTATAAAAAAATGGTCGCGAATCCCGACTCCATCGTCATGCAGGCGAAGGCGTTAGGAGCCAAATATGTGATGTGTGCATGGGTGCCGCATAGCGGAGGGGTGTTGACCTTCGACAATGCGAAACAGGCGGTCGACGACTTCAACCGCGTCGGCAAGATCTTTTACGATGCGGGGCTGACCTTTTGTTATCATGCCCATGGCTATGAATTTCAACCTTACCAGGGAGGGACGTTGCTGGATTATATCATCAATAATACTGATCCAAAATATGTCAGCTTCGAGATGGACATTATGTGGATCCAGTTCGGCGGGGGTGATCCGTTGGCGTTGCTGAAGCAATATGGGCATCGGTGGAAGCTGATGCATCTGAAGGATTTCAGGAAAGACACGCCTAAGAATTTGACGGGGTTGACCGGGGCGGAGAACTCCGTTCCGCTGGGACAAGGGCAGATCGATTTAGCGCCGATCCTGATAGAGGCGAAGAAGCTGGGGATCAAGCATTATTTCATCGAGGATGAGAGTAATGACCCGGAAGTACAGGTGCCGGAAAGTATTGCATATTTAAAGGGGTTGCGCGGGTAGGGCGCCGTCGCCACTGCCTACGGCAAGCCTTCGGTGGTCGAAGAAGGCTTTGGCGCCCGAGGGCGGGGGGCTTTTGGGCGTGGGGACGGGATTGAGCGTGAACGGGTTACGGTGGGTGTGGATAAGAAAAATGGGCAGGGTATTGCATATCTCGCGATCGGCTATTATCTTGTGCTCTTAGTTGATCCTCCACGGAGTCTATATTCCCTTGAAATACCATTATTTGATCCGACGTATTTCAAGCATTTAAATTAGACTCTATGATACACGCTAAGGAACTCCGCTACGGAAACAAAGTTCAGACTCAAGATGGTGAAGTCATTACAGTGCAGCAAGTTCTGTCACATTCCCTCATTTACGATACCCAAATAAAGGTGAGCCGTGAGGCTACTGCTGTCAGGGGGTCCTTGCGGACGGCCTATGCCAGTCAGTTTGTCGAGGTGGTCAAGGAAGCCGATTTCAATGAACTCGAACCTATTTTTCTGACGCCCAGGATACTGGAGAAGTGCGGGTTCAGAAATTTTGTGCGCGAGGAATGGATTTATAGCTTCGACAACAGCCATATCGACTGGGAATTTACGTCCGAAGGTTTGAAGCTTCGGACGTCGATCGCGGGGCAAACCAACCTCCGGTATCTGCATCAGCTGCAAAATTTCCTGTTTTTTGTGACCGGTCACGAATTGGAGCCTGAACTGTAAGGTGAGGTTAGCTCATCGTATACAGCCGCCGTCGGGCGGACAGTATGAAATCGAGCGATCGCCGGCCAGGGCCTTCCAGCAGCAGAAACAGGCAGGTGAGGATTTGCGCATAGTCCGAACGGATCTCGTGCAGAACAGCCCAGATGCCTATTTTCGGGGGTGCGGGCGGGAGTGGCAGCGGGCTGGTACCATAATAAAGAGCGATCTTAGTGGTAAGTACGGCAACGATCATCTGAAGGACAAAATAAAGTGCGGTTACCCTTGTCAAGAGGCCGACCAGCAGTAGCAGTCCGCCGATGATCTCCGCCGATGCCACGAAGTGCGCCGTCGTGACAGGAAAAGGAAAGCCCAGCTTTGTGAATCGTCCGACGCCCTGGTTAACGTAGACAAATTTCAACATTCCTTCCCAGAAGAATACGCCGCCGGCCAGCAGGCGAATGATGAGAATATTTGAGGAGCCGGTTACAGGTGGCGATAACAGCCAATGGATGATTTTTTTCATGGTGCGAACCTCCTGCTTTCCCGGGGGCAGTCAAAACTATTTACAGTATCCAATGGCTTTCCTTGATGAAACCTTCGTTTATCAAGGATTTTTTATGCCTGATGTAATATAATTCCCGGCTTCCGGAATGTCAATACCTTTGAAAAAAGTAAGGCTATTGAAAAAGAACACCGGATGGTATCACATTCTCTTCTGGGCAGGTATTTACCTGTTGTGGATAGCTATTTTCCGCAGCTATTCGGTGGCGATCACCAGAACGATGACCATTGAATTTTGCTATCTCCTTTTTATTACTGCGGACTATTATGCGATCAATCTTTTTACTATCCCGCGATTGCTGATGCGGAAGAAGTATGGGCTTTTTGTGGGGTCGGTCGTTCTGGTGATCGCGATCAGCGCTGCTTTGCGGGCGATGCTGGCTTTGTATATCAACGAACATTATTTTCATCCCGTGGTCGCGGTCGATTTCGGCGGGTTATATATTCAGTCCTTTTTCAATATTACCATCTGGGTACTGGCGGTGACACTGGCGCGGATGCTGGTGGAGCGGATGCAGACGCAACAGCAGCTCGAGGTTTTGGAGAAAGAGCGGATCAAGAGCGAACTGGATTATCTGAAAGCGCAGATCAATCCGCATGCGTTGTTCAACTCGCTGAATACGATATACGGGCATATTGACAAGCACAACCAGGTCGCGCGGAATATTCTCCTACAGTTCTCCGGGCTGTTGCGTTATCAACTGTACGATTGCGCGGCGGAAAAGGTGAGCCTGGCGAAGGAAATAGCCTATCTGCAAAACTATGTCGCTTTCCAGCGGTTACGCAAGGATGAGAAATTAATCGTAACTTTTGATATAGGACTGATCGAAGAAGAGTTGATGATCGCTCCGCTGCTATTGATTGTGCTGATTGAGAATGCGTTCAAGTTCGTGAGTAGTTTTTCCCATAAGGAGAACAGGATCACCATCGACATCCACACCTGTGGCACGATTTTGTACAGTTCCATTATGAACACCCGGGAGTTGCAATCGGCGGCTACGAGTGGACATTCCAATGGCATCGGCATAGCGAACCTGCGGCGCCGGCTGGAGTTGCTGTATATTGCGAAATATGAATTACAAGCGGACAGTGATTATAATTGGTACGAAACAAGCTTAACCATTGATTTGTCATGAAACTGAAATGTTTGATCGTAGATGACGAGCCGATTGCAAGAAAGGTGTTACAGGAATTCATCGAAGACATCGACTATCTGGAACTGGCAGGCCAGGCGGAAAATCCGCTGAAGGCGATGAAGCTATTGCGGGAGCAGGAGATCGATATCCTTTTCCTGGACATCAACATGCCGAAGATCAATGGGATCGATTTCCTGAAGAGCACGCCAACCGGGGCTTGTGTCATCATCACTACGGCCTATGCGGAGTATGCGGTGGAGTCCTATGGGTTGGATGTACTGGATTATGTAGTCAAGCCCATTGCGTTCGACCGGTTACTGAAGGCATGCAATAAGGCGCGGGAATATCGGGCATTACGGCAGGGGGGTGGAGCTGGGTTGAGTATACCGGCAGTGGGTGGGCCGCCTTCGCCGGGGCTTCGGCGGCCAGTGACCGACGACCATTTCTTCATCAAATCCAGCAACCAGATCGAGAAGGTGTATTACGATAAATTGATCTATGTGGAGGCGATGCTGAATTATGTAATGTTATATACTGAAGTGAAGAAGATGATGGTCTATGTCACCATTAAGAGTTTGGAGGAACAGCTGCCGGCGGACATTTTTATCAAGGTGCACAAATCGTTTATCGTGAATATGAATAAGATAAAGAGTATTGAAGGGAATATCCTGGACATGGGAAATGAGAAAATAACCATTAGCCAGAGCCTTCGGGAGAAGGTGATCAATGCAATCGTTAAAGATAAAATGATCAGGCGGTGAATCATTCCGTCCGCAAATTCTTAGTCGGGCTGGACAGCGCCGCCTTCAGGCTTTGCAGGCAGATGGTGGTCAAGGAAATGATCAGCAGCAGCAGTGGCGGCAGCAAGAATATCCACACCGTCAGCCCTATATGGAAAGCATAGTTGCTGAGCCACCGGCTTGCGGCAAAGTAGATCACAGGCAGCGCTATCAGTGAGGCCAGTCCCACCAATTTGATGAAGTCGCGTGAAAACAGCAATAGCAGGCTGGGGATGGAAGCGCCCAGTACTTTCCGGACGCCGATCTCTTTTGTCCGCATTTTGATGACGAAGCTCGATAGACCCAGCAGGCCGAGGCAGGCTACGAAAATGGCCAATCCCGTGAACAGGCTGAAGATATTACCAAAACGCTGGTCCGCCTGGTATTGCCGGTTGAAATAATCGTCGAGGAAAAAATATTCGAAAGCGTTGCCGGTGAAGACACTATTATAAGTCTTTTCAAAAGATGCGATGGCCTGGTTAAGGTTGACATCGGCGGGATTGAGCTGGATAGAGATATAGTTCCAGTTAGTGAAGCGCGGATAAAAAAAGAGGATAGGGTCATAGGCCTCCCGTAGGGACCGTTGGTGGTAATTTTGGACCACGCCGACAATCTCACCCTTGCGGTCCGTCTGACCATACCGGAAGATGATGGGTTGATTGATCGCTGCCTCATTGTCCTTATAGCCCATGCCTTTGACCATTTCTTCATTGACGAGGAGCCTGGTTGTTTCCGAATCGCTGAGGTTTGTCCTGTCCTCCGGGCCGAGGCTTCTGCCTGCTGCCAGCTGGATATGAAAGGTCCTGATGAAGTCGTCGTCGATGTTGACAAAGAAGGGTGTGAAGTTATGGGTTTCGTCCTCATTGATCTTCCTGGCGGTATTTCTATCGACGATCGTATGGCCGGGAATCTCGCTGGAGGCGGTGAGGCTAAGGACGGCGGAGTTAGAGAGCAGTTGGTTTTTAAAGGACTGCATTTTGGTCGCGAGCGTCGAATCGAAGATAGCGGGCGCCTTCAGTACCAGCACTTGGTCCTTGTTATAACCCAACGCCTGTTTTTGCATATAGGTCAGCTGGCTATAGACCGTGATCGCGCCGGCAATCAACAGAATGGAGAGGACAAATTGAAAGGAGACCAGCGTCTTTCGCAACAGAATGCCCCTGGATGATTGAAAGAACCGGCCCTTCAATACGAGTATCGGGCGGAAGGACGATAGTACAAAGGCGGGGTAGGCTCCTACCAGCAGTGCGCCTCCTATCAATAATCCGGTCAGGCCCAGCCAGAAGCACGGTTGCTGGAACCAACCGGAATTTCCACCGGTAGCGCCGATATTTTTGCCGATGAAGGCGCCGAAATGCGGGTAAAGAATCCATACCAGGGCGGCAGCAACCAGCAGTGCGAGTAAATTGACGATGGCCGATTCGATCATGAACTGAACGATCAACTGCCCTTTAACCGCTCCGGCCACTTTGCGGATGCCGACCTCTTTGGCCCGCTCCACCGATTTGGCTGTCGAGAGATTGATATAATTGATCCAGGCGATGACTAAAATGAAGATACCGATCAGGGATAGAAAACCTACTTCCTTTTCACTGCCGTTGGCTTCCGCCTCTTTCTCCAGGTTCGACCGGAGATGAATATCGCTGACAGGTTGGAGTTGAAATTCGGCGCTGTATTTCAGCTGCTTCATTTTTGCGCCCATATATTTCTGGATGAAGGCGGGAAATTTCGCTTCTACCTTGTGGGGGTCAGTGCCCGGCGCCAGCTGAACGTACGTATAGAATTCAGGCCAGTTCCAGGTCTGATTGAGCTCGATGCCGTTGTTGCCCAGTATCGCGAAGGGCATCAGCATATCGAATTTGAGATGGGCATTTTCGGGGATGTCGCGGAAGACGCCGGTGACTTTAAGGGGGATCTGCATGTTGACGGACAGCGTTTTTCCCAGCGGGTCCTGGTTACCGAAATATTTTTTCGCCATTTTGGCGGAGATGACGATCGATTTGGTGTCCGACAGGACGGTGTGTGGGTCGCCTTCGATAAAGGGAAAGGAAAACATCGTCAGGAAGGAGGGGTCGGCGAGATAGACGTGGTCTTCATTGAAGGTCGTCGTTTGGGCACCGTTGGTATAAGACATCATGGCATTGCCCAGAAAGATCGTCGTATGGACCACACGCGCGTAGTCCACGACTTCGGGGAAATCCTTTTTCATCGTAGGGCCCACGGCCGGATGATTGGTCGCTTCCACACTATTATTGGCGAGACTGCCGCTGAATTTTATCGGTACGCGGTAGAGGTCGACGCTATTTTTATACCAGCCATCATAGCTGCGTTCGAAATGGATATACAGGAAGATAAAAAAGCAGGCCGACATGCCGATAGCGAGGCCGAGGATGTTCACCAGGGAAAAGACTTTGTTTTTGAGTAGGTTACGCCAGGCGATCTTGAAATAGTTCTTCAGCATTTCGATGTTTTTGGAGTGGGAATACCCTCGCCAGGCAACCAGAAAGGTGCCGGATTTGCATTTATTTGACGATCATTTGGTTAGAGCGTATTGCAGCGGGGGCGGCTGTCCGTTTTCGATACATATAGTGTACTAAATAAAAACTTATCGGGCAGGGGGTTGGGGGATTTCGGTACATTCAGATCACAAAAGCGAGGACTATGCGATTATATTTATGGGGAGTTATGGCCGTTCCTGCAAGAGATCGGAGTTGAGGCGAAGTAACAAGGCAGCGATAGCCGACAGGAGGAGAGAGGCCGACATGAAAATATAAGAAGCGTCGAAGTGTCCGGTTGCGCCGTTGAAATAGCCGACCAGGTAAGAGCCGGCGAAAGAGCCGAGGGCTCCGAAGCTATTGATCAGGGCGATGGCGCCGCCTGCGACATTAGCCGGCAGGATCTCGGTGATCATAGCGAAGAAAGGACCATAGGGGGTATACATAGCCATACCGGCGAGGCTAAGCAAGGCGAAGGACAACCAGAAATGGTGGGTGCCGGTGAGGTAGGATAAATAAAAGGTTATAGCGGCCAGGAGCAGGCAGGGCCAGACGACAATCTTCCTGTTGCCGGTCCGATCAGAGAATCTGGAGGCGGCGAGCATGCCGATGATGGCGAGGAGATAGGGAAAGGCCGAGAGCCAGCCTGTTGTGATGATGTCCATTCCCGGTGCGGCGTGGATAATCGAAGGCAGCCAGATGACGAATCCGTATACGCCGATACTCCAAAGCGCATACAGCAGGCATAAGAGCATGACTTTGCGGGATTTGAAGGCGGCGAGATAATTCCGGACAGGGGGGATAGACTGTTGCTCGATCCTTATAGACATCAGGAGCGTTTCCCGTTCGGCCGGCGGCAGCCAGGCGGCGTTTTCGGGCCGGTCTGCTACCAACCGCCACCAGCAGAAAGCCCAGATGATGGCGGGCAGTCCTTCCCAGATGAACATCCATCGCCAGCCGAGGGCGTGTACCAGGTAGCCCGAGGCGATAGACATCCACAGGACCGTTACGGGGTTACCGAACATCAATAAAGAATTGGCTCGCGATCGTTCGGTACGGGTGAACCACCGGCTCAGCAGCACCAGCATAGAGGGTAACACAGCTCCTTCGACCACTCCGAGAAGAAAGCGGATAACCATCAGCCAATGGATGTTGCTGACAATACCTGTGGCCATGGCCAGGCCGCCCCAAAGAAGGAGGCATATAAAGATCAGGCGGCGGGCGCTGCCTTTTGTTGCATAATAGACGCCGGGGATCTGGAAGAAGAAATAGCCCAGGAAGAACAGTGATCCCAGCAGGGAAGACGTGGCAGTGTCGATGTGCAGGTCTTTTGCCATTCCGCCGGCCATGCCGAAGGCGAAATTCGCTCGGTCGAGGTAGGCGAGGCTATAGGTGATAAAGACCACGGGGATGAGGCGCCACCAGCGGGAGGCGGATAGGGGTAGCCGGGAGTTCGTCAATGCTGGTTCCATCCGACTGTGAATTGGCCGTTGGTAATCGTACTATAGGTGGCAACCGAATCGTAGCCGGACTGGATTGAGCCAGAGAAGGTTCCCGAGAGCCAGGTGTTGTTGACCTTCGTCAGGGTAACCGTATCGGTGAGGCTGAAATACTGGTTGTCCGTATCGTTGCTGAAGACCGTGTAGCCGATGAGGCCCTGGATATCGCTGGTGGAATCCGAGAGATTATTATAGGAATAGAGGCCCGGTTTCAGGGCAGTGTTGCTCGTCAGGGTCACTTCCATCAGGGGTGTCAGGTTAGCCGAATCTGCGTGGGCGACGATGTACACCGTTCCGGGGGTGCTGACGCTGTCCACCGTAATGATCGCATTAAAGGTGGTAGGAACGCCGTTAATGGTGGCGGAGACGCTGAAGGGCGGGGTTGGGCCAGCGGGATGAGATTTGTGGCATGCGACGAGAAAGGCGACAGATAGCAGCGGGAAAGCGAGGAAACGGGGAAGAAACTGCTTCATATTAATAAGATTACCAGCGTCAAACGTGCAGGTGCTGTAAAATATTGCGATGCATTTCGTCGGGGCGGAAGGGCTTATGCAGGTAGCCGTTGAATCCATGTTCCCGCAGGTCCTGGTGCATGTTATCGTAGACGGCTGCGGTGAAGGCGATAGCAGGGATATCCTTATCGACGTTCCTGATCTGTCTGAGCAGTTCCTTGCCGTCCATCAGAGGCATTTCGAGGTCAATCAGCAGGATATCATAGCGTTGGCGCTGGAAATGCTGCCAGGCGACCTCTCCGTTCTCTGCCGTTTGTGTCGTGGCTCCCCAGCTATTGAGGAATCGCCGGGCGATGTTCATATTCACGGTATTGTCCTCTACGAGCAGGACGCGGACGCCAGTCAGCTGTTTGAGAGCCAGGAGTCGTTCTTTGGGAACGATGATGACCTGCTGCTGGAAGGGTAGATATAAGGTAAAATAAAAGCGACTGCCTGTTTCTGGCTGGCTGGCCACCTGTAGTTCGCCGCCCATTTTTTTCACCAGTTCGCGGCAGATGCTGAGGCCGAGACCCGAGCCGCCGTATTTGCGGGTTGTTTCTGCGTCGGCCTGGGTAAAGCTGTCAAAAATGAGATGGATTTTTTCTGGCGGAATGCCGATGCCGGTGTCCGTTACCGAGAAGGAGATGCCAGCTCCCGATTCGGTAGCTTTATCGAGGCGGGCCTCGAGAGTAACCGAGCCGGAGTCGGTGAATTTGACAGCATTCGACAGAAGGTTGAGGAATATCTGTCTGAGCCGCATCTGATCACCGATCACCCGTTTGCCTTCCGGCAACTTATCGATATGTACGAGTAATTGAATATTTTTTTGGCGGGCGTCCGTGGCGAGCGAATCGGCGGTATCCTGTAAGGTGCGGACCAGGTCGAAGGGTTCGTGGGCAAATTCCAGTTTACCTTCATCCAGCTTGCTGAAATCCAGGACGGCATTGACCAGCTGCAGGACGTGTTCGGATGAGCTTTTGAGTACTTTGAAATGTTCGCTGTCCTGGAGCGCTCCGTAGTCCTGGGCCAGCAGATGGGTCGTGCCGATGATGGCGTTGAGTGGTGTCCGTAACTCGTGGCTCATATTGCTCATGAAGCGTGCCTTGGCTGCTGCGGCGCTCTTACTCTTCCTTTCTTTGGCATCCAGCAGGCGCAGGACGAAGTAGAAGAAAATGATCAAGAGTAAAAAGTTGACGATGATATTGAGCGCGAGATGATGATAGTTAACTTTGTCAGAGACGAGATCGATAGCGGAGCGATAAGGAAGCAGTAGTACAGTCGCGAGTAGAACGAGTGTGGTACCACTGAGGAAGATAATGACAAACCTGTCGTTCTTGCGGACGCGCAGGAAGAAGATCATCGCCAGGACATAAGGAAAGAGATACAAATAGGAGGCCTGGCTGGTGCCCTGCACGTAGCATAGAAAGAAGGACTGAAAGTTGGCGAAGAAGATGCTGAGTAGTTTGGGCAGTTCGAAATGTCCTGTCATGTTGAGCACCATGAAGAAAGTCAGCATGAGGATGCCTATTGTTTCGATGATAGCGCTCCAGGTCATTCCGTCGTACAGATCATACAGGAGGTTGATCGCGTTGCAGGCCATGGCCAGAACGATGAAGGTATTCAGCTGCCAGAACTTATTGCGAGGGGCTGGCGCAGAGACAGGGATAGAAGGGTTTTTCACTAGTTTAAAGGATCTTACTGGAAATTATCTATAAATATATGTCGAAAACTATGCATATGCAATAGTTGCATGTAAATTTACTCAATTATGGCCACTTTTTCCTTAAATAGCCTTACCGGCAAATGGATCATGGTGTCTGCCATATTGGCCTCTTCTATGGGATTTATCGATGGGACTGCCCTGAATGTCGTTCTGCCATCGCTGCAGAAAAGCCTGAAGTCGACCGGGGCGGATCTGTTCTGGATATTGAATGCCTATTTGCTGATGCTGGCGTCGTTGATCCTGATTGGCGGGTCGCTGGGGGACAGGTTGGGACGGAAGAAAGTCTTTATGATCGGCATAGGTATTTTTATGACCGGATCTGCCGCCTGCGGGTGTTCTCCCGACACTACCCTGCTGATTTTATTCAGGATCGTGCAAGGCATTGGCGGGGCGTTGATGATACCCGGGAGTTTGTCGCTGATCTCGGCAGCCATCGATGAAAAGGAGAAAGGAAGGGCGATCGGCATCTGGTCATCTGTGACGACAGTGGTGACAGTCGGCGGTCCCATCCTGGGTGGTGCATTAGCCGATGCGGGTCTGTGGCGATATATTTTCTTCATCAATCTTCCGCTAGGAGCGGCGGTGCTATTCATCTTGTGGCGCAAGGTCGAAGAAAGCAAGAATGAGAGCAGCGTCGGCGGGCTGGATTTTGCGGGAGCGCTGGCGATAGCGTTTGGGCTGGCGTTGCTGACCTTCGGGTGTCTGCGGATCCCTGCGGTAGGATGGCGGCATTGGTGGATCGGAGGTACGCTGGGTGCGGGGGTTTTGTTGCTGATGGCGTTTATTTGGATCGAAAAGCGTAGCCGGAGTCCTATGATGCCGCTGGGTTTGTTTACTAACCCGACTTTTAGCGGCGCCAATGCGCTGAGTTTTTTCCTCTATGCGGGGCTTGGTGCGGGGATGTTATTCCTATCGCTGAACCTGGTGCAGATACAGGGTTATAGCCAGTTCCAGTCAGGCCTGACTTTTTTGCCTTTCACTCTGCTGATGATCTCTCTTTCGCGCTATGCGGGCGGGTTGTCCGACCGGTGGGGCGCCAGGCCATTGCTTATTGCGGGTCCTGCGGTGGCTGGGGTGGGGCTGTTCTTGTTGTCCTTTGCGGGGCAGACGCATGGCGTGGCAGATTATTGGGCGAATTTCTTTCCGGGTATACTCTTGCTTGGTTTGGGGATGACCTTTACTGTAGCGCCGTTGACGGCGGCTGTGATGGGATCGGTGGATCCCCGGTTTTCGGGGACGGCTTCGGGCGTTAATAATGCGATGACAAGGATTGCAAGTGTGCTTGCGAATGCGGTGTTTGGGGCGTTGGCGGTGGTGTTTTTTTCCGGGGCGTTGGGGCAGAGGATGGCTGCAAAACCGACGGCGGCTGCGGAACCGGCGACAACTGCGATGTCGACGAGGGCTGCGATGTCGGCTTTGCCTGCGAAGGAAAAGCAAGCGGTGATGGCACAGGCAGTCAACCTCGGCAATGCAAGTGTACCGGCGACCGTGAGTGATCGGGACAAACCGGCGGTGGCGGCGGCTTACCGCGATGCTTTTATAACTGCCTATGCGAGAATTCTACGGATTTCGGCGGTGCTGGCCTGGTGCGGGGCGTTGATGGCCATTGTTTTTGTATATTCACACCATGAAAAATAGATTGCTTTTTATAGTTATGTTTTTGGGTCTGGCGACTGCTGTCCATGCACAGGGCGGAAGTGTGCTGACCAATAACGATTACGCGCATGCGGAAAGTCTTTTGAGCTATGGGACCGGACCTTTAGTCGACAATCTGATGGGTAATCCCAACTGGCTGTCCGGGGACAGGTTCTGGTATCGGGTGTTGACTGCGCAGGGCGGTGAATACGTTGTGGTCAATCCTGCCAAAGGGACACGTGCGGCTGATGTCGACCCGGCAAAGCTAGGGGTGGACACTTCGCGGGCGAGAGGTGCTGCGATCAATGAGGACCTGTCACCCAACGGCAAGAGAGCGGTTTTTATCAAGGACTACAATTTATGGGTGCGCGACCTGGCCAGTGGTCAGGAGACGCAGCTGACAACCGATGGGGTGAAGGATTTTGGGTATGCTACGGACAATGCCGGCTGGAAGAGCAGTGACAAACCTATTGTGAAGTGGTCGCCGGACAGCCGGAAGGTGGCTACTTTTCAGCAGGACGAGCGGAATGTGGGCGACATGTACCTGGTGACGACGAATATAGGTCATCCAGTGCTGCATGCCTGGAAATATCCCCTGCCGGGCGATAAGGAGATTGCGATGATCCAGCGGGTGATCATCGATATAGATACGCCGAAAGTGATCCGGCTGCAGATGATGCCCGATCCGCACCGTGCGACCTTAAGTGATGATATTTCCAGCAGCGGTACGCTGGATGATGTGAATTGGAATGACAATGCCACGCAGCTGGCATTCGTCTCCACCAGCCGGGATCATAAAGATGAGAAGGTCAGGATCGCCGATGCCATGACTGGCGCGGTGCGGGAGGTATTTGAAGAGACCGTGTCTACTCAATATGAGTCGGGGCGGCGCACCATCGACTGGACCTATCTCGGGAAGTCCAATGAGATCGTCTGGTATTCCGAGCGGGACAACTGGGGGCATCTCTACTTGTATGATGCTGCCACGGGTCAACTGAAACATCAGATCACCAAGGGGGATTGGCTGGTGTCCAGCCTGGTGAAGGTGGATGAGAAAAAGCGGCTGTTGTATTTTACGGCTGCGGGGCGGGAGCCGGAAAATCCATATTTCAATCAGTTGTACCGGATCGATTTTGATGGCAAGCGGCTTGAACTGCTGACTCCGGAAGCAGGCAACCACACGATCACTTTCTCACCGTCAGAGGGCTATTTCATCGACACCTATTCCAAGCCCGATGTCCCGCCCGTCAGTGTGTTACGGAACCTGGAAGGCAAGGTGATCGTACCGCTGGAAAAGACCGATATTTCGCGGCTGGTGGCTACGGGTTGGAAGCCGCCCATTCCTTTCTCTGTGAAGGCGCATGACGGGACGACCGATATTTATGGATTGCTGTTCACGCCTTCGACAATGGATCCGAACCGGAAGTATCCGATCGTCGACTATATTTATCCGGGTCCGCAGGGTGGCAGTGTCGGGAGCTGGTCGTTTGCGGCATCGAGGAATGATAACCAGGCGCTGGCTGAACTGGGCTTTATTGTGGTGGCTCTCGAGGGGACGAGTAATCCCTATCGTTCCAAGAGTTTTCACGACATGAGTTATGGTAATATGGCAGAGAACACTTTGCCTGATCAGGTAGGCGGTATCCGGCAGCTGGCGCAGCGCTATTCCTATATCGATACCAACCGGGTGGGGATATGGGGGCATTCGGGTGGTGGGTTTGCCACGGCGGGTGCGATGTTCCGGTATCCGGATTTCTTCAAGGTAGGGATATCCGAATCCGGCAATCACGACAACCGCAATTATGAAGACGACTGGGGAGAGCGGTATGATGGGCTGGCTGCGAATTCCAATTATGATGCGCAGGCGAATGAGAACTATGCCAGGAATCTGAAAGGAAAATTACTGCTGGCGCACGGGTTGATGGATAATAATGTGCCGCCTTCCAATACCATGCTGGTGGTGGATGCGCTGGTTAAGGCGAATAAGGATTTTGATCTGGTGGTGTTTCCGAATAGTCCGCATGGGTATGGGCAGTTTTCTCCTTATATGATGCGGCGGAGGTGGGATTACTTTGTGAAGAATCTGGCGGGAATGACGCCGCCGAAGGAATTTGAGCTGAAGATGAAGCAAGATCCGCGGAAGGTTAATTAAATATTTTTTCGATATCGGTTTTGTAGGCTTTTCCGAGTGGGAGGCTGATATTCTCCAGGTACACGTTACGGGTGTCGAGTTTGCGTACATAATGACGTTGTACGGCAAAGCTGCGATGGATGCGAATGAATGAACTGAATTCGTTTTCATTGAGCAGGTTGCCGAGCGTCGTCAGCACGTGATATTTTTTTTCAAGGGTAACTATCGTGGTATAATCCCTGAGTGCTTCGAGGTAGAGGATATCGTGCAGCCTCACCTTGGTTTTCTCGTGTCCTTCCTTAATGAAAATAGTGTCGTTGCCGAGGCTGTGTTCGAAGAGTTCCGCTTTTTGTCGGACTTCGAAGAGCTCCTGGACGCGACGGATGGCTTTTTCGAAGCGGTCGCTGGTGATGGGTTTGATGAGGAAGTCCAGCGCGGCGGCATCGAATGCATCCACGGCGTAGTCGGGGTAGGCGGTGATGAAGATACAGGCAGGGATATCCATGAAACGGGAACGGAGTTCCAGGCCGGTCAGCCCGGGCATGTCTATATCCAGGAATAGCAGGTCGACGGAATTTTGTTGAAGAAACCGGAGGGCAGCAGCCGAATTGTCGTAAGTGCCGGAGATGCTGATGAAGGGGTATTTGCGTAACTGAGCCACTACAGTGAGCCGGTCTATTTCATAGTCGTCCGCAATCAGGCATGTGATTCCGGGTTTCTGGTACGTGTTCATTTCATAGATTTTATTCGTCGTTCGTCGATCGGGTGTTTTTTAACCGGTTTTTTTTGACAAGATTTGATGGTGGATGTGTATTAAATCGGCGATGGATACGCATTAAATATACTTAAAATGTCTATAAAAGCAAGTATGTGAAGAGAGTATTTGTTATTTGCCTGGTGGCTATAGGGGTAGCCGGCCCGGCGACACCGGGAAGGGCGCAGTTTCTGAAGAACCTGGTGAATAATGCGATGCAGAATCGCAGCAATAAGCCGGCGGCCAATTCGACGACGGGCACGTCAGACAGTGCTTCGGCGGCGGCCAAGTCAGCCAATGACAGCGCCATGGTGGCCAAATATATGGCGAACGTCACCAAGCCCAAGCCGATGACTGCGGCAGATTCTGCGGCTGTCAGGAGTTTTATGACAGGTACAGGCGGCAGCGGGATGTTGTATGAATACCGGGTCGTCTATGACTTCAAAAAGAATGGTAAAGATTCGATACTAACCGATACCATGTCGCAGGCTATTTCGGATGGACATAATACACATGTGAATATGGATATGATGGGCATGAAGATGAACTTACTGGGACATGCGACCCAGTCGAAATATACTGTTGTGTTATATCCGGAGACCAGGACTTATTTGCTGAACACCGTCGATACAGGCGCGCTGAATTCCGATAGAATGACGTACACCGTTACGCGGGTAGGAACCGAGACCGTGGCGGGCTATGCCTGTGTTCATGCGAAGCTATCCATTGTCTCATCAGGTCAGAAGACCCCTATCGTCGAGGATATCTGGACGAGTACAGATGTGCCGGGGTATGCGGAAATGAAAAAGCTGATGACCGTCCACCGCATGACGATCAAGATGCTCGATGCGCTTGAAAAGGCGGGATGCAATGGATTCATGGTGAAAATGATCATGGCGCCGATTGGGGGGGGCACGCCGAATTCGCTGAGTATTTCGAGTAATATGGTGTTGATCACGGCGGCGCGGCGGGACTTTCCGGCGTCTATGTTCGAGATACCGGCAGGGTATACGCCTTCCACCATGCAGAGTATGTTAGGGAATATTATGGCAACGATGCCACAGCAGAAATAGTTATGGTCCTTATGGTGAGGACCTGGCGCTGTACGAGCGAGCAGATGCCGTCCGGGTAACCGGGCGGTTTTTTATTTTTGGCCCCCGGCAGTCTGGAAAGTAGCCCGGGGGATGGGGTTTAGTTAAGGAGGGGGCGGAGGATTTTCCAGACATTATCGGCTACGATCCGATGGCCTTGTTCGTTGGGGTGGATGCCGTCGGCCTGGTTGAGTTGCGGGATGCCGCCTACGCCCTGCAGGAGGAAGGGGATGAGGGGGGCCTTGTTCTTTGCCGCCAGTTGGGTGAAGGTTTGGCGGAAGGCTGTTGCATAGGTGGCGCCCATGCTGGGCGGGATCTGCATTCCTGCCAGGACGATCTTAGCGGCGGGGTATTTTATTTTCACCGAATCGATGATAGCCTGCAGATTGGTGGCCGTACCGGTTACAGGGATGCCACGGAGGCCATCGTTGGCGCCCAGTTCCAGCACAAAGATGTCGACGGGTTGGCGGAGGATCCAGCCGATGCGGGTTTTGCCACCTGCGGAGGTTTCGCCGCTGAGGCCGGCATTGACCACTTTGTATGGCCGCTGGAGGGAGTCGATGCGGTGGCCGATGATGGCGGGGAAGGCCTGGTCGGCGCCGACGCCGTAGCCGGCGGTGATGCTGTCGCCAAAGAAAACGATAGTTTTAACTCCGGGTGATGCCGGGAGGAGACTTATGGCGGCCAGGAGGACGATAGTCATTTTCATATAGAAAGTAACAACAATTGCGTCTATATAGTTGTAAATTAATCCCATGGAAAACATTCTGACCATTAGGCATGTCAGTAAGACTTATACCGCCGCCGGCCGGGCGTTAAGCGTGCTGGAGGATATCGATTTCTCGGTACGGGCGGGTTCGACGGTCGCCATCGTAGGTCCTTCGGGGAGCGGCAAAACGACATTGCTGGGACTGAGTGCGGGGCTCGACCGTTGCACGACAGGTTCCGTGGAATTGAATGGGATCGTCATCGACGGGTTGAGTGAAGATGAAAGGGCGGACATCCGTAACCGGTACGTTGGGTTTATCTTTCAGAATTTCCAGTTGATGCCTACGCTGACGGCGTTGGAGAATGTGATGGTGCCCCTGGAATTGCGGGGAGAGAAGCATATCCGCAACCGGGCGAAGGAGCTGATGGAGAAGGTTGGGTTAGCAGACAGGCTACATCATTATCCTGTAGAGCTGTCGGGGGGTGAGCAACAGCGGGTTTCGCTGGCGAGGGCTTTTTCGGGGCAGCCGCGCATTCTTTTCGCCGACGAACCAACCGGGAACCTGGATGCAGAGACCAGCGCAAAGATCGAAGAGTTATTGTTCGGTCTCAACCGGGAGGCAGGCACTACGCTGATCATCGTAACACATAATGCCGAGCTGGCAGCCAATACGCAACGGATAATACGGCTGGCGGGGGGCCGAATCATAGCCGATGAAACAAAATAATTCCCCCCGACTATCCTGGCTGTTCCTCATGGCGTGGCGTGACAGCCGTCGCAATCGCAGCCGGCTGTTTCTCTTTATTTCCTCTGTAGTACTTGGGATTGCTGCGCTGGTGGCCACATTATCGTTTGGGCATAACCTGCGAACGGCGATTGACGACCAGGCGAAGGAACTGGTAGGCGCCGATCTGATGATCGGCAGTAGCCAACCATTGTCGCCTGCTGTGCAGGCTTTGCCGGATTCCGTTGCCAACCGAAAGTCCGAGCAATGCAGTTTTGCATCCATGGTCTATTTTGTCAAAAGCGGCAGCAGCCGGCTGGTGCAGGTACGGGCGCTGGACGGGGATTATCCCTTTTACGGATCCTTCGGGACCGAGCCAGTACGGGCAGAGCAGTCATGGCGGACCGGGAGGCAGGCTCTGGTGGATAAGGCGTTGATGCTGCAATATGGGGCGCAGGTGGGCGATTCCATCCGGGTGGGGGAGCTGAGTTTTGCGATTGCGGGGGCGCTGGAAAAGGCGCCCGGCAGTAACGAGATCTCGACCACCGTAGCACCGCCAGTGTATATACCGTTGCGGTGGCTGGAACAGGCGGGATTGCTGAAAAGAGGCAGCCGGGTCAATTATCAATATTATTATCGATTCATTCCTGCGGTCAATATGGATCGGCTGATAGCTGCCATCAGTCCACGACTAGGCGCGGCAGGGGTGCATTATGAGACCGTCCAATCGAGAAAGGAGCGGATGAGCAGGGCATTCGGTGATCTGACGGAATTTCTGACGCTGATCAGCTTTATTGCCTTATTGATGGGATGTATAGGTGTGGCGAGTGCTGTGCATATCTATATCCGCGAGAAGATCGGTGGTATAGCTGTTTTACGTTGTCTGGGTGTGAAGGCCAGGCAGGCTTTTCTGATCTATCTGATCCAGGTGGCGGGGATGGGGTTGATCGGCTCTATTGCCGGGACTGTGATCGGGGTAGGGGTGCAGCAGGTGCTGCCGGCGGTGCTGAAAGATCTGTTGCCGCTGCAGACGGGCTTTATGCTGTCGTGGACGGCGATCGGGGAAGGGATTGTGACGGGTATGGCCGTCTCGATTTTGTTTGCTCTTTTACCACTGCTGACTATCCGGAAAATCTCACCTCTCTATACGCTGAGATTATCTGTAGAGCCAGCTGCGATGATATGGGATCCTTTAAAGATCCTGGTGTATGCGGCCATCTTATTGTTTGTCGATGTCTTTGCCTATTTCCGGATGCAGAGTAGCAGCAAGGCCATCGTCTTTACGGCTAGCCTGCTCGGGGCCCTGCTGTTGCTGGCGGGGGCGGCGAAGTTGTTGATGCTGGTGGTGCGGCGCCTTTTCCCGGCGAAATGGAGTTATTTATGGCGGCAAGGCTTTGCCAATCTATACCGGCCCAACAATCAGACATTGATCCTGGTGGTGACCATTGGGCTGGGCACTACCTTTATTGGGACATTGTATTTCGTGCAACAGCTGCTGATCGATAAGGTAAAGGCGGCGGTAGGCAACAACCAGGGGAATATGGTGCTGTTCGATATTCAGCCTGATGAGGTCAAAGGGATTACGGCGTTGGCGAAGGGGGAGCAGTTGGCCGTGTTGGAGGATCTGCCGGTGGTGACCATGCGGGTCACCAGGATGAGGGGGATGACCGTGGAGCAGGCGGCGGTTGGGCGGGGACGTCGGGAGGGGGAGGGGCGAGGGGAACGGGGTACGGCGGGCGATAGCGGCGGGCAGCGGGACAGTCTGCCGAGGTGGATATTCGAGAATGAAGTACGGGTGACGTACCGGGATTCGTTATTGGCTACGGAGAAGCTGACTGCGGGGAGATTGAGTCCACCGGTGCGGTCGCCGCAGGAGACGGTATATATCCGGGTGGATGAAGAGTATGCGACGAGGCTTCACCTGGTCGTCGGGGATTCCATCCTGTTCAATGTACAGGGGCTGCCAGTGGCCACGGTGATCGGTGGGTTGGTGAAGGCCGACTGGCGGCAGTTGCAGACCACTTTCTCCATCGTATTTCCCGGGGGTGTGCTGGAGCAGGCTCCGCAATTTCATGTGTTGGCCACGCGGGTGCCGTCTACGGTTGTGTCTGCGCGGTTTCAGCAATCGGTAGTGCGGGCGTATCCCAATGTCTCGGTAATCGATTTGGAGCTTGTTCTGCAGGTGTTGGAGGATATATTGGGGAAGATTGGTTTCGTGATACGTTTTATGGCGGCTTTTAGTATTCTGACAGGGGTGGTGGTACTGATAGCCAGCGTGTTGATCAGCAAATATCAGCGAATCCAGGAGAGCGTATTACTGCGAACGTTAGGGGCCAGCCGGCGGCAGGTGTTGGTGATCACCCTGTTGGAATATTTTTTCCTGGGGGCGCTGGCTGCGGCCACGGGTATCGGCTTGTCGCTGGCCTTCAGCCAGGTACTGGCCAGGGTGAGTTTTGAGAGTTCGTTCGCTGTGCACTGGTGGCCGGTGATGGTGTTGTTTGTCTCCGTGTGCGGGTTAACCATCCTGATCGGGTTGTATAATAGCCGGGGCGTACTGAACAAGCCGCCGCTGGAGGTATTGCGGAGGGAGGGTTAGGGGATGAGCGAAAGATTAACAGTGGCCCTGGTTTTATTAGGGGTACCTTACAGGTGTTGCCGGTTATTCTACCGGCAGATAAAAAAAACAAATGTCAAATATTACGCAGCTTGTCAATGTCGATAAGAACATGACAACTTTAAAGAAGGGTATCTCTGAGTCAGGATTGAGTAAAACGCTTAGCGAAGCTGGTCCTTACACAATTTTCGCCCCTTCGGATAAGGCGTTCGACAAGCTTGACAAAAACGTAGTGGAAGATTTGCTGAAGCCTGAAAACAAGGCGCACCTGATCGAGGTATTGAATGTTCACGTAGTGGCCGGAAAGGTGCGTTTGAAAGATCTGAAAGATGGCGAAAAGCTGAAGACCGTCAATGGTAAAGAACTGAATATTAAGGTCCAGGAAGGTGTGGTCACTGTGGATGGCGCTGCTATCCAGGGTAATGAAATACAGGCCTCGAATGGTTCGCTGTATTCTTTGGATACCGTGATGTTGAAGAATTAGTATTTATACGTTATTTCTTTATAAGGCCCTGCCCGGTGGCGGGGCTTTTGATTGGGGGAAACCCGGGTGGGGGGTAGGCGACGGATCCTGCCCAACCCTAATGGAATCCCCCTAAAATTTTCAATGGGAGTGAAAAACATCCGCCAACCCGGGAATTTGGCCTCAAATTCGCTGTACTCGAAGTCCTGATCTATATTGTTTATACGAGGGAAAATGAAAGCTAAAAATCCAATTTTATTAACAGCACTTCTCATCAGTGGTTGGCTCTCTACGCATGCCGCAACCTATTACGTATCTTCCATTTCCGGTAAAGATTCCTATTCATCGACCCAGGCGCAGAACCCGGCTACACCCTGGCAAACGCTTGCCAAGGTCAATTCCGTTTTCGGCGGGCTGAATCCCGGAGATCAGGTGTTATTGCAGGCCGGGAGTGTCTTTATGGGGCCGCTATTGATCACCAAGTCGGGGACGGCGTCCCAATACATTACTATTTCTACCTATGGCACTGGGGCAGCGCCTATCATCAACGGGTTCGCCAACCTGGTCGGCTGGACGAATGCCGGTGGTAACATCTGGCAGTCATTGCCTTGCGCGGCCTGCGGGGTAGCCGTAAATATGGTGGAAATTGCCGATACGGCGCAATACATGGGGCGATACCCTAACGTCGGCACGGCCAATGGCGGGTATGCGCAGGTACAATCTTACAACGGGACGACGAGCATCACCGACAGCCATCTGGCCTCCGGTCCGAACTGGACGGGGGCGCAGCTCGTGCTCCGCAAGAACACCTGGGTAATGGAATCGGATAAGATATTGTCACATAGCGGCAGTACCATCACTTATCAGAATCAATCTATTTATACGCCTACCGTCAAATTCGGGTATTTTATCCAGAATAGTCCATCTACGCTGGATGTCAACGGGGAGTGGTATTACAATCCGTCCACCAAGCGGATGAGCCTGTATTCGACAACGAATCCCGGCAGCTTTGCGGCGCCCGTGGAGGCCAGCATGATCGACACTTTATTGGCGGCGAATTATGTGCAATATGTAAAGATCAACGGGATCACTTTCCAGGGGGCGAACAAAGTGGGAATGTCGTTTTATTATTCCAACCAACTTGTCGTTACGAACTGTACCGTCCGCTTTTCGGGGGTTGACGCGATCGATGGCTTGTATTCCAATTACGTGAATATAGATTACGAGACTATAAGTTATAGCAATAGTGACGCGGTTTCGTTTACGAGCGGAAATGGGAATTATGTACAGGACTGCCAGATCACGAAGACAGGCATGATTCCCGGGATGTGTTATCCGTTAAATTCCGAGGTGGGGGTATATATCAACGGTAACAGTAATATCGTTCAGCGCAATAGTATCACGTATAGCGGATATAGCGGGATCGAATTTATGGGGACCGGTAATACCATCGCCAACAACTATGTCAATTATTTTATGTGTGTAAAGGATGACGGGGGTGGTATTTATACCTTTAATGGGGAAGCATCCGCCAGCGTCAAGCATCTGACGGGGTATATCACGGGTAATATCATTGATCACGGGATGGCTAATCTGGCGGGTACGGACAGCACGCAGGCGGCCATTGCGCAGGGCATCTACCTGGATGAAAATACGACGGAATGTTATGTCACCGGCAATACGGTGACGGGATGTACGGGCGGCATCTTCTTCCAGGATGCACAGAATTGTGCCTTCCAGACCAATACACTGTATGATAACACCCCGGGACAACTCATCTTCCGTCACGACAATCCCAGCCTGACATTGGATGGCAACGATGTGTCCCTGAATACTATCGTAACCAATGTCGATACGGAGAACAATGTGATCGTCAGTTCTACCGCTGCTTCTTCGACCCTGCTCTCCATGGCCTATATGCATAATAATTATTATGCACAGGTCTTACCGGGAACTGCACTGTATCATATATCCTTCACGAATACGTACGGGACCGGAAGCTTTGGCGCCTGGCAGGGTACCTATCAGGAGGATGTGGTGTATTCGAGCCAACTGCCCGTGAGTTTTTTGCCCTATACGGTGAACAGCCTGATCGGCAGCGACAAATACACGGCAGGAGCCATAACGACGCCTTTTACTGCCGTGGCAACGGGTTCCAGGGTAGTGGTGGGCACTCCGGTGGGTGCATTAACCGGCGGCGCCTGGTATACCGTGAATTTCTCCATGACGGCACCGGATGCAACCCATACGATGCTCGTTTTCCTCGAAGATTTGATCCTGACGTATCCCCAGGAGACGACCGTTATCAGTGTACCGATGCTGAGCGGGAGCCACAGTTACACGGTGACTTTCCAGGATTTCAACTCTGTGGCCAGCGGTGCGCTGGTTTTCCAGATCGCGAATACCGAGCCGGGCATTTCGGTCTCCAATATCACGATGTACCAGGCAAATGTCACGTTGAACAATCCGAGTCAGAATGTTATCTTTCAATACAATGCGACCAAATCAGGCGTGTCTCTCAGCCTGAGCGGAACATACGAGGATGCGACCGGCGCCACTCACACGGGGACAGTGACGATACCCGCCTACGGGTCCGTGTTGTTGTTCAAAAAGACATAAACAGCGTGACGGTCGGCGCATCGTCAGATAAGGATTGGCGAGACCGGAAAGCAGACGCCTGTGCTGTCTACGACGTAGACCATTGGATAGCCGCCGCTCAGCGGAGAGACTTTCCAAACCTTTATCAGCGAGAGGCCATAGGGCACGGTTCCCTTTGAAAATGTTGCTGCGTCTATATAGCCCAGCTCTGCCAGCAGGCAGGAGTCTCTATATGCTGTACCCGGAATGACCGGGTGGCTGATTGCGGTAGGCGGCCAAAGGGTGTCCTGCTGGTAATGGTCAAGATAAGCGGTCCGGAGGTAGTCCAGTGTCTGGCGGGTGGTGGTGTCGGGTCCCGGTATCTGGCCAGTATACGGGCTTGTTGCTGTTGGCTGGTATATTCCCGCGTTGAAAATGAAATACTGGTCATAGGCGAAGACGGGTAAGTCGTTGTAGAATACGTTTGCCGCGACCTGTTCCTGGATTCCGGAAAAGCCCGGAGCACCGAAATTCCCGGACATGAAGAAGTAGAACTGCAGTCCTGCAGTGGAAAGACTGTTGAGGCTAAAAAGTGTGCTGATGGAATCCATCTGGGCTGTGGGGACGGTAGAAGTATGGGACACATCTATTCTGGTAATGCAGTCGACGGCAGGAGTATCATGGTGTTTGGAGCATGAGATGGTCAAAAAGGTTAATACGAAAGACAGCCAGTACGGAAATTTTAATGTCTTTTTCATCCGATAAAGTTTTAAGTTTGACAAGTCAGGTCCTTGAAGCGTTGCATCGCCCGGGCCTGGGGTTAAACGAAATAATAAATTGTTAAATATCAACTTTGGCTGGTCGATTTTCTCGCGGCTGCCTTAGTTTTCCGGTGTGATGAACCGACCCAAGCTAATGTATAGATTATTTTTTCGGTGCCTGTTACCGGCGTTGTTTTTACTTTGCTTTGGAAGGGCTTTCGGGCAGGTCCAGATATCGGGTACTGTATATGACGTATCGCAAAGATTTGCGATGATTGGGGTGAGTGTGCAGGGGAATTCCGGCATCGGGACCACGACGGATTCTTTGGGTCATTATTCGATCCGGCTGCCTGCGCATGATTCCATTTTTTTCTCCTACCTGGGAAAGACCACTTCGAAATTTTTTGTTGGTGACGTTCCTGTGGGTCAGCCGTTCGATATGGCGCTGCAAGTATCCGTCGACAGCCTGCCGACGGTGTATGTAAGGTCCCGGGATTACCTGACGGATTCGATAGAGAACAGGAAGGAATATGCCAAGGTGTTCGACTACCAGGCTCATTCCCTGAGTAACATGAAACTGGCCAATCGGGGCGGGATGGGGGTTGGGCTGGACATGGATATGTTTTTTAATGCCAAGGAGCGGCACCGGATGGAGGCTTTCCAGGATAGGCTGGAGTGGGAAGAGCATGATAAATATGTCGATCACAAGTTTACGCGGGCGATTGTGAAAAAGATCACCGGGCTGGATACGCCGGCCCTTGATACTTTCATGAAGGAATACAGGCCTACCTACGAGTTCATTGTGAGCTGCAAGACCGAATACGAGTTCTATCACTACATCCAGGAGTGGGGGAAGTTCTTCAAAGAAAGTTGGGCTGATGATCACCCTGATAAGGTCGCTGCGAAAAAGCCCGATGGGAATTAAGGTGGTCGGGCTGGGCAGGAATTGGGCCGCTATTTCAACAAATGACCATCGCTGAGTTCGAGGACGCGGTCGCAGTTGGCTGCGAAGTCTTCGTCGTGGGTGACGGCGATGATCGTCTGGTGGCCGGCGGCTACGATGTCACGGAAGATATCGAACACCAGTTGCGAGTTCTTCGAGTCGAGGTTGCCGGTAGGTTCGTCGCCCATGATGATAGAAGGATCGTTGATCAGAGCGCGGGCGATCGCTACACGCTGTTGTTGTCCCCCTGATAGTTTACTGGCTAGTTTTAATGCCTGGTCCTGCAGGCCGAGGGTGGACAGGTGTCCATAGGCCTTAGTCTCAATTTCTTCTCTTGACAGCCGGCGCATTTTGAGGGCCGGAATCATGACATTTTCCAACACGGTGAATTCGGGAAGGAGGTAGTGAAACTGAAAAACAAAGCCAATGTGCTGATTGCGAAAGGCTGCGAGTTCGTTTTGCGACTTTCCGGTTAAGGGATTGCCGTTGATGGCCAGTTTGCCTTCATAGTCGGTATCCATCGTGGAGAGCACATAGAGGAGTGTCGACTTGCCGCTGCCCGATTTACCGACCAGGGCCAGGAATTCGCCACGTTTGACTTCGAAGCTGATATCTTTCAGCACCTGGAATGTTTCGGGTTCATGAAAGTATTTTACGAGGTTGCTGGCGGAGAGAATGGAGTCTTTCATGATTATCCTCTTATGATGTTTACCGGGTCGATCTTCGCGGCTTTTCGGGACGGGAAATAGCCGGCAACGAAGGTGGTGATCAGCCCGAATGAGAAAGCCAGCATATAATCTTCAGGATCATAGGACATCGGCAGTGTAGCGAGCCCGGCGACATTGAACGGGACGTGGTTGACCGCATCCGAGACGAGAAAGCCCAGTCCCATGCCGACGAAGCCGCCAATGAGGCCTATCACGGTGCCCATCGTTAAAAAGATCTTCCGGATATCTTTACCGGCAAACCCCATCGCCTTGAGGATGGCGATTTCCCGTATCTTTTCATTGATCGTCATATTCATGATATTGTAAATTCCGAAACCGGCCACGATCAGGATCGTGAGCGATACGGCGACGGCGATGACATCGCGGAGGTTCGAACCGGCTTCCAACTGAGCGTTGGCCATCGACCAGGACTCCACTTTATAGGGAATGACGGGGGAGATAATATTGACCAGCTGATTTGCCTTTTTGAAATCGGCGAGGTTGATCTGGATATCCGTGACATAGTCCTGGTTCTCGGCGAGGAGCTGGCGGGTGGCAGCGATGGAGAGATACGCTTTGGCTTTATCGACAGAAGAAAGGTTCGTCCGGAAAATGCCTATGACCTTGTAGGTGTGAGAGACGCCATCGGCCGTCAGGATATTGAGGTTGTCGTTGATCTTGAGGCTAAGACTTCTGGCCAGCTCGATGCCCACAAAAATACCGTCGGGTCGGTAAGCCAGTTCCTTCCAGGAGCCCTGCACCATGAACTCAGCGGTTTTGAAGAGCCGGTCTTCGCCTGCGACATCCACTCCGGAGAGCGTTCCATTCACCTTATTGCCAACGTTTTTAAAGAAGACACTGATATTGACTTCCGGAGTGATGGCTGATACGAGCGGTTGGGTCTTCAGGTAGCGGATGATCTCCTGCGAATTTTTGATCCCGTCAGTATACTTGATGACTTTACTGTTACGGATGTTCGCGATCGTTCCGGCCGGGAATACATGGCTGACGATATCCGACCGGTCCATCGGCCGATCATTGTAGATGCGTACGTGCGCCAGGGTGCTGAAGGCTAACCTGTTCTGCGCTTCGTTGACGCCGCTCATGAAACTATTCATGAATACATACATCGAGATGCCGAAGGTAACGCCGAGTACCGCCACGATCGTCTGCTTCACCTTCGAGGTGAGGTAGGTAGCGGCGATCTGGTAATTGATGGGAAGTTTCATCAGTGGCCGGGATTGATCGTGAGGATAGATTGATCGGCAGTCAGGCCGCTTAGTATCTGCACCCATTCCAACGTTTTGATGCCAGTCGAAACAGGTATCCGCCGAAGATCTGCGGCCAGGATCACGCTGTCCCCTGGGAGCAGGCAGGACGAAGGGATGACGAGGGCATGCTTATCTTCACCGATGAGGATATTAGACTGTAATTGGGTGCCGTTGCGGAGTCCCGAGGGTAGCGGGTCGAAGGTGGCTTCGGCGATGAAGGCCTGGTCGTCTGTGCTGAAAGACGGATATATCTTTGTGACGGTGGCTTTTAATACATGATCTTTATCCGTATTGAGGGAGACCAGCACCTGCTGGCCCAACTGCACCCGCCGGATATCTTCTTCGGCGATGAGGAGTCTGGCCACCTGCAATCCGGCGCCAATGTCAGCGATCACGTCCCCTTTCCGGACCAGATCGCCGTTCTTTTTATGTACATTTTCGATGCGGCCATTGGCCTCGCCGGTGAGGGTGTAATAATTATTATTTTGCTGTTGGATGCGGTATTGTGCCCTGGTATTCTCCGTATTGAGACCCAGGTTGATGCGGACATCTTCGAGGTTCTTTTGCAACTGGGTAAGGCTGGCGGCGGACGCCTCGTAGGTCAGCCGGGCATTATCATAATCGACCTGGGCGACGGCGTGGATGGGGATCAACTTTTGATAGCGCAGGTAGTTCAGCGAGTCGGTGGTCTTCTTTTTTTGTGCCTGGGCGATCTGGGAGGTGAGTTGAAGGACCTGCGGGCCGGAATCGGAAGCGTTGTGCAAGGCGACCTGGTAATTGACCTCGGCGTTTTGGATTTGCGTCCGCTGGATATCGTTGTCGATCCGGAAGAGCAGCTGTCCCTTGTGGACCGAGTCGTCTTCCGACACATAGGAGTCCTGCAAATAACCGTCGGCGTAGGCCGTGACTTTATATTGACTCTTGGCCGTTGTGTTACCGCTGGCGAATACGGCATCGACGATGTCGCGGAACTGCGGCTGGATAGGATGGTCCCGCCGGCAGCCGGTTACGGCCAGGGCAATCAGGATCAGGAGGGCGGGTGAATATTTCATGTCGGTTTTTTTCATTTGCATTGATTTCATTTCCATGATTTCTGTCCATTAATTTCTGCCAATAATAGAGGCACGGGCCGAAAATAATTGAGACAGGTTATTGAGGTGGGTGTTTTCCGAACGCAAATAATCTTCAAAGGCTTTCTGCCAGATATCGATACTGATCAGCCCCTGCTCGTATTTACGTTGGGACAGCATGAGGTTCTCGCGGTACAACAGCAGGTTTTGTCCTGATGCTTCGGTAATGACCCGGTAATTATCATAGGTCTTCATTAACAGACTGTCGTTGATGGCGCCCTGTTCGATGGCGTCCTGGTATTGCCGGGCGTTGATGCGGGCATTGGCTTCGGCGCTGCGGTATTTATCGCGGTTATAGAAGCCGGTGAACAGGGGGACGTTGAGGTTGACTATGAGGTAGCGGTAGTCGTTCCAGGCACCGTTGCCGAAGGTGAGGCCGAAGTTATCGCGGAACTGCTGGCTGCCGAGGTTGCCTGCGATCGAGAGGGTGGGATAGAAGGCGGTTTTTTGCAGGCTGCCCTGGAGGGTGGCGAGGCGGGCATTGCCGGCGTAGACGTCGAGGTTTTTATCGGGGCCGAGGGAAGTGGGGGCTGCGATGCCGGGTAATGCTGGGGGGGCGGATGAGATTGATGGGGTGACGGGTGGGGTTCCCGGGGTGACCGGCGATGTTTCAGGATCTTCGGCGGGTGATGACAGCGAGTCGATGGCGAGGTATTCGTCGAGACTGACTGACTGGTCGGGTTTGCAGCCGGTCAGCAGCTTGAGGTTTTGGGCTGCCTGGTCGAATAGCTGCTGGCTCTGGTAGATGTTCTGGCGGACGTTGTTGACATTGATCTCGGCGCTATGGACGGCGCTGATGTCTACCAGTCCCTGGGTATATCGATCACGTATCGTGGATAGAATGCTGTCGGCGAGGGCGAGATCGCGGCCGGAGATGCGCAGCGACGAAGCGGCGACCAGACCTTCATAGTAATATTGAGCGGTAGAGACTTTGAGGTTTTGCTGGTAGGCTGCCTGTTGGAGACCATTGAGGGCGATATTCTCTTTGGCGATCCTGGCCTGGAAGACATACTGCCAGTTGAAGATGCTCTCTGTGACCTGTAGGTCGGCGTTGTAGATATATTCCTTGCCGAACGTCAGGTAAAGCGTTTTGCCGGGCTGGCCGATGAGTTCACCCGGGACGGGGGTGACGGAGAGTTTCATGTTATCCTGGCCGCTGATACCGAGGCCGGCCTGGGGGAGGAGGTTGCCCAGGGAGGCGTGGTAGTCTTCCGTCAGCTGGCCGGTTTTCATGCGGTAGATGCGTTGGGAAGGATTGTTGCGGAGGGCTGCTGACCATACTTCCGTCACCGAATGGAAAACGATGAGGGACGGGGGTGAGACCGGATTGGCGGCGGGCGGTTGGCCGAGGGAGGTCCCTAGGATCAGCAGAGAGAACAGCAGGAATTGGAGTCGTTGCATAGGTGGTATTTGAACGCAGGGCAAAGCTCGGGCAGAGAGGGGGAAGGTGAAAGAAAAATAAGGTGAAATGTACAAAATGGGGGGTGGATTGACTACCCTTTTTCGATCCAGCTGAGGAAGGGGCCTACTTTCAGGCGGCTGACGAGGGGGCGGACCGTGGTGGGGACTTTGAGAGTGATGATCACGCGGCGGTTGAAGAAGGGTTCCATTTCGTGGATAGCGTCGCGGTGGAGGATCATCTGGCGGTTGATACGGAAGAAAGACTGGGGGTCCAGCGCTCCTTCTACTTCGTCGATCGTTTTGAAGACGGCGTGTTTTTCCTTGTTGAAGGTATAGAGGTAAACGACTTCACTTTCCAGGGCTACGGCAGCGACGTCTTTGATAGCGACGGGGTACATTTTATCCCTGAATTTGACCAGGAAGGAGGATTGTAGTCGCGGGGGAGGCTGGATATGGTCCATGTGGGTGAGCAAGGCCGGGTCCGGCAGTACTGATTGGCGAAGCTGGTCGAGTTTATTGAAAGCCTGTTCGATATCTTTTTCGCGGAAGGGTTTCAGAATATAGTCGATGCCATTGGATTTAAAGGCTTCCAGCAGGTGAGCGTCGAAGGCGGTGCAAAAGATGACCGGAGCGGTGATCGTCACCTGACGGAAGATGTCGAAGCTGCTGCCATCGGCCAGTTGAATGTCCATGAACAGAAGGTCAATACGTTGGGTGGTGGAGGTCAGAAAGGCTACCGTATCCTCGATGCTGTCGCAGACGGCCAGGATCTTATGTTCTTCATCGACGGCCGTGATAAATTCTTTCAGCAGTCTGGCGGTTCCGGGTTCGTCTTCGATGATGAGGATATTCACTTACAAGAGTTTTAAAGTAACTGAGAATTTCGTTTCGGTGCGATGGATCGTTACGCCATCCTGTACCTGGAGCAATTCGTAGCGTTTGCGGAGGTTCTCCAGGCCGATGCCGGAGGATTCTTCGGCCGAGGGTTTCGTCTGCAGGTTGTTTTCGATCACGATAAAGTCGGCCTGTTGCTGAGATATCGTGATATAGAGCGGGCGGGCGGCGGACACGATATTGTGTTTGATGCAATTTTCGACGAGTAACTGGAGGCTGAAGGCGGGAATCTTTCTGAGACCGATGTCCGGCCAGGTATCGATGTGAATATTCAGGAGCGATTCGAAGCGGGCCTGCAACATGAAGATATAGGACTGTAGGAATTCGAGTTCTTCGTCGAAGGTGACCGTCTGGGCGGTATTTTTTCCAAGCAGCTGCCGGTAGAGGTCGGACAGTTTGAGGATAAAGGGTTCAGCCCGGTCATCTTTTTCGCGGACCATGATGCGGAGGGTGCCGAGGGCGTTGAAGAGAAAATGCGGGTTGACCTGTTGTTTGAGTACTTCGAAACGGGCGCGGAGATTTTCGTTTTGCAGTTCTGCGTTGGCCAGTAGGATGTCTTCTTTTTCTGCCAGGGATGCCAGGGTGGCCTGGACGGAGAGAATGATCAAAGAAGCCAGGAGCAGTTTGGCATATGCAAGGGATATGGGGGCATGCGTATCGAGTCTTAGCGCATCGAGCGGCCGGATAAACCCGACGAAAGCACCTATGAGCAGAAGGTTGACGAGGACCTGGATGCCGAGGCGGAGGACGGGTGAGCGTTTGGCGGCTTTGAAGCGGTCTGCGATCCATTGGTCAATCATCCATAGCAGGAGAAGAAAGAGGAAGCCGATGATCCAGGCGCCGGCGATCCGGCTGGGTTCCTGCCTGGTGGTGAAGAGGTTATTGTTCAGGATGCTGATGCCCGGCATGAGGAAGGAGCAGAGCAGGGGAAGCAGGATCTTTCTGCGTGTCTTCTTTGGTGATGCCGGGAATACGTTGGACAATTTTGATGGGCGATTTAGCCCCTAAGATATAGTATGTGCAGGAATTCGAGCGGCGGGATGCGGGAGCTTAAAGAAAATGACCCGGGATCTCCCGGGTCACTATGGTGCTTTGAATATGGTTGGTAATTAGCTTAGCGAATCTCGACGTCAGCACCCCAGTTGACCCCGGCTGGTTCCGGCTGATGATGAGCACCATACCATTCCCGGTGGTGGTGATGATAATGATTATAATAACGTCCTTCATAGCCGGTAGCACAGCTAGAAAAGAACAACATAGTCATGCTGAGAAAGAGGCCCATGCTCAGCATTTTTTTACTTGTGTGCTTCATAAAAATTGTTTTTTTCAAGTTTTATTGATCTAAAATCTTGCCAGATGTAAAATGCACGTTAACAGGGGCTTAGTATTTGGTTAAGCGGGGAAAATGTAGATAATTATTCCCTAATTTCGGGGCATGCCGGATAGGATTACATGGAAATGGATTTTTATATTGGGGACGATCGTGGTGTGGGGGGTGTCTGCAGCCGCGCAGCCGGGTAGAGATACAACGAGGGTGACGCAAAGCGGGAAGCCGGCCGGGATGCATCCGCCCTATTTCCAGGGAAAGCTGGTCTACCTGGTGTCTATCAAGTCCAAGCTGGACGATCTCAGTGATAAGGATGCGCATAAGATACTGACCATCGGGGATGTGCTGACCGTTACGATGAAGGGAGGGAACTATAAGCTGAGCACCGAGTATGCGGACACTTATATCATCAAAAGTGACCGGAAGGAGTATATTAAATTCCGAAAGATCGACACCGTATTCTATCTCGATTTCGATTCCGATACCGCTGATGTGACGGGGATCATTCATGATAATGCCATTGTCAGTATTGGTGGGCATCCCTGTAAGGGGCTCACCATCGAGACCAGTAAGCTGGCCCGGCAATATCTTTATTCTACCCAGCTGTACAGTGACCCGGAGGATGACCGGCACAATCTTATCGGTCAGGCCGATGTATATGCGCATGAGACGGGCGGGGCGTTGCGGCTTTGGATCCGGACGGATTATCCTTATGCCACGGAGACCGATAGCTGTATCGGGATAGAGCGGCAGCCGATCAATGACCATGTTTTTCGACTTCCCGATCTTCCTGTTACGGCGCTCTTCAGTGCGCCGAGGATCATTTTTCCCCGTTATCCCGGCGGGGATCGGGCCTGGCAGGATTTCCTGGACAGTACATTGAATTCCAAACTGACAGAACGGTACGTCAAGATACCCAAAGGCGAAAACGAAGCCTGGAAGACCGTCATCGTCGAATTCGTAGTGGCTGAGGACGGCAGTCTGTCCAATTTTCATGTTACGAATGCAGATGAGGTGGATGCGAAGCTGGCGGATGAGGCGCTGCGGATCATGCGGTTGTCCAGGAAATGGCTACCGGCCACGTTTTATGGAGAGAAAATGAAGTGGACCTGCCAGCAAGGGGTAGAATTCAGGGCATTGAAATAATTTTTTTTCAATAGTTTGCAGCATGAAAACCAGAATACTGCTTGCATTGCTGTTTTTGCCCGCTGCGGCTGTTTTTTCCCAGACCCCAACTTTTATCAGCGACAGCCTGGATAATTATATCCGGCAGGGCATGAAGGACTGGCAGGTGCCGGGCCTGTCTGTTGTGATTGTCAAGGACGGCAAGGTCATTGTCATGAAAGGTTATGGCGTGAAAGATACGGCAAGCAATACGCCGGTGGATGAGAATACGCTGTTTATGATTGCCAGTAATACCAAGCTGTTCACTGCCACTGCACTCGCACAGTTGGAATACGATAAGAAGCTGTCGTTAGACGATAAGGTGACCAAATTTTTTCCGGACTTTAAATTGTATGATCCTACCAGCACGGCGCTGGTATCTATCCGGGATATCCTTAGCCACCGGATCGGGACGAAGACGTTTCAGGGCGACTTCACCTTTTGGAATAGCAAGCTGACGCGGGAGGAGATCATGCATAAGATGAGACTGCTGAAACCCATCAATCCTTTTCGTCAGGACTTCGGTTACTGCAACAGTTGTGTGATGACGGCCGGTCAGATCATTCCGAAGGTGACTGGCAAAGAATGGAGTGAATATGTGGAAGACAGTCTGCTGTTGCCGATGCAGATGAATCATACCTACACAAGCATCACGAAGGTGCCGGCGGCCGTACAATTGGCGCAGCCTTACACCACCAGCTTTACCGGTATGTTGCACACCGTGCCTCTGGATCAGTGGGATAACCTCGGGCCGGCTGCCGCACTGATCAGCAATGTGTCCGATCTTTCACACTGGCTGCTTACCCAACTGGATAGCGGTCGATACCAGGGCCGTACGGTGGTCCCATTCGGGGCTATGCTGCGGACAAGAGATGTCAATACCATCCTTTCCAGCCGTAAGCGATCGGGTGTGCCGACGCATGTCTACGGATATGACCTTGGCCTGGAATCCTACGACTATGATGGCCGGGAAGTATATATGCATACGGGTGGTGCGGGCGGTATGGTGAGCGTGGTGTGTTTCATCCCCGAAGAGCGGTTGGGGATGGCTGTTTTGACGAATAACGACAACCAGGATTTTTTCGTGTTATTGCGGCAGCAGATCATCGATGCCTACCTGGGGTTGCCTTTCCGGAATTATAGTGATCTGGGATTCCGGGGATTCAGCCAGCAGATGAAGGATACCCTGAAGACGATTAGCGGCTGGAAGGACAGGGTAAAGGGTACGGCACCGACCCTGGCACTGGCATCGTACACCGGGCATTATACCAACCCGCTGTACGGGAGTCTGGATATCCGGTCTACAAACAAGGGGCTGGCGATCACTTTCAACGGGCATGCTCATCTAACGGCTACACTGCAGTATATGGATAATGACGAATGGCTGCTGCAGTATGACAATATCTTATATGGCATTTATTCCGTCAAGTTCAAGATAGTTGCCGGTAAGGTTATTTCGCTGGAGACCAGGGAAAGTGATTTCGTGGAATATGATCCGTATACGTTTACGAAGGATTGAGAGAGAGCGTAAGTGAAGGATGCGGGTTTAGCGGTGGGTTTTAAGTGTAATTTTTACATTTATATTATTTTTGCTACATTAGTCGCATCGAGTAAACCCACAATGCCTGCATATGAAATCGAAAATCCTTTTGCTTTTTAGTCTATTAAACTGGTTTATACCTGCTACGTGGGCACAACCAACCTATATTATAAAGGCTGACAGCATAACAGCGCATGTGGAGCCGACCATGTACGGCATTTTTTTCGAAGACATCAATATGGCTGCCGATGGCGGTGTATATGCCGAACTGGTCAAGAACAGGTCTTTTGAGTTCACGCCGAATTTAATGGGCTGGCATGAACGGGGAAAGGATGGAGGAAGCGGAAGCGTGCAGGTAGTCGACCGATCGGCGGAGCGACCCGACAATCCGCATGTGATCACCCTGACCGTTGCGTCGGGTGCAGGATATTATGGATTATCGAACGAAGGGTTCCGCGGTATGGGAATCAAAAAGGGTGAAACCTATCACTTTTCGGTCATAGCCAGGCAGCATTCCGGCAGCAGGACCGGCCTAACTGTCGAACTGGTCGATTCGCAGGGAGTTGTCATTGGCCGTGGAGCTGTCCATCCTACCGATCTCAACTGGAAAACATATACCGTATCCTTTGTAGCGAACAGTACAGTGGATAAAGCGCAAATGAATCTATGGGCCCACAAGGCCGGAGCTATCGACCTGGATATGGTCTCTCTTTTCCCGGAGCATACGTGGATGAACAGGCCGGGCGGTTTACGTGCGGATCTGGTGCAGCGGCTGGCCGATCTGAAACCCGGTTTTTTACGATTCCCCGGAGGGTGTATCGTCGAGGGGCGGACTTTGGCTAACCGATATCAATGGAAAAAGACCATTGGCGATGTCGACCGGCGCGAGACTATTATCAATCGCTGGAACCTGGAATTCAAGCATCGGTTAACGCCCGACTATTATCAAACCTTCGGACTGGGTTTTATGGAATATTTCATGACGGCGGAGGACATTGGTGCTGAACCTTTGCCGATACTTAATTGCGGCATGGCGTGTCAATTCAACAGCGGTCAGCTGGCCCCATTGGATTCGCTGGACCCTTATCTGCAGGATGCGATGGACCTGATCGAGTTTGCGAATGGTCCCACCGATACGAAGTGGGGGAAATTGCGTGCTGATCTTGGGCATCCGGCGTCCTTCCACCTGAAAATGATCGGTGTGGGAAATGAACAATGGGGACCGCAATATATCGAGCGATGGAAAATATTCGAGAAGACCATCAAGCAGCAATACCCGGACATACAACTGGTTTCGAGCGTCGGTCCCGATCCTGACGGTCAGAAGTTCGATTATCTGAATCAAACGATGAGGGCGTTACATGCCGATATCCTGGACGAGCATTATTACCGGTCGCCGCAATGGTTCCTCGACAATGTCAGGCGGTACGACAATTACGACAGGAATGGGCCGCACATCTTTGCGGGGGAATATGCTGCGCAAAGCAAAGGCGTGGGTAGTCCGGAAAACAAGAATAACTGGCAATGCGCTTTGTCAGAAGCGGCCTTTATGACCGGGCTGGAGCGGAATGCAGACGTAGTCCATATGGCGTCCTACGCGCCGCTGTTTGCGCATGTAGAGGGCTGGCAATGGACACCCGATCTGATCTGGTTCGACAATCTCCGGTCGTATGGAACCCCGAATTATTATGTCCAGCAGCTTTATTCGCTGAATAAGGGTACCGATGTGGTTCCCATTACCTTGCATGATCAAACCGTCACCGGGCAAGGGGGCTGTTTTGCCTCGGCGGTGCTGGATAAAGCGGCCCATACACTGATCGTTAAATTGATCAATACCGCGGCGCAGGCACAGGATGCCAGTTTTGTGATCAGTGGGGTGAAAGGGTTGTCATCGAAGGGGAGCGTTACCACGCTGCAAAATGATGATTTGAATGCGGTCAACTCGCTGGATCAGCCCGGGGTAGTCTCGCCGAAAGTGCAGTCTTTCGCTGTTACCGGCGACACTTTAAGGCTAAGTATAAAGCCTTATTCCGTTAATGTGATCAGGGTGGGGGAAATGTTGTATTGACAATTAAAAAATTAAGAATTACTTTTGGTCAGGTACTGCTTATAAATATTGTTTGCCATTGCCAATGGAAAATTTCGATACCGAATCAGAACTCTTGCTGCGGGTTTCACAAGGCGATCCCCATGCCTTCCGGGAACTATTCGCGGTCTACTCCAGACAGGTTTATTCGCTGTGTATCAAGCTGACCAAGGATTCGGAGCAGGCTAAAGATCTCACCCAGGAAATTTTTGCCCGGTTATGGGTCAAACGAGAGCGGCTTAATTCCGTCCATTATTTCAAAGGGTTCCTGACTACGATGGCACTCAACCTGGTGCGTAACCACCTGCAGAAGAAGGTGCTGGATATCACGAATGCGGATTACCTGGAAGCTTGGTTTGCGGAGAGTACACCGGCGCCGGACAGGAACATGGAGGTCAAGGAGCTGGAGTGTATTTTGCGCGAGGCGGTGGAGCATCTTCCGCCGCAGCTGAACCGGTCGTTTGTCCTTAGCAGGATAGCGGGTATGAGCCATGCAGAGATAGCCAGCCAGATGAAATTATCTCCCCTGACCGTCAAAAGTCATATTGCCAGGGCCCTCACCTTGATCAGGGGTTACCTGGAACAGCATCATGCCGGAGCATTGACCGTGCTAGGCCTGGCGATGCTGAAGCAATTACTATAAAAAATGTTGTTTTTGATGCCTCCCGGCGATCGTTCTTGCTGTCCTTATCCTTAGACAGGAGGCCTAGCTATGACCCTTGAGGAATTATTTCGAAAATATCTGGATGACAGGATGACGCCCAAAGAGCTTGCGCTGTTTCGGGAGATGGCCACCCGTGCAGAAAACCGAGCGGAGATGAACAGGCTTTTCGCGGCGTGGATCGATAGGGAGTTCCCTGCACGGCAGGAGGAGGAGATCGATATCGATGCTTTGTATCTCGAGCTTATCCGGGAGAAGGATATTCCTATGGGTGTGGTGGGCATGGGGCGTGCCGAAGAGGCGACGAGAGGCCGGTCCCGGTCTGCCGGCCGAATGATCCTGTCAGCAGCCGCTATTGCGGCGGCCGTTGTCCTCGTGGTTGCGGGGTTTCTGCTGCGACGGCCGACTGTGCGCACTCCTCAAAAGGCGCCGGGCATCGTTGCGGCACCTGTCATTACACCGGCCAGTGACAAGGCGGTGCTTACGCTGGCTGACGGCCGGCGTATTGTGCTTGACAGCGCTGCAAACGGTATGCTGGCCAGCCAGGGGGGGATGCAGATCTTCAAAGCCGGGGGCGTGGTGGCTTATCGGGGGAAGGCTGGGGGCGATGGGACGGACGAAGGCGGGAATGTGGGAATGAACCAGATTGCGACGCCGCGGGGCGGGTTTTATGAGATGGTGCTGCCGGATGGGTCCAGGGTGTGGCTGGATGCGGCGTCGAGCTTGAAGTATCCGACCGTGTTTGCAGGCGGGGAAAGAAGGGTTGAACTGACGGGGGAGGCTTATTTCGAGGTGGCTGCGCGCACGGGCCAGCCTTTCTATATCGATGCGAATAATGTGACCGTGGAGGTGCTGGGCACTGAACTGAATCTCATGGCCTATTCCGATGAAGACGCCATCCGGGCGACGCTGATCAACGGAGCCTTGAGGGTCGTGCGGGGTAATGACCGGCGGCAGATCCAGCCCGGTCAGCAGGCCAGTTGGTCGAGTGGCGGCATCGAATGGCAGGTATCTCATCCTGATATGCGGGAAGTCCTTGCCTGGAAAAAGGGGGAGTTTCGCTTCGAGGGGTTGCCGGTGGCTGCGATCATGCGACAAATTGCGCGCTGGTATGATGTGGACGTAGTGTTGAAAGGATCACTGCCGGAAGTCGAATTTAACGGGGTGATCTCCCGGAAAAAGTCAGTTTCGGAACTATTGGCTGTGCTGGAACAGACCGACGAAGTACACTTTACGCTATTGGGGAGGAAAATCATTGTTGAAGCGGGAAAGCAGCCTGACGGGAATTGAGTGAGTCAACTTTACTATACATTCTTTCATCACCAAAACTAACGATTATGCCACCTGACGCTTAAAACGGAACAGGACTCCATAAAAAAGGCCGGAAGTGAAATTGGAAGCCTCACCGCCGACCGACATTTTGGGGGTCCAAAAACCACCCTTCTTACAAGACGATTCTCTTACCCCAAAACTTTTCAAAAGTATGAAATTGTTCATATCCGGCAATGCCATTTGCCGAACGCTACAGGTCATGAAACTAACGACTGCTTTGATCCTCCTTGCGACCCTCCACGTTGGAGCGACTTCTTTCGCCCAAAAGGTCACCCTGACCGGAAAAAATGTGTCGCTTCCCCAATTGTTCGAGATCATCAAGCAGCAGACCGGTTACGATTTTATGTATGATAAATCTTTGTTGGAAAAGGCGAGGCCGGTTGCCGTCAACTACAACAATACCCCATTAAAGGAAGTGCTGGACGATTGTTTGCGCGAGCAGGGGATGAGTTATGTGCTGACCAATGGCGTGATCATCGTCAAACGACTTCCGGCCGGCACGGGGCCGGGACCGGTGGAAAAACCGGTAACGCCGGACAGCAGTGCGTTAGCTTTAATCACCATCCATGGCCGGGTGTTGAATGACAAAGGAGAACCGCTTGAGGGCGCCAATGTCAAGGTGAAAGGGTCCTCTATCTCCACGCAGACGGGATATGACGGTGTGTTCACGCTGAAGGCGGCTACCAATGCAACGCTGATCATCAGCTTTATCGGTTTCGATAACAAAGAGGTACAGGTGAATGATCAGGCGACAATCACTATCCAGCTGCATGTGAACAATACATCACTTGGCGATATCGTGATCATCGGGTATGGTGCGCAGCATAAGGCGGACGTCACCAGTTCGGTAGCCACGGTGAAAGCCGAAGATTTCGTCACAGGGCCGGTGACCGATGCAGGGGAATTGCTGAGGGGAAAAGTGGCGGGGCTGGCGGTATCCAATCCATCTGGTGATCCGAATGCACAATCGCAGATCCTGCTGCGGGGCATCAATACCATCGGTGGCGCCAACACAGGCCTGCTGGTGATCGTGGATGGTGTTCCCGGCGATCTTGTGACCGTTTCACCGGAAGACATTGCAGAAATTTCAGTTTTAAAGGATGCTTCGGCGACGGCCATTTATGGCGTCAATGGTTCCAATGGCGTGATCATTATCACCACCAAACATGCCACCGGCAACAGCATCAACCAACTGGATTATAATGGCAATATCAGCACCAGTCAGGAGACCAGGGTGCCCAAGGAGCTGACCGCCGCCGACTACCGGAGGCAAATTGCGGCGGGCACCCGGTTGTCAACGTATGACCTGGGCCATTCCACCGATTGGATAAAAGCAATGAGCAACGATCTTCCGTTGTCCACCGTTCAAAGCGCAACCTTCAGGGGCGGTACCAATCAAACGAATTACCTGGCATCGATCAATTATCGCTATCTCGACGGGATATTTCAGCAAACCAATCATAAACAGGTAACCGGCCGGGTGGATATCAATCACAGCATGTTCGATGGAAAGCTGCGATTCAACCTGGGCATACTACAAACCAATTTCAATGACATCCCGTTCAACTACCTGGATTATGAGATGGCGTTGAAAATGAACCCTACTGCGCCGGTCAAAGAACCCGACGGCAGCTATTACCAGGAGCCCGACAACTTTGAATATCAGAATCCCGTGTCCGATATCTATAATACCTATCAGCCACAATCGGCCTATAGGGGCAAATACAATGCTACCATTGCCTTTCTGCCCATCAAAGGATTACGCATAGCTGCCACAGGGTCTTACCAAAAAGCCGGTTTTTTGAATCAATATTTTGCCAATTTTCAGAATATCAGCACCCTCCGCGATAACCAGGACGGTGTTGCCACTACTGCCAGCGGAACATCTGTTGCCCGATATATCAATATCACCGCGGAGTACACAAAGTCCCTCAACGAGCATCATTTCTCGTTGCTGGCGGGGTACGAGTACCAGGATGTAGATACTTTTACTTCCAGTATCACCAACCACGATTTCCCGACCGATATTCCTACTTTCGGCTATAACCTCATACAATTGGGGGCGGCGCAACCAAACGGGCAGGACGTCATCAACAGCTATCGTACTCAAACCAATCTCATCAGTTATTTTGCCCGGGCGACCTATAACTACAATGAAAGATACCTGTTGCTGGCCAGCTTGCGGATCGATGGCGCCAGTCAGTTGTATGGTACGAGCGAGCCCTATGGTAAATTTCCTTCCGTCCAGCTGGGTTGGCGGATCACCAAAGAAGCCTTCATGCAGGGGCAGCAAATTTTCGACGATCTGAAATTGCGGGCGGGGTATGGTATTACGGGTAATCAGCCAGGCCTGGGTTTTCAGGGGGTTGGGTTACTGGGGTATGGGAATTATATTCTGTATAACGGACAATGGATACAAACGTTGGGACCCAGTCAGAATGCCAATCCGAGCTTACGCTGGGAAGAAAAGCATGAGACCAATATCGGTTTGGACTATAGTTTGCTGAAAGGCCTCTTCACCGGTACTTTCGATGTATACGACAACAGGATCACCGGTCTTTTATATAATTACAGTGTTCCGAGCCCGCCTAATCTCTACCCGACCACAGAGGCTAACGTAGGGACCATGGACAACAGGGGTATCGAGGTCGCCCTGAATGTCAGTCCAATCCGGGAAAAGGATTTTTCCTGGACCAGCAGTTTTAATTTTTCGACCAACAGCAATAAGTTAGTCAGTCTTTCCAATCAATTATATCAGGCCACCGTGCCATATTTCACTACCGGAAATACGCTGGACCCGATCACCACTTTTACCAATATAGTACAGGTAGGACAGCCTATCGGGCAATTTTATGGTTTTAAGGCCATCGGCGTAGCGGCTGATGGCACCTGGATCTATAAGGAACCCAATGGGAAGATCGTCCCTTACAGTCAACTCGCTCATGCCTTTACCGACAAGCAGGTGATCGGCAACGGATTGCCAAAATACTACGCCGGCTGGAACAATACCCTGCGGTATAAGAACTGGGATTTTGGTGTTACCATGCGCGGAGCCTTTGGTTTCCAGGTAATGAATATGCAGCGCATGTATTTCGAGAATACGTCCGTACAAAACTATAACCGGCTGGCGTCTTCGCAGACCAAGATAGGCGGGGCGGCGGTCTTAAGTCCGACCATGCCGGAAGAATTTAACAGTTATTATGTCGAGAACGGTAATTTCTGGAAGATCGACAATGTCAACGTGGCGTATACATTCCGACATTTAAGGTCGAAATATATCCATGCGCCAAGGGTGTATGCTTCGACTTTGAATACGTTGCTGATCACCAGGTACAAAGGGACCGATCCTGAAGTGCCGCTTTCGGGGGTGAATGCCCTTGCGCCGGGCGTTGACAGCCGGGATACGTATCCCACTATCCGGCAGTATACCGTTGGTTTATCAGCTAGCTTTTAATTTATTAAAAATTACATCAATGAAAACGAAATATTATCTGTTCATAGGTGGATTGAGTCTCCTCCTTTTTGGACTATATGCGTGCACCAAATTGGATAATAAAGACTATCAAACAATAGTAGCCAGTCAGTTCAATCCGGGTCCCGGGGATATTGCGGCTCTGGTGGGTGTTCCGTATACCAACTGGCGAACATTGGAATTAGGCAGAAGCGCCAATGCCATCTGGCGGACCAATGAGATCAGCGCAGACGAAACCGTCATTCCCGAGAGGCCCAACGGCTGGGTGGACGGCGGGGTCTACCAGCGGATGCATTATCATACCTGGACCCCTGATGAGGACAACTGTTACCAGATATGGACGAATGCCTATGAGGGGATCACCAACTGTAACCGGCTGCTGTACCAGGTCGATGCCAATCTGATACCCATCACTACCGGAAAAGCCCAACTGATAGCTGAATTAAGGGTGCTAAGGGCTTCGTACTATTATGCATTATGTGATTTCTTTGGCAATGTTCCGATCGATACCAGCTTCAATGTCCCGGCTTCTTTTGAGCCGACACAGGCTACCCGGCAGCAGGTCTATTCGTTTATCATTTCCGAGCTGACTACTAATGTCCCCCTGTTAGACTCGGCCAATGATGCCTCGACGTATGGAAGATTCAATATCTGGGCAGGCTATACGTTGCTGGCCAAGATGTATCAGAATGCCGGCGTGTATACCGGTACTCCCGACTGGGCTGATTGTATGGCTGCGTGCGACCAGGTGATCAATTCCGGGTTGTACAGTCTTGAGCCGGTGCAAGCCAGTGTGTTTGCGACGGAAAATCAAAATTCGAAAGAAATCGTGTTTTCCATTCCATTCGATCAGATCTATACGGCCAACGGTAATACGGCCTGGACCCTGCATATGGAGACGCTGGAGCCGGAAAACCAGGCGACCTATAATTTTCAAAATTCTCCCTGGGGTGGAATATGTGCCATACCACAATTCATCAATACCTTTGATCCGGAGGACAGCCGGCTGAGCGCCAACTGGATCCAGGGTCAGCAGTATACCGCTGCCGGGGATACTTTGATAGGTCAATTGGGCGCCTATGTAGGCAAGCCGCTGACGTATATCAATGTGTTGCCGGGGGTGGATTCTTCAGAGGAGATACATGGATACCGGCTGGGAAAATATCAGATCCAGACGGGCGAGCTGGTGGGCATGAGCAATGACTTTCCGTTGTTCAGGTATGCCGACATCCTGATGATGAAGGCCGAGTGCCTGTTGAGGACAGGGGATGCGGATGACGCGGCTGCGTTGGTGACGCAGGTGAGGGCAAGGGATTTCACTACAGACCCGGCCAAGGCTGTTGTCACCGGTGCCCAACTGAGTGGTGCCACCGTGTATAGCTATGGGTTGAGAAATCACCTTAACACGACCTATGAAAATGTCAGCGGGATCCAGTATGGGCGGTTCCTGGATGAATTAGGCTGGGAATTTTGTCAGGAGGGGCGACGCCGGCAGGATCTGATAAGGTTCAATGTGTTCACCAATTATCAATGGTTATCGCATTCACCTAATGGCGCTTACCGGTCATTGCTGGCTATACCGACCAGTGCGCTGCAGACCAATGGAAATTTAGTACAAAATGCGGGATACTAGGCGTCACGAACAAATGACGAGTTCTTTGAATTTGAAATTTGGTGCTTTGTAAAAGATGGGAGCCGGCCTCCCGGTATCGACGTGCAGGCGTTGGTATCAAACTACTTCTATGCTGCTG